>CAYYWI010000026.1:8001-32762 GCA_964475375.1 uncultured Dehalococcoidia bacterium
CGCGAATCGTCCGTCAGCATGAAGATGATTCGAGAGGATACCCCTCGATGGGTCGTCCGATGGACCGATGATCACCGCGCCGGCACCGTCTCCGAAGATCACCGCCACATCGCGCCCCTCATCGGCGAAATTTAATCCGCTGGAATGGACCTCCGCGCCGACAACCAGAATCCTCTTGTACATGCCGGTCCTGACGAAGGCGTCAGCCGTAGCCAGACTATATATGAAACCCGAGCACTGGTTTCTGATATCCATGCAGCCGATGTCGGTAAGCCCCATCTTTCTCTGCAGATAGCAGCCATT
Organism: uncultured Dehalococcoidia bacterium; assembly: GCA_964475375.1. Classification (GTDB taxonomy): domain Bacteria; phylum Chloroflexota; class Dehalococcoidia; order UBA2247; family RBG-13-53-26; genus JAFGCL01. The sequence continues at coordinate 8,305 of CAYYWI010000026.1, forward strand.
GCCTGGGAAATGATGGTCGGGACTCAGAGTGGCGAAGATGATGAAGTCCAGATCCTCAGCCTTCATCCCCGCGCTCTTGAGGGCTTCTCTGGCAGCTTCCAAGGCCAGGTCCGAGCAGTAGACGCCTTCGTCCGCATAACGCCTTTCCACAATTCCGGTCCGCTGCCGGACCCACTCATCGCTGGTGTTGAACATTTTGGCGAGGTCGAAGTTGGTCACGCGCCGCTCCGGCAGGTATCGCCCAACTCCGAGAATCCTTGATCTGATCATGCAGACAGCCCTCCTACGTGCAGAATACAGCCAACTGGCTGATCAAAAAACCGGGAATCAATCGAGCAGAGTCTACCAATGGCCTGGCCGGCGGTCAAGGCAGGCTGCAGAATGTGACGGAGCAAGCCGTAGCCGCTGCCGAACTTCAACCTTCGCCGTATCAGCCTGGAGCCGATAGCGTCCAAACACGTCCATAGTTGCTGGGGATTGTGATCTGATACTCAGGCCCGGCAACAACTCCTTTGTGGTTATCACTCTCGTGAAGCTGTTCAAGGTAGTCGCCGCTGAACGGGAACATGAACGGCACTGTCTGCACCTCATCGCCGAAGTTGAGGGCAATCAGGCTGTATTCACTGCCATATTGTCGCGAGAACAGCATGACCTTGTTCGACTGGTAGCGAGCGAAGTCGTTGTAGAAGAAGTGATCCCCGTAGCGAAATTGAGCCTGCTTTCTGCGCAGTCTGGCCAGTTTGCGAACGAGGGCAATCACCGCCGTTCCGATGGGATCATAGAAGTAGTCCCAACGCACCGGCCTGAACGACAGCACTCTCCCCCAGCCTTCCTTGGGAACGTAGTAGTTCTCACCAAACTCCTGGCCTTGCCAGAGCATGGGGATACCCTGCGCAGTGAAAAGGCCGATCAGGTACGGCTGCACTTTGTACCACATGGCGCGATCCCCCTCCCGGAGAAGCTCACCGTTGAGAGAGATGGTGGCAAAATTGCACAGGAAGCGGGACTGGTCGTGAGTCTCAAGTTGCTGGATGGCAGTCTTCTTGATCGTGTCCTCGCCGCTGACGACTTCCCGCGGGTAGCCGTAGAGACCGAGCTGAAGGCCGAGATTAGTCAACTGCCCCCGGTCACCTCGGGCCACACCCTGAGCTGCGGAAAGAGTCTCGTTCTGACAGGTGCAACAAGTATAAGTCTTTTCCAGTATTTCCCGTGGCGACTCCAATTGCTCCGCACACTGGATCACATTGATGCTTGCGCGGTCGAAGAAACGTTGCCAATGGCCGGATGCCCCTTGCCTCTTGATGGCCTGGTATGTCTCGTAGGTGAGGGCAGCGTAGCCCTGCCCCAACGGTCCATCCCAGTACTCCGGGACGCAGTCATAGCGGAAGCCATCGACATGGTAGCGATCCAGCCAATAGTGGTTGACGGTGAAAAAGAAGTCACGCGTGAAAGGACGGCCAAAGTCGGTGCCCCAGCCGAAGTAGTCGCCGGCAAACTTTCCCATGAATGGGTTCTCTCCGTAGCCCAGCCTCTCGTACACATAGGCATAGGGGAAACTGCCGCTGGTGTGCCCGTATACGGCATCGACAATCACAGCGATGCCGTGCTGATGGGCCGCATCGATCAGCCTCAACAGGTCTCTCCTTTTGCCGAATCTCTCATCCACTCCGAAGTAGCCGATCGGCATGTAACCCCAATCCACAACGTTGGCGACGTTGGAGACTGGCATAAGCTCTATGCAGTTCACACCCAGGTCCTCCAGATACCCCAGCCGGTCAATGGTCTCGTCGATGCCGCCGCCGAATTCGTTGATCATCAGTTCATAGAGAATGATGTCATCAAGGGGCGGAGTCTTCCAACAGACTTCATTCCCGCTCCAGTCATGCTCCCTGTATCCAAGCGTGAAAGCCGAGAGCTTGCCGATACCGAATTCTCTGGCAAATGGATCGATGATCCAGTCAATCGGTTCGCCGGCATGGGGGCTCTCCAGGCAGTAGCGATAGACATATCTTCCTTCGGTGCCCCAGGCCGACATCAGGCTTGGTATGGGATGGCTTGGAATGTCTACTTCCGCAGACCAGTAGTCGCCGTAATCCGGGTCAACCGAATGCGACAGCTCGAATTTCTCCGGAAGAATATCCTGCAGAAACTGGTCCCTCTCGTGAATGATCTTGACCCACAGCCTGTTCCCCTGGTCAGGAGATACCCAGGGCAGGAACAAGCCAAAGTGACATATCCCGTTGTGCTCATGTACGCCCAGTCTTTCCATAGGCAGCAGTTTCATCTCTTCCTCCTTAAGCGGCACGGTTTGCGGAGCCAAGGCACTGAACCGAAGAGCAAATGAAACGAACTTGACTATATATCCTGGATGATAGTGGTCTGTGGGTCCATGCTACCACGAATTTCCTTCAAAATGTCAATACGGGGATCGACAGACGGCGTGATACATGAGGTGCAGGCCATGCTCAGAAGCTTTCTCACTCCGGACCGGTACCACCTAAACAGTCTTAGGTAACGCTACGTATAGACGCCTCGTGGTTTTGTCCATAACATCGAACCTGGAGGTTATGCACCTGCACAGTATTGAGAGGTATTTGCTCATCGAAAATGACTGATGTTAAGAGAGAATTTGGCGTGGTCGGTCTGGGCCGCATGGGTGGAAACCTTGTGCTTCAGGCTATGGAGAAAGGCTTCAAGGTTGTCGGTTTTGATGAGAAGGAGCCACAGCCGGAGCTACTGCAGGCAGGCATGGTTAGGACACAAAGCTACGACGGTTTCAAAAGGGAGCTCTCGCCACCCAGGGTGGTATCCATCCACATTCCGGCCGGCCCGGAGGTGGACCGGGTTCTGGATGATCTTGCCTGCGCGCTTGAGAGAGGCGACATTCTGGTCGATGCCGGCAATTCTTACTGGGGCGACTCAATTCGACGCCATCGCTGGCTCAAGGAGAAGGGCATCCACTTGGTTGATCTTGGCACGAGCGGCGGCATAGTAGGTGCACGCCACGGAGCTAGCTTTATGGTGGGAGGGGAGAAGGAAGCCGTTGCGGAGGTTGAGCCGATCCTTCTCGAATTGGCCACGCCGGGTGGGTATATTCACGCCGGGCCGCCCGGAGCCGGTCATTTCACGAAGCTGGTTCACAACGGAATCGAGTTCGGGATGCTCCAGGCGATCGGCGAAGGAATCGACCTCCTTGAACACTACCACGACCGACTCGATGTTGCTGAAGTACTCCGCTGCTGGCGCAACGGTTCAGTCATACGATCCTGGCTGATCGAATTGATGGAGGAGGCCTATCGCGCTGAAGCAGGAATGGAGAAGATTTCTCCATATGTAGAAGATACCGGCGAGGTGAACTGGCTGGTCAGTGACGCGATCATAATGGAAATACCTGTGCCTGTGATCGCACAGTCCATTATGCAACTGTTCATTTCGCGCGATGTTAAGAAGTTCTCGGCGCGAGCCATCGCAATGATGCGTCATGGCTTTGGGGGCCATGTGTACGGTCACGACGAGGCCACTGTGCGCGAACGTCAAGAGGGGCGCGTCGGCAACTATTTCCGTGAAGAATGTTGAGTCGCGCTGTCCATTCAAGGCCAGCGCCGGCAATACTCTCCGAGCTTCCGGCGCCAGACTTGTCGAACTGCAGAAGAAGTGGAGAGGAGGCATCATGAAAGCTCTCGCAGTATTTCCTTCCAGCCGTGAGGTCCGACTTATTGACCATCCCGAGCCGGTGATTGCGGGACCTACCGAAGTTAAACTGCGCATACTGGAGGCTGGAATCTGCGGTACCGACCGTGAGGTCGCTTCGTTCCAGCACGGCGCGCCGCCGGTTGACTCTCCGTACCTGGTTATCGGACATGAAGCGCTTGGCGAAGTCATTGATGTCGGAGGTGCTGTCACCGGCTTGGTGCCCGGCGACCTGGCGGTGTTGATGGTTCGCCGCCCCTGCCCGGATGAACGCTGTGGCCCGTGCCGCAGGGGCCGCCAGGACTTCTGTATCACCGGCGATTTTGCCGAGCGTGGTATCCAGCGGGCGCACGGATACATGACCGAGTTCGTCGTCGATGACGAGCAGTACATGGTCAAGATGCCGAAGGAGTTGCGTGAGGTGGCCGTCCTGCTGGAACCGCTCACGGTGGCCGAAAAGGCCGCGGAGCAGGTCCGCGTCCTGGTGCAGCGGCTGCCCGGCGACCTCAAGAATGATCCGAGTAACCTCAGCGCGGTCGTTCTCGGAGCAGGCCCCATCGGGCTGTTGGGCGCGATGAAACTGGCCGCAACCGGCTTACACACCTGGGTGTATTCCAGGAACAAAGCCGACAGCATGAATGTGAGAATCGTTTCTACTATCGGTGCCCGGTTCATATCCTCGACGGAGCACCCACCCCGGGACTTGGCGAAGATTATCGGCAACATCAGCCTGGTGTACGAGGCCATCGGCGTCGCCAAGCTCTCCTTCGATGTGCTGAGCGTTCTCGGGGCGAACGGTGTCTTCCTTTTCACCGGTGTCCCGGGAGTGGAGGCACCGATTGAGGTCGATGCGGAACGGATAATGCGCAATGTTGTGCTCAACAACCAGGTCATTTGCGGCATCGTCAATGCAGGCCGCGCCTCTTTTGAGGAAGGGGTCAGCGATCTGGGTTCATTTATGCAGCGCTTCCCCGCTGCTATTCGCGATCTGATCACGACCCGTGTGACGCTGGATGAAGCCAGCGATGCCGTTCTTTCGAAAAACGGTATCAAGACCGTCATCACGATGGCGTAAGGCTTTGAAGGGAGAGCAGGATGGCTTCGCCCTGGATCGATGTCTCGGTAATGCTGAGAACCGGCATGGTCAACTGGCCTGGCGATCCCCCGGTCCGTTTCAGCCATGCCCTGGAAATAGAGCGGGGTGACCTGAGCACGGTGTCGCTCCTTGAGATGGGCGCGCATACAGGCACCCACATGGATGCACCCGCGCACTTTATCAGCGGCGGCATAGGGATAGACAATATGCCCCCGGATGCAGCCATGGGTATGGCCAGGGTGATTCCCATCCATGACCGCGAGTCCATCAAGACCGATGAACTGGCACAGCATGCCATCCGGCGCGGCGAGCGGGTCCTGTTCAAGACTTACAACTCGGATCGCTGCTGGGATACCGACAGCTTTGTCGAGGACTTCGTGTACCTTTCGGCAGCGGCGGCCCGGTATCTCGCTGAGCGGCGGGTGCGGCTGGTTGGAGTGGACTACCTCTCTGTGGGCGGGTTTCGAGCTGACGGAGTGGAGACTCACCAGGCCCTGCTTAATGCCGGCATCTGGATCATTGAGGGGCTCAATCTGAAGCAGGTCCGGCCGGGCCGAGTGCAGTTGATTTGCCTGCCTCTGAAGATTGCCGGAGGCGACGGTGCGCCGGCCCGGGCGTTCGTGCGACCTGTGGACCGTTCCGGCGAAAAGTGAGAGGCCATCCGCATCATGTGCCTTCATTATTTTTGTGGCGAGAACTGCATCGCTTCGCCGATAGCCAGCCAGCCCGTTTGCCGAGGTCGTTGGGGAAAGTGAGGTCGGAACCATGAGCGCGAATGAAGTCACTATAGAACGGCAGTACAGGAGCTTGAGGTGGTTCAATGCCGTCATGTGCCTCCTTCATCTGGGGCAGGCGGCCGCCATGCTGGTCTTGTCCAATGACTACGCGGTGACGATCACCACCTCTTTCCTGCAATGGCTCCCGACCGGAATCCCGGGCACAGTGACCCAGGATGTAGTCAGTATTCGCATCGGTCCGCTGGTGGCCGCATTCCTGCTGATCTCGGCTGTGGCCCATTTCATCATGGCGTCGATAGGCTACAAATGGTACGTGCGCAATCTCAAAAAGGGCATCAACTACCTCAGGTGGTACGAGTACGCCCTGAGCGCCTCCCTGATGGTGGTTCTGATAGGCATGCTGAGCGGTATCTATGATGCGCCGACCATGATCCTGCTCTTCGCCCTGACGGCAACCATGAATCTGTTCGGTCTAATGATGGAGAAGCACAACCAGACGACCCCGAAAACTGACTGGACTGCATTCATCTTCGGCTGCTTCGCCGGCATCGTTCCCTGGATCATTCTTGCCTGGTATTTCTTCGCCGCAATCGCATCTTCCACCGAGGCTGTTCCCACCTTCGTGTACACCATCCTGGGCATTCTCTTCGTCTTCTTCTTCAGCTTCGCCGTTAATATGGCGCTGCAGTATAAGAAGGTTGGGCCTTGGCGGGACTACCTCTTCGGCGAGAGGGTGTACATGCTATTGAGCCTGGTGGCCAAGTCTGCTTTGGCGTGGCAGGTCTACGCCGGTGCGCTGGCCCGAACCACCTAGCCTGCTGACGGTCAGTCCCGGCATCGTGTGGCCGCAGCCATCACGGAGTCAACGCTCCATCCGCAGCCGGGTCACCTCTGTGAATCTGGCAATCACGTAGTCTTCGATATCGGCCAGGCAGACGGCCATGCCTGGAGATTCGACAAACTCCGCAAGATATGGGTGCTTGGCGAGGTAGATCTTAGCCAGACTGTCCCTCTCGCCGCCCGAAGCCTCACGGGCACTGCCCACGGCGGTCACGGCCACCGCGTCGCGGAAATCGGTGTCGCTGTTGGATCGGCTGTCAATAAGCAGAGCCACCCTGGGATCGGCCGTCAGGTTTGCGAACTTGCGGCTGTCGCGGCGAGTGGTGAAGACCAGTTGCATCAAGTCGTCCGTCTCGGCGAAAGCCACCAGCGAGCCGTATGGCTGACCGCTGCCCTGAGTGGCCAGCACGCACAGCCTCTGTGCGGCAAACAGGTGCTTGAGGACTGCACGCGCCGCTTCATTGCTCATTTGCTGCTTCTTCAGATTCCTGCCCCGCCCACTTCTTGACATAACGCTCCACGTCGAATCTTCTCATCAACCCGCGGTCATTCATATACCTCACCGTGCCGAAGACCGGCCTCTCCCCCCAGGGACGGTCGTGCTTCCCGAAGCACCAGGCCACCCCGGCATAACTGTTCGGGTCCCGGCCGTCCAGCTCATGCTTGTTGTTCAGGTAGAGGGCGATCTCGTAGGCCTCGCGCGGGGAGCGAGCCCACTCGAGTATCTTCTTGCCCCAGTACATCCTCATGTAGCCGTGCATCTTCCCCTCAACCATCATCTCCGTCTGCGCCGCGTTCCAGCAGGGATCGTGAGTCTTGGCCTTCTCCAATTGCTCAAGCGAGTAGCTTGCCGGCCTGGGGTCGGCTTCATGTTCACAGAGCGTCTTCTGTGCCCAGGATGGCAGCGAATCGAAAGTGCCGTAGTCACGGTTGTATTGCACAAAGTTAAAGGCGAGTTCCCTGCGGACGATCAGCTCTTCAAGAAACGCTGCACTGTTCCTCGATCCGGTTTCCAGCACCCGCAGGGCGATATCCAAAGGGGATATCTGACCGAAGTGGAGGTAGGGGCTGAGGCCGGAAAGGCAGTCCTCGTTGGGATCGTTTCGGAGCTCGGCGTATCTGTCCAGCTTCTGCCCAACGAAGACATCGAGCAGTCTATTGGCTTCTCCCGCTCCGCCACGAAAATTCCGCGCCTTGGGAACCGACCTGTCGATGTCAAGGGTAGAGAGTGTCTGGTCCACATTGTCCAGGCTGAGGGAATCGGAGTCGAGATCGATCGAACGGTCCTTTGGAACGGAGCCGGCCAATGGTGCCAGGAAGTCCGGCAAGCGCCGGTGAATCCTGGGTCTGAGGGTAGCGGCGGAGTACTCTTCCTTTGGAGATGACAGCTCCACCGGAACGACAGCGTCCGTCTCCACTTGTATGAGAGGGCATTCCAGGCGCTGCGCTGCGTAGTCCCGCCAGTTCCGCTGAACCGTGAGATAGCCGCGATCCACAACCACAGAACTGGCTTGCCTGGCAATCTCGATAATGCCGAGTTCCGGTGATTCCCGTCGCAGCACGAAGTTGATCCCTCTTGCCCGGAGCGCCTGTTGGGTTTCTTTCAGGCCTTCCAGCATGAAACGGTAGTGTCTGGCGTTGGCCTCCGGATAGCGTTCCGTCAGACCGAAATAGACCACGACCGGCTTGCCGAGGTCGTTGGCCTGTTCGATGGCATATTCGAGCGCGTGATTGCACTCGGCCCTCTGTGAAGCCTGCATCCAGTAGACCACATACCTGCCGTTGCTGCTGCGTCTGTGGTTGAGGTTCTTGACTCTCCCGGGTTGCACCACCTACCCGCGCTCCCTTGTTCCTATACCGATTCCTCGCGACACACCTTGTAGTCTGCATCCTCGGCCATGATTTCCCTTTTGCATGACCGGTATCTCTGCCTGCCCTTTTCCCACAAATCCCTCTCTTTTTCGGAAGACAGTATCAGGGGCGGGACCTCAGTCGGTCTCCCCTGGTCATCCACGGCGACCATGATGAAATAGGCGGTCAGCGCATGCACCCTCTCCTCTTTGACAATATTCTCGGCCCACACTTCCACCCTCACCTCCATCGACGACCGGCCGACAAAGGTGAGACAGGCATTGACCGTCACCAAGTCGTAGACTCTTATGGGACGGTAGAAATTCATCCCCTCCACCCGGGCAGTGACGGAGTCCCGGTGCGAGTGCCTGACTGCGGTCACGCCGGCGGCGCTGTCCATCATCTTCATGATCTCCCCGCCGTGGGCGAAACCTGCGCGACCTGCCAGATCCGGCCAGATCATTTGAGACATGCTGATTGCTGAGTGATCGACCCTTCTCCCTTCCATCTCCGCTCCTCCTCAATCCAGTCCTGCGTCATGTGGTGTCTCGGGTGGTCTCTGCGTTCGGGTCATGCGTAGTTGCCGGCGTGCCCCCAATCCTCGACAGCGTTGCACCCGGCCTGTCTGGCGTGGAAATTGACAAGGACTTTAGCCCGATCCAGCCAGGGATGAGTCTCGAATAGTCGCCGGTCGCCAAAGCGAATTGACTCCAGAGCCAGCGGCAACTCACGATGAAAGATGCTGCTGCGCAGCCTGGCCGTTCCGAAGACCGCGCCTCCACTTACGTGACAGTGAACTACCAGCGCAAACCTGTCTTTGTCCGCCTGCCACTCCGCCAGCACCTCGTCCCGCATGAGCCGCGTATACCAGTGGGCAGTCTTGCGCCGGTCGTAGTCCGGTCCGATGGAAAGGAAGAGGTCTCCTGTGAAATCAGAGTGTGTCAGGGTGTAGCGGCGCGGGCAGACAGGCGCGGCCGGACCGACCCCAACCAGAAAAGTAACATGCAGCTTCTCCGGATTCAGATGCTTCATTTCTGCCTGCCACTTGATTTCCCTGCTTACCTGATGGTAGAGTTCGGCTTCGCCGGGATCTCATCCGCATCATGGTCCTTTTTGGCGCTCCGGCCGCCGGCCTCAGCGCTCCGGGCGGAGTCTTCTTTGGAAAATTCCCGTAAAACCTCAAGTGCGGCATTGTAACCGCACATGCCGTGGACGCCCGCTCCCGGTGGGGTAGAAGATGAACAGATGTAGACCCCCTTGAGGGGAGTGGAGTACGGTTTGCCTTTCCCGGTCCTCAACAGTCGTCTCAGGCTTTGTGTGCCTCCACCTATGTCACCGCCAACGAGATTGGAGTTCTGCCGCTCAAGGTCCAGCGGCGACATCCTGTGCCTCGCTATGATGTGGTCGCGGAAGCCGGGAGCGAAACGCTCGACCTGAGCCTCGATCGCCTCTGTCATGTCGACCTCTGAGCCGTTCGGCACATGGCAGTATGCTCCTGCAAGGTGCTTCCCCTCCGGTGAACGCGTCGGGTCGAAAAGGCTTTGCTGCGTGAGTATGACAAACGGCTTCTCCGAGACCTTGCCTCGGAACACCTTCTTTTCCGAATTGACTATTTCCTTCAGCGTGCCGCCCAGATGGACGGTGGCCGCCCGCGCGCAGTCCGCCGCCCGCCAGGGAATCGGGCCATCAAGAGCCCACTCCACCTTGAAGGCTGCGGGACCGTAGCGATACCTCTCCAGCTTGCTCCGGTATCCGGACGGGAGGTCATGAATGATGCCCGGCACCTGACGCGGCGTCACATCGAGCACGATGGCCCGCGACCTCGGCAACTGACCGGTTGAGGTGACCGGGGTGTTGGTGAGTATCACGCCTCCCAGAGACTCCAGATGGCGAGCCATAGCCTCAGTTATGCTTTGTGAACCGCCTTTCGCTATAGGCCAGCCCACTGCATGCCCGGCAGCACATAAGGCCAATGCGATAGCGGCGCTCCCCGTCTTGTCGAGCGGCATGATGGAATGGGCTCCCAATCCAGCCAGCAGTGCTCTGGCACGAGGTCCGCCGAACACCGCTTCAGCCAGCCCGGAGGCGGAACGGATGGCTCCAAGGCCAAAACCGAAGAAGACCAGCGGATGTCCGGGGAAACTCATCGGGCGCAGCAGGTCGGATGCCAGATCATCCCAGTGTGACGCCAGCGGATCGATCAGCCTGCTGTATGACGTGCCGTCATTCCCCAGGTTGGCCGCAGTCGCCTTCACCGAACGCTCGAGCATAACCGCGGTTCCATCGTCGAGCGGATGCGCCAGCGGTGCGGGAGAGTGGATCCACTCCAGACCGTGCTTGTCCAGGGGCAGAGTTCTGAGGAACGGTGATCCCGCAGCCAGTGGATGTATGGCTGAGAAGACGTCATGCTTGAAGCCGGGCAAAGTCAGTTCCGCGGTGCAGGCCCCTCCCCCGATGCTACCCCTGGATTCGAAGACCATGACCGACAGACCTTCCTGTGCCAGCCTGATTGCGGCAGCAAGGCCGTTCGGCCCGGAACCGACAATCACCACGTCGCAAGACCCGTTATTCGACAACACAGACGAATCATCTCCCGAACATTCTTGCCATCTGACGGATCGGCCACAGCGCCAGATACCCCAGAGTCCACAACTGGGCATTATGCCTGATATTGCCGGCCTGAGACCACTGCAGGCCGGTGTCGAGGCATCTCCTGGTCATCATCACCGGGCTCTGCACCCCGAGGTGCTTTGCCAGAGACTCCATCACGTGTATCCAGACTTGCTCCTGGAACTTCGAGCCGTGGAGCCGAAAGGCGACCTCGTAGAGCGGGTCATTGGCTCTGGCGAGGCCCTGGATCTGGCAGACCGTATTGCCTGATTCGTTGAACGTGCGGAAGGAGACCCACCCCGACTCCGGGTGCCCCTGCGGCGTCATGAAAGTAAAGGAGAAATCATCGGCGTAGCTCACGAGGACACCGGTGTAGAGCGGAAGAGCCATGACCACAGATGAAATGAGCACAATCTCGCCGGGCCTTATGCCGGCGGCGGAAGGGTAGAAATGGTTCTGAGGCGGCTGGAAGCTGACGAACCTCTCCTTCATTATGCCGGCGATCTCAGCGGGTCTTACCTTGCCTTGAGGAAAGCGGATCTCGTAGGTCTTTTCCCAAAGCTGCCCGAAGCCTCTGAGAGGCCCCACCGGTCGGCGCCCCTCTACGTTGATGGCGCTTATGGCTCCGGGAATCTCAGGCGCATGCAGCTTCTGCGTCGGTTTGGCCCACTGGGTGATACCACCCTGTTCCGTATCGCCCGAAGTCCCGTTTGCCACCTCGAATCTCTTCAAACCGATGCCGGCCTGGAATGCCGCCGCAACTCCGTTTGCCAGGAGAGCCTGGGATCGGCTGTCATACAGCCGGATGGTTTCATCCAATCCGGTCAGCCTGAACACATCCTTGTATCCATCCTTCAGACCGGCGCATGCCAGGAGCACGTGGCTGCGCTTAGCCTGGATGCACAACTGCACAAGCATGCTTACTCCCGAACTCTCAATCCCGGAAACGCCGGAGAAGTCCAAAACCAGTGACTGGCTTCCGGCGCTCCTGACGTAGTTGAAAGCCTCCAGCAGCGCGCCTCCGGCGGCGGCGCTGACGGTTCCACGAAAATCTACTATGGCAACGCGATTGCTGTTCTGCAAGGCATCCAGGGTAAGAATTGTCTGGCTCATGTTTCCTCCTCCGCATCCAAAACTAATGACCCGCCCACCACGCCAGAACTGTGACTTCCGCCACAGGCCGAGGCCGATCGGCAACCGCCTGTATATGTGAGTATATCACGCTAACCAACCCCCCGATGAGTCGGCAAATCCTGAGGCTTCCAATGCTATAATATCGTAGCGGCTCTATCCAGGACTCGGGGCCTGTGTGGCTGAAGTCCGGCGATGACAGGGCCTATGGGGACTGAGAGGATGGCGACGCGATGTCGCCGGTTGAGGTTGGGGGAGGCAAAAGATGTCACCTGAGACGAACGTGGCATACCCGTCGCAATATGAGACCGAGGTGGTTCTGAAGGACGGTTCTGCGGTCCTGTTCAGACCGATCAGAAGAGACGACACCGGGGGCTGGCTGGACTTTATTCACAGGCTGAGTTCCCGCACCAGGTATCTTCGTTTCCATCATGTGCCAAAGGAGATGGAGATGGAAGATGCCGTTCGATTCTGCACGGTGGACTACACCAATACTTTCGCCTTCGTAGCCGAGTTGCTTAAGGAGCAGCAAAGGGAAATCATTGCCATAGGGCGCTACTTCAGGCTGCCGGACAAGCGCACCGCGGAGGTGGCCTTCGTTATTGAGGACGCCTACCAAGGCAGGGGCATTGGCACCAGACTGGTGGAGTGGCTGGCCAACGTCGCCAGACAGAACGGGATTGCCGTTTTCGAAGCCGATGTCCTTTCCGAGAACCATGAGATGATGCAGGTCTTCCGTGACTACGGCTTCCATATCACCACCGAGCTGAAGGAGGGCATATATCACGTCGTCTTTCCGATAGCACGAACCCGCACCGTGGCCAAGAAGGAACACAGGAGGGAGCTCCAGTCAACCCTGGCCGCGCTTCGGGCCATTCTCAGTCCACGCTCCGTGGCGGTGATAGGTGCATCCAGAGACCAGGACAGCATAGGGCAATTCATTCTTCAGTCTGTCATACAGAATGGCTTCACAGGAGTTGTGTACCCGGTGAATCCGAATGCTGAGGCTGTGCTGTCAGTCAAGACGTATCCTTCGGTCCTGGATGTCCCGGGTGACGTGGAACTGGCCGTTATCGTGGTGCGCGCCCCGCTTGTAGCCAAGGTGGCGGACGAATGCGGGCGGAAAGGCGTGCGCGCCGTCGTCGTGATCTCGGACGGTTTCAAGGAGAGCGGCCCGGATGGGGCCGCCCGCGAACAGGAGCTGCGTGCGATTACGCTGGGACGCGGCATGCGGCTGGTGGGGCCCAACTGCATGGGCGTCATCAACACAGACCCGTCCATAAGGCTGAACGCCACCTTCTGGCGGAGCTATCCCCAGTCGGGCGGCATTGCTTTCCTGACCCAGAGCGGTGCCATGGGGCTGGTGATACTGGAGTACGCCAACAACCTCAACATCGGCATCTCCACTTTCGTCAGCGTGGGCAATCGGGCGGACATCTCTCCGGTAGATCTCCTTTACCACTGGGGTCAAGACAAAGCTACGAACGTAATATTGCTCTACCTGGAGTCCTTCGGCGATCCGCTCAGGTTCAGTCGCGTTGCCAGAACGGTGTCAGCGACCAAGCCGATACTCGCCGTAAAGGGCGGCAGCACTACCGCCGGGTCGCGCGCCGCGCTTTCGCACACCGGGGCTTTAGCGACACCGGACATAGTGTCAGATGCTCTGTTTCACCAGGCCGGAATCATCAGGGTGGATTCTGTGGAACAGCTCTTTGATGCGGCGGCAATGCTGAGCACCCAGCCAACGCCGAGAGGCAAGAGACTATTCATTGTGACCAACGGGGGTGGTCCGGGAATAATTGCTGCCGATGCTTCCGCCCGGCAGGGCCTGATCCTGCCTGAGCTCTCCGAACAGACCAAGGCTGCTCTGAGACCCATCATCCGCCGGGATATTGGACTGGGCAATCCGCTCGACTTGACGGCCGGGGCTTCCGCGGGCGAATTCGAAGGAGTGTTGCGCACATTGGCTGGTGATCCGGATGCGGACATGGTGCTCAGCATCTTCGTGCCGCCGATCGTGGTGGCGCCGGAGGCTATGCAGGAGAGCATACGGCGAGTGGCACCACTCTTCCAGCGGCGTGGGAAACCCCTGGCCTGCTGCTTCTTCGGCCAACATGGCATGCAAGGGAGACTGGGCAGCGCCGGGAAGTTTGTTCCCTGCTACCTTTTTCCTGAAGATGCCGTGCTGGCTTTCGCCAAGGCAGTGCAATTTGGAGAGCTGACCAGACGCCGGCGGGGAACCATCCCCAGAATTCCGGGCATCAGGCGGGCCGAAGCTCGCAGATTGGTTAAGCGGGCAATGACAGGCGATGCCAGGAGGCCGCTGTGGCTCTCGGCAGATGCCACTTTCTCGCTGCTCAACTGCTATGGCATACACACTATAGAGACGGTGACAGCCAGAACTCCATCAGAGGCAGCGGATATCGCCTCTCGAATCGGGTTCCCCGTCGCGGTAAAACTCAGTTCATCTACCATCGTGCACAAGACCGATGTCGGGGCGGTCATGCTGGACCTGACCACGGCGGAAGAAGTGGAAAATGCCTTCGATGACATCAGAGACAGGCTTGAGGCGATCGGCCGCGGTCATGAGATGCAGGGAGTTGTGGTGCAGCCGATGGTCAGCGGTGGGATGGAGGTCATCGTCGGCGTGACCCAGGACCCACTGTTCGGGCCGCTCATGATGTTCGGCACCGGCGGAATCTACGCAGAAGCTTTCAACGATGTGGCAATCAGGCTGCACCCTTTGACTGACCTGGATGCCAAGGACCTGATCGGCTCCATCAGGATGTCCACCCTGTTCGCCGGCTTCAGGGGTATGCCGCCCAGTGACACCGAGTCCTTGCAGGACCTGCTGCTCAGGCTGTCGGCGCTGATCGAAGACATACCCCAGATTGCCGAACTGGATTTGAACCCGGTCAGGGTCATGGCACGCGGCCAGGGCTACCGGGTGGTGGACAGCCGCATAATGGTGAGATAAAGCAGCGCGATTTAATCCTCTTTCTCGTACTTGAAAGAGAGCCTGATCTTGGTTCGATAGGCTCGAACCTTTCCGGCGTCGATCTGCATGTCCATCTCGACGACCTCAGCAATGCGGAGGTCCCGCAAGCTCTTGGATGCTTGCTCCACAGCCGCTTCTGCAGCCTTGGACCAGGATTCAGTGCTGCTGCCAACCAGTTCGATCACTTTATAGACGCTGTCTGATCCCATGATATTCCTCCTCTTATACATTCTCTCACAAAATTTCGCTCCAGCAGGACTGGTCTTCGGAGAACTCAACTTGACCGGGGGTTTGCGATGCCTGACTCAGTATCAGGTGGATCGGCGTGGCAAGGCTATCAGGGAGATTACCTAAGTGGGTATATGGTGATTACTTATTTTCGACCATGGGGTTTCTAGGTACCGCATCGATTGGCCTCTCAGGCTTTCATGCGAGTGCGCGGCCTGCCCCGAACAGTGCAGCGATCAGTCCGTGCTCAGCACGCCTTCTCGTGCAATGAGTTCTTCGACGGCCCGGTGCAGATCCTCCAGTCCGCCATCATTGGGCAGGGAGTAGTCGGCCAGCCTGGCAGCTTCATCTATATGGAAAAGCCGTTCCTCCGCTCCATCCTGCGCCAGGAAATCCTGGTAGGAATTCGTGTCTCTCACTGCTCCACGTTTCTGCATCCTTTGAAACCGGACCTGCGGATCGGTAACGTGCACCTCGATGAGAACAAATGACCGGCCCAGGACACCTCTGAGTTCATGTACATCCTCCGGCGAACGCACGCCGCTTATCCCGGCCACGGACCAGCCCTTCTCCCGGATCTTCTCCGCCAGCATCCTGACGAAACAGCCCTTTCCATATTTCTGGAAATACGAATCCGAGATTTCCTGCAGTGTGGTGCGATCAAGCGGGCGTCCCTCCCGCGCAGCGATTTCCCGCACGATGTCGCCCGTGGACAGGAATGGGACGTTGTGCCTGTCCTTCAGGTATTTCAACACTTCATCCTTGCCGGAGCCGTTCTTGCCGATCACTCCAATGACTCTCATAACCCTCCCATTTGCAGACCACAGACATTCTTGCCTGTCGGCCTGCCTTCGGATAGTTGTACCATTTGTGGCACCCTCTGTCATCAACGGCGCTCGCCGGGTGAAGTGGTACACTGGGAGCAGGCTGGTGGGACAAGATGAAGAACCCCTTCCGAAGGAAATCGAGCCAGGGAACAGAAGAGGGCCGGGGAAACGTAAAAAGGGAAGACAGTCGACCGCGTGCTCTCAGAGTCTTCTGTCGCTTCTTCCCGCTGCTCCTGGTTCTCTGGGTCTTCCTGATCCTGTACCCTAACCCGCTGCGGCTGGCTGCAAGTTTGGGAAGGCTGGCCGCGCCGAGCGTGGACCCGGCGGCTGTCGAATCGCTGGCAGTTGGTCTGCCTTCCGATCCTGCCGCGATTGAGCAGGAAGTCCTCCGGATCGTTCCGTATCGATACGACTGGCAGGTGTACGGTATGCCCTGGTATTTCCCGACGGTCGATGAAGTGCTGAAGAATGGAGCAGGCGACTGCAAGGCCCGCGCTATCGTGCTCGCCTCTGTCCTGGAGTCAAAGGGGATTCCGTACAAAATCAACTCATCGCCGACTCACGTCTGGGTTGACTATGAGGGCAAGGCCGCCAACTCGATTGAGAACCCGAACGCAGGATTCTACGAAGTCGACCCTGACACCGGGGCAAGGTCGCTCAGTCTTCCCAGCATCAACTTAGGTGAAGCGATCGACACAACCTGGAACGGATTCTGGCCGCCCATGCCGGCGGCAAGGAAGGTGCTGCTGGTTTGCGGTCCGGTTATCCTGCTGACTGTGCGCCTAGGGTGGCCAAGGCTGGCAAGGCGCAAGGAGAATGCTGATGTCAGAGTGGCAAGTCTGAATCGCGAGCCTTCTTCGGACAGAACGGAAGTGTGAAGAGGCCATTGAGATCGGCCGATCGCCGGCACTAATTATCTGTTGCTTGTCGTCACGGATGACGTGTTCGTGATAATTGCGTTGCCAGACCTTCATTCCGGGCTTGCCGCGCATTTGGCTGATCCGTTTAGTGGTGACGGATTTGAAGCCGGCCATGGATGGCACCAATCGATCCGGGTTTGGGTCCGTTGGTGCCGTTCTCGGTCGTCATCGGTCACGGACGCCTCCTGACTCAACAAGGAATCGGAGCGTCTAGTCAGACAACGGGAACCATGGATACGCCTCCAGACTCGGAGGGTAGGGCAGACGTATGACAAAAGGGGGATACGCCATGGGGCGGCTTGAGGTCTTCAGATGAACCGGGGTAAGCACCAAAGCATTGGGTGGCCTGCGCTCACCAGTCCCAGTCTGCAATCGGCTGCCGGGGCCGTGTGGTGCTCCCGTCCACGTCAGGAGCGCTGGAGCCAGCCTGAATCCTTTATCTCCGCTCATACGCTCAGTCCTCTACTGCTGGTGAGAGTCGGTTGTTTGCCTGGCAACGATATCACCACACAGCGATGGCGTCAATCTGAACCTGAGGCATTGGCTGAACCAACGGTCCGCAAGCAGCCAAGGCCCGCTCGTGGAGTTACCTGCCCGCCCGGCCCCGACCGGCCTTTGCGGCTCCGGCCTTCCTTGATGGCTCTTTGACAACCGGTCTTTCACGGAAAGGCTCTCCTGCAGGCTGTATCGTATTGCCAGTCTTCGAACCAAAACCTGATACGAGCTTGTTCGCCTTCGAGCCACAGTTCGGGCATTCTGCGGACTTGTCAGCCTCGTGCATTGGCCTCATCAGCTCGAATTCTTTCCCGCACTTTGGACAGACGTATTCATACACAGCCATCTTCGACACCTCCCTGAAGTCAACTTGGTCGACCGTATCTTTCGCGACCATTATACCACCCGGAGTCAGTTTCGATGCAGAGCAGCCAAGCTGCTACGTGCTACGTATTGACGCTGGATAGACCCGATGATACATTCTCATATAGGCCACTTCCGCCGTCACCACCGTGCTCCCCTGTTGATGGCTCTGATTGTGCCTGCTATCGTCCAGGCTCACATTTGGGCAAGATCCCACTCGGACACAAGGAGGGACCAATGACAAAGACCGTTTTTGTCAATCCGGAGCGATGCGTCGGCTGCCATCAGTGTGAAATCGCCTGCGCAGTGGAGCACTCTCAAAGCAAGACCCTCTACGGAGCGATATCAGAGAAACCAACGCCACGCCGGTTCATCGTGGCCACACCGGGCCTGCGCCTGAACTCGTCCTTCCCCAGCAAGTGCCGCCACTGCAGCCCCGCCCCATGCCAGGCCGTCTGTCCGACTGCAGCCATCGGCCGTGATAGCGACACGGATATCGTCCTCATAGACGGCAACAAGTGCATCGTGTGTGGGATGTGTGCCATGGTTTGTCCCTTCGACGTGATTACCTTCTTCCCTTCGGCGAAGGCCAGGCCCCAGAGGACGGTGGCCATCAAGTGTGACAACTGCATAGACCGCCAGCGTCAGGGGAGGATTCCGGCATGCGTTGAGACCTGCAAGGTGGGCGCACTGCAGTTCGGTGATATAAACGAGCTGACTAAGAAGGCGCGAACGAAGTTGGGCCAGTCGGTGTCCATAGCCGCCGGCCAGATCAGACCTGAAGAGGCTCGTATTCCAGCCAACGTTCAAGGGTGGCGCGGTTGGGGTGAGAGCGTCGGACAGACCAACGAACGGGCATGAGAGGAGGCCAAATGTCGCAGCATCATGATGGCGAAGCTCTTAGCAGGTTGAGCATAAACAAAGATGCGCAGGAGATGTTGAGGGTTGCCCAGGATGAGCACATCCCAACAGCCTGGGACAGGCTGGCCGATCAGGAACCCCAGTGCGGATACTGCAGCCTCGGTGTGAGCTGCCGCATCTGCGCCATGGGGCCTTGCCGGATCGACCCGTTCGGTGAGGGACCCCAGAAGGGTGTCTGTGGGGCCGATGCCGATATCATCGTGGCTCGCAACCTGGCACGAATGATAGCAGCGGGCGCTTCTGCACATTCCGATCATGGGCGGGATATTCTCGAAGTATTCCACCACACAGCCGCGGGAGACACAACCGCCTACCAGATCACCGATGCAGAGAAAATGAAGCGGGTGGCCAAAGAGTATGGCGTCAAGGTGAATGGCAGGAAAATCGATGAAATCGCCAGAGACCTGGCTTGGGAGATGATGGAAGACTACGGCATGCGCAAGAGCAGCCTCACTTTTGCCGGGCGTGCCCCCAAACCTCGCCGCGATCTGTGGGGAAAGCTCGGCATCACTCCGCGAGGCATCGACCGGGAGAATGTGGAGTCGCTCCACCGTACTCACATGGGTGTGGACAACGACTACGTCAACATCCTGCTGCATTCGCTGCGCACCAGTCTCTCCGACGGCTGGGGCGGTTCCATGATAGCCACTGAGTTATCGGATGTCCTTTTCGGGACACCCAAACCTGTTCGTTCCGAAATGAACCTGGGCGTCCTCAGGGCCGATGAGGTGAACATAGCACTGCACGGCCACAACCCGCTGTTGTCGGACGTCATTGTCCGGGCAGCCCAGGACCCCGGCCTGCTCAAGCTGGCCAGAGACAAGGGTGCCAAGGGCATCAACCTGGTCGGACTGTGCTGCACGGGGAACGAACTGCTCATGCGGCGCGGCATTCACATGGCAGGCAATCACCTGATGCAGGAACTCGTAATCATGACCGGGGCGCTGGAGATGATGATTGTCGATTATCAGTGCATCATGCCCTCCGTGACTCATGTGGCCAAGTGCTTCCACACCAAGGTCGTATCCACTGCCGACAAGGCCAAGTTCCCAGGGGCGACGCATGTCTCCTTTGACCCAAAGCGGGGAATGGAAATCGGCCATGACCTCGTTCGCACCGCGGTGGAAAACTACTCCAATCGCATCCAGCAGCGTGTGTACATCCCGGACAAGCCGGTGGACATGATGGGAGGCTTTTCGGTCGAGGCAATAGTTGGGGCTTTGGGCGGAACCCCTGCACCGCTGGTGGAAGCTATCAAGAATGGACAGATCCGCGGTGCGGTGGGCGTTGTCGGCTGCAACAACCCCAAGATACGGCAGGACTACGGGCATGTCACACTCACCCGACGGCTCATCGAGAATGACATCCTGGTGGTGGTGACCGGTTGCGCGGCGGTGGCCAACGGGAAGGCAGGGCATATGAAGCCCGAATCGGCCGACCTTGCCGGGCCTGGCTTGGGTGCCGTCTGCAAGGCGCTCGGCATTCCGCCGGTCCTGCACATGGGCTCATGCGTGGACAACGTGCGCATCCTGGTGCTGGCCGCGGCTCTGGCCGACTTCCTCGGAGTAGACATCGACGCTCTGCCGCTGGCCGGGGCCGCACCGGAGTGGTACTCGGAGAAGGCGCTCTCTATCGGTGCCTATGTGGTTGCCTCCGGAATCTACACGGTTGTGGGTGTGCAGCCGCCGATTTTCGGCAGTCCCAACGTCGTCAGCCTGCTGGCTGGAGGGCTGGAGAACGTGGTGGGTGCTTACTTTGGCGTAGAGCCGGATCCCGAAAAGGCAGCCGTCCTGATCCGGCGGCATATTGAGAAGAAGCGCAAGGGACTGCAACTGCCGTTTATTGAACCTGAAATGATCACGATGCCACTTGTCACTTCTGTATAGGACTGGGGGCTACTACAGATGAAAGTGGTCATAATCGGCGCCGGCCCGGCCGGAGTCACCGTAGCTGAGACACTGCGTCAACATGACAAAGCCGCCGAGATTCTGATGATCTCCAGCGAGCCTTATCCGCCGTATTCTCCGCCTGCCATGCTCGAATACTTCACCAGCGGCAGAGAAGTCCACTTCTGGAAAGGGACGGACTTCCCAGAGCACCTGAACATCGACTACCGGCCCGGAACGAAGGTGGAGGGCTTGATACCGGACCAGCACGCCGTCCGCCTTGCTGGAAATGAGCTGGTGCCCTATGACCGCCTGGTGCTGGCCAGCGGTGCTCGCCTGTACGCGCCGCTGAAGGGCGAGGACAAGCCGGGAATCTATAACTTCAAGTCACTCTCGGCTGCAGAAGAGCTTATGGCCAAGGTCCGCGAGGGGCGAGCCCGTAGCGCTCTCATCGTCGGAGCCGGCTTCATTGGCGTAGAGATCGGACTGCTTCTGGCGGACATGGGACTTAAGGTGACCCAACTGGTCAGGTCGCGGGTCATGCGCAACATGCTGGATGCTGAGACATCCCGGATCGTACTGCAGGTGATGGAGAAACGGGGCATACGCGTCCTGGTTGGTGCCGAAGCTGATGCGACAGCCTTTGTGGGTGAACCCCGTGCTGAGGCTGTCCAAACCAGGTCCGGCGATGTCCTGCAGGCTGATCTGATCATAGCGGCCACAGGCTTGAAGCCCAACATAGACTACCTGGCTGGCTCCGGTATCAAGACCGACTGGGGCATCCTGGTAGATGACCATCTGAGCACAAATCTGCCGGACATCAGTGCAGCGGGAGACGTGGCTGAGACAGTAGACCGCATGACGGGTCAGCGATACATTCACGGCAACTTCCCGAATGCTGTGGCTCAGGGTACGGTTGTGGCCTGCAATCTGCTTGGTTGGGACGTGAGCTATGAAGGCGCAGACAGTATGAACAGCCTGAAGCACCTGGGTCTGCCGGTGATTGCGGTTGGGGAGATGGAAGGTGAGGAGCTACGGGTAAAGCGCGGCGAATCTGTCCGCAAACTGTATCTGCAGGACAACCGTATCGTCGGCTTCAGGCTGTTCGGCGACGTGAGCAGCGCCGGCATCTACCGGACCTTGATGAACAAGCGGGTGAATGTAGCGGCTTTCAAACACCGGCTGCTGGAGCCGGGTTTCGGTATGGGATATGTGGAGGGTTTAGGCGCTCTGTTGAATATCGAGGCGTGAAACATTCATCCTTACCTTTTTAGCCCCTGCCCCACTGGGGATAGAGAAGGGAATCTCGGGGACACCCCGAACCCCGGCAGCGTCCCGCTGCACCTCTTTTGCAGTTTGCGCGAGCGGAGATCCAGTGCGTAGCCGCTGCTGCATAAAAAAGATACCCTTTTGAGCCTTGATGCGTACGCATAGAATGGCTCTCCTCTGAATTCCGCTGGAAATTGGCGTTCCTTCCTTGAGGTGCGATCACCTGAAAAAAGAAGCCCGTCCCTGGAGGACGGGCTATCTCGCTCAGAAAGGGGGGTGACCTCTCATAAGCAATTCCAGTTTAGCCGGGATGACTTAAGGCAAGATTAGTGAATGCTTAGAGAGAGATTAGATTCTCAGCCACACGGAGAACGTGCTTCCCTTGCCTGGCTCGCTGGTAACAGTGACCTTTCCTCCGTGTTGTTCGGCAATGCCTTTAACAATTGCAAGACCCAGACCAGTCCCTCCGCCAGCCCTGGAGCGAGACTTGTCGACTCGATAGAAACGGTCGAAGATGTGAGGCAGATGCTCAGGTGGTATTCCTATTCCTGTGTCGGAGACTTCGATACGTGCCCACTCACCGTCACCGAACAGCGACAGAGTAATGGTTCCTCCCTCCGGAGTATACTTGATGGCGTTGCTGACCAGGTTTCCGATCAACTGCTCCAGTCTGTGAGGATCTCCCTTTACCCACAGGTCCTCCTGACGTCCAATGAGGATCCGGCGATCACCGGCCAATGGCTGGGCACGCTCCTGTGCATCAAGCAGCAGCTCCTTCAACGACACCATCTGCTGACGCTCCAACTGTCCTGACTCAACCTCCGCCAGCACGAGAAGGTCATTCACCACTCCGGCCATTCTCGTTGCCTCTGCCTCAAGCGCCCGCAATGATTCTTTGCGGTCCTCTTCGTTCAGGTTGCGCTTCAGGAGATCGAGATTGCCTTGAATGACGGTCAAAGGCCCTCTGAGCTCATGAGATGCGTCAGCCACAAAACTGCGCTGAGACTGCATGAGCTTGTCCAGTTGGTCGATCATGCGATCGAAGGTGGCGGCAAGCTGGCCGACCTCGTCTGCCGGGCCTTTGTATCCGACTCTGCGACCCAGATCGGAACTTGAGGCTATGCTCTGAGCTGTGGCAGTGACTTTCTTTACCGGTGAGAGGGCCCTGCCGATCAGGATAGCCGCAGAGATCATCACCAGCAGGATAATCAGCGGGATCACCACCAGCAGCGTCAGCCCCATCCTCGTCATGGCTGGATTGATAGACGCAAGGGATTGAGCCACTTCCATGACGTGGGTCTGTCCGTTGAGTTGCAGTGGTATAACTTGAACGCGAAGGCTGGCGTTGCCGCTGGAAGAGGTTGTTGCAATGCCGGGAATCCCTCCCAGTCCATCCTTTACCACCTTGAGATCGGTGGGAAGCACCTCTTCACCGAGGTTCTCGGACTTGAGCACGATACTTCTGTCACCATCTATGAGCTGGATGTAAACAGAGGTGTCCGGTGAACTAGGATTGTCCAGGCTTGTCCAAATGGATCGGACGAGGGTATAGTCAGCGTTCTCTGTCACCAGCGGCACCAGTGCCAAAGTCGAATACGCTTTCAAGTTGCTGTCGATCCTTTGTGCGACCACCCAGTTACGGAACGCGACGTAGAAGAACAGCGCGCCGATAATAGCGAGGATGGACAACACCGCTGTGAACCAGAGAGTCAAGCGCCAGCGGATCGACACGAGTCTACTCCTTCAGCACGTAGCCCACACCGCGAACCGTATGAATCAGCCTTGGCTGACCGCCCGCCTCTAACTTGGAACGCAGGTATCGAACGTATACCTCTATGACGTTGGATTCGCCGCCGAAGTCATAGCCCCACACTTTCTCATAGATCACGTCCCTGCGAAGCACCTGCCGCGGATGGCGCAGGAGCAGCTCCAAAAGATCGAACTCCTGTGCGGTGAGATTAACGATGTCATTCCCGCGCTTCACCTCCCTCGAGGAAGTGTCCATGGTCAGGTCCATGAAGCGGATGATTTCTCCCTCGGCAGGCTGGCTGCGCCTCAGCAAGGCTCGTATCCTGGCCAGCAGTTCATCGAAAGCAAAGGGCTTTACCAGGTAGTCATCAGCGCCGCTGTCAAGCCCCTTGATCCTATCGGCTACGGTCCCCTTGGCGGTCAGCATCAGGATCGGCACCTGGCTTGCCTGGCGGAGACGTTTGCTGACCTCCAGTCCGTCCATCCCGGGCATCATGACATCCAGAATGACCAGATCGGGTTGCACGTCGCGGGCTCTGGCCAGAGCCTCGGCCCCGTCGCCGGCGGTATCAACGGTGTGGCCTTCGTAGGTCAGGCCTCGTTTCAAGAAGCCGACAATTTCGGGGTCGTCATCAACGACGAGAATTCGCATATTGTGCTCCGCAGACAAGGTATTGTCGCTGGGGGCAATCATAGGGCACCGTTGCGCCCAGGTCAAATTAAGAACCCCCTGAATCCCCAGTAAAGGGGGACTGAGGGGGATCTCCGGTGAGTGTCAGGTCTCCGACCTGACCTCCAACGGTGCAGCGGGACGCTGCCGGGGTCTGGGGTGTCCCCAGATTTCTCT
>CAYYWI010000027.1:0-30041 GCA_964475375.1 uncultured Dehalococcoidia bacterium
CATACCCCCCGGCGGCGATAGCTGCCAGCCCGGTCTGGATGGTATGCCAGATGAGTAGGGGCTTGGTCGCTATCATTGCGATAATGTGCGCCATCATACGGATAGTGGCTGACAGGTACATACTCGACAGGATGAACAGTGCGCCGGCCAGCGTGCCGGCGGCGATCGCCACTCCTACCAGCATCTGGGACAGAACCGGGTTCTTGTCCATCCATTTGCCGATCCAGTCCACGATGGGAGTTATGTGATCTACGATTGCATTGAAGGCCGGCAAGACAATGGTCCCGATCTTGTCGGCCAGTTCCCCCATCTGGCCCTTGAGTTTGTCCATTGGCGTGGCCGTTTTCTCTGCTGCATCTTTCACCTTGTTCTGCACCGTAGCAAGGACTTCAAGAGCACTTGCCCCCTCCGGAACCTCGATGCCGTATCGCTGTAGAGCATCGGCACTCCCGTTCATGGCCTTGCCCAGCAGCACCGCCGCGCTGGTGGCATCCATACCGGTTGTTGCTGCCAGGTCAAGGGCCGTCGGCAGCGCCTGGAGAGCGATACCATAGTCTCCCGTTGCGAGAACGAGCCTGTTCAGCACATCATATTGCACTTCATCAGCGATTCCAGTCTTGCGAAGTATGGCTTCCGTGACTGCCTCGATCTGTCCCTTCACGTCATCATAGGCTACGCCGACGTTCTGGAGGGTGTTCTCCAGGCGAGCAATGGACTTCTCCTCATTACTTGCCGCAATAACAGCTCCCGTAAAGGCCCCGATCAAGCCGATAGAGATTGCCCCGGTCACCTTCTGTACAGTGCCCATCAGGTCCTTCATGGCCCCATCGGGCACCTTGGAGGCCTTGGCTAGTCCGTCAAGCGAGGAAGACGTCTTGTCCGTGGCCTTCTGCATGTCGTTCATGCCAGAGATGTAGGCCCCCAGGCCCTGGATGACCACTCGAACGCCGATATCCTGATACTCACCGCTCATAGTTTCTACCTTTCCAGGCCCGATGCCTGCGTTATTGCCGGATGCTGGCCATGAACGACGGATCGACCATGCTGCTGCTCGGCTCTGGTGTGGCCTTCGGCTTGGCGAAGACACGGTCCAGAATAGAGGCCATCTTCTGGCCCTCCGGCCTGCGCTCGAATGCCTTCAGGAAGTTCTCGTCGATGACGTGTTCCATCTCTTCTTACCTCCCGTCAGTATCCAGTGGCTGAGTTTTGGCGAAGTGACCGGGCCAAACCAGACCGAGGACTATGCGGAGGATCTCCCGCTGTCCTTCCGGGACCGCTCGATAGACCGTGAATCCGGGGTCCATCTCGCCGATCATGTGGTCGATTTGCATAGGCGACGCGACCTGGCTGACCACCGCCCGAGCCGTGGCCATATCTCCCTTGCCGCCATTCTCCCGGATCTCTTTCATCCTTTTCTCATAGGCGATGCGGCGATATTGCTCTGCCGCGAACCTGAGTTGCTGGCGCTCCGCGTTGATTTCCTGCAGCACGAGTGCAGCGCGCCAAAACGGGCTTTCGGCAATCTGCCCGATGTACCGGGCCAGTTCCCTTTCCTTCAGGTGCACCCGCTGAACAGCGGACCTTGCCGCCTGGAGTGCCGACTCCTGACGCTGGGGCCAATCGCCTTGGTTCTCCCACGCCTGAAGCTCTGTCTCCAGGTCGCCGGCCGCCTCAGCCTTCTCGGTCAGCGCCGGGAGAATAGAGGCCGCTCGCTTGGCTTCCTGGAGGTCCTGCAGAATCTCTGCCTTGGTCCTGGAGCTTGGTGATGCGTTGGTCATGTTTCATGTCTCCTTTCTTCGTTCCAGTTTCTAGACTTGTGATGGTCGATTGGTGATGCCTGGGAGGACTGCACGCAGCTGAGCCAGGAAGGTCTCTTCGGGAACCGGTGTGCTGGCAGTGAGAAAGTCCGAGATAGTCGCCGTCAGCGTTTGGACCTGCTCGATGGTCAATGGCGGCCTACCTGGCTGGGCTTGCTTTCCGAGGAGTTTCCATTCGGCGCGCCAGTCACTGGCGGCACCCATGGAAGGCAGGTTTGGCATGGGGTCCTTGCCGTAGAATTCGACGCCCCAGGCCCGTGTCAGTAGAATCGTTCTGCACAGCACCTCAATGCCAGTGTCAGACAGCGCACATACGCGTCGCACGACTTCCTCGTCACCTTTGATCGGGTTCTTGCGCAGCTCTCGAATCTGTTCCTGGATACTTGCGGGTTTACGTTTCTTCAGAAAATGTGTATTCACTTGCACCCCTTCTATCTGATAAGAATGGCGGATAACCTGCTCAGCGCCTCCGCCTCTGAGATAGGCGTCTTGCCTGTCTTGCCACTGAATGCATGGAGGACGTTGATGACTTCCTCAGCTTGGCCCTGGCTGATCTTTGGTGGCGTAGGTGAGTTCAGAAACTGTTGCAGTACCCCATCAGAATCGAAACGCATGGGGGCCGCCCAACTCTCCGGGGGCCATTCCGGCCAGGGGTCTACATCAAGACTGACACGAATGAGGGAAATTATCCTGAGGCTGATATTCAGGAAGTCATCTGATGCTGCCTTCCATATCGCTTGCACTTCAGGTGATATCTTGTCCCTGTCACCTGTTGATCGCAGTTTGCCCTCCAAGTCTGATAGCCGGCGCCTTAAAGAGTTCATTCCTTACCTCCGTTCAAACGCTCTTCCAGGGCTGTGAGCCTGGCCTCAACCTCTGCAAACTCGGTGACCTTGATTAACGCCGATGCCAGGGCCGCCATAGCTTGCGCCCTGGCCGGGTGTAGGATGCCCTTGTGTGTTTCCTCGATCGCCGTCGCCAACCGGTCTAGAACAGGCCTTAGGCGCGGATGCAAGCGTGTCTCGAGCTGGTGTTGCTTTGACCGACACTTGCCAGCAAAAACACGTATCTCGTGAGCGCCGGGACGGTGAGCTGGGCATAAGCCGCTCTTGTCTGGCCAGCCGTGGCACTCGCCACCGTCCTTTTTCCTGGCAGAACAGAACATCGGTTTCCCGGGAGTTGACTCAACCATACCTCATCTCCGTGACATTACTTCCTTGAAGCAGCGGTCTATGAAACCGCCAATTCCTGAACAGTATTCCCGAGAGTGAGCATGAGTCGGTGTTATGATCGGTGTTATTCCTGAGGCTGTTTTGGTGAGATTTGCGGCTCTTGCAGGGTGCAAGACCTTGTAAACAAATGGTCTTGTTTGCGTCGGGGGTATATATAATACCCCGCAAGCAAGACTCGCAAGACTTCTAGGAAACACCATTGTTTGACTCCATGGATTTGACTCCCCACTTTCCGTTGCCAAGTCTGATGAACTTGTCTTTGTGGCGCGATAGTACGGGTGATATGTCACCAGGTTTCTTACTGAGCTCGTCCGCCAATTCTGCCGGTGTCATGGCTTGCCTCAAGAGCGCAGCCTCGATTTGGTCAGCCAAGCCCATGCCGGCCAGAACCTCGGGTATCTGCCGGGCATCCGTCTTCTGTGGGATGATGCTGTCATTGGAATAGGTGAACTTGAATCCGATCGGCTTCAGAAGAGGGCCGCTGTTGACCTTCCGATGGTGGAGGCCGATGGAGAGGCTACCGACCTCGCCGGTGCCCCTGATGAGCTCCCATATATTCCGGGCGGAGTTCGTCCAGAAGACAGATCCGAAGGGGCCGCGGTTCTCTTTGGCTACATGAGCCAAGGTCAATGTGGTCACCCTGAGGGACCGTAGTGCATTGAAATAGCGGATCACCACGGCCGGGTCCTGGGGGTCTCCGCCGCATGCCGCGCCGGCACTGTCCACAATCACAAGCTTGGCTCTGGTCTCAAGCACGATCCGCTGAATAGCAAGTAGCTCGTCGGGTAGGGGTTGAGAACAATAGCGGTAGGCTATCTCGAGGCTCGGATCAAGGCCCATGCCGTCCTTCAGGAGCTTGTATAGTCCATTGTTCTCACGGTGGTCCCATTCGTAGTCCAGTAGTAGTTCGGTGCCTTCATTGCTGCTGGCAACCTCCAGCGCCAACATGGCGGCCAAGGTGCTCTTCCCGCTTCCGCCCGAACCATAGATCAGGTTCGGTTGATTCTGTAGTAGAAGAGGGAAGGAAAGATACCTGGCCGTGTTGTCGATCGGTTCATTGCCGATCATTCGGACCGGCTCACCCTCTCGGTGCTTCTGGAGGGTCTTCACGCAGAACTGCTCCACTACCGCTGGCCAGTCAATCTCCCCTCGGCGCTCTGTGAGATACCCTGCCATCGTCCTCCGTGCGGTAGTGCTGGTCATGTTCAACCGCGCCTGATGCAGGTGTTCGAACTCGGAAGCCTCGGGTGGCTTGTATCGGACGGTGACTTCGCCGCTCGTCGTCTGTTTGTGGTCGTCTATCCTGTCGATCAGAACGCAGATGTTCTCCGCCTTCCATCGCAGCGCATACGTGCCAGCGTTGGCGGTCAACTCTGGGGCACTGACACTCATAGCGACACCATTCCCCTGGCGGCTCCTGCGGTCTTCAGTCTGGGGATAGTCCGTCCAAGGTATCCGGCTATCGCGTCGACGGCTTCAATAAACCTCATTCCCTTGAAGGCCATTAGGCAATCAAAGACATCGCCGTGAGCGCCACACTGAAAGCAGTGGTAAGTTCCTTGGTCTCGGTAGATCACGCCGGACGGGTGCTTGTCCGGATGGGCAGGGCAGGCGTAGACGCTCCGGGTCTGGCCAGTAGGCCGGCAAAGGATGCCGAGGAAGTGGTTGAAGATATCCTCGATGTCTACCGCGCGTTTGATCTCGATGATGAAGTCCAGGGGGATAGAGGACACGGGCGTGTCCCTGCCCGGCAAAATCCGGGATCTCCGCTCCTGTTCATCGGAAAGGGCACGTACACGCTTCTTCATGTACTGGGCATAGCCCGATTCATGCTCGCCCTTCTGAGCCAAATCTGCCAATTCGTATATGGCGAAGTCTGCCTCTGCAAGCAAGTCAGGCGTTCGCAGCCTGCGGAGATCCATGGTCGCCAAGTGCTCGATGATCTCTGGGTCATTCATCGCCGCACCCCGACATCCGGGACTATGCGGGCTCTTCTGGCCAGGCGGCAGTCTCGGCACCGCTTCGGAGGAGAAAGCTGGCGGTTTGAAAAGTACTCTTGCTCGCCTATGGACCAGATGAACTCGCGGTCGCAGTCAACGCAGTGCAGGACCAAATCGTGTGGAGCTTCTTCCTTGGTAGTCATTCATCCCTCTCCTTTGGTGGCACCCTCAGTTTGATACTGCCTGATTCCCACCCTCGATGAGGCGCTCCATGCCCTTGCGGCTGATGAAGCAGCGCTTTCCAATGCGAATAAGCGGGAGCCGTCCTTCCCTTCCCCAAGCGTAGAAGGTGCCACGGCTAGGACGACCTTCGTAGGGGAAGAACTCGGTGCGTGCCTGTTCCATCGACAACAAAGGCGCTGGGGTAGTTTTCTCCATCTCGTTCCTCCTACTAGTTGACACTGGTTCTCCTCTGTGATAAGGTTAAGCAGAGTGTAAGAGACAGATACGATGTGGTCAATGTCATTACAGGCAATTCAGAGGGTTGACACAAGGGGGTCAAATGACAAATAAGCGTCCTTTAAGAAAGCGCAGGCGTGATCTTCCCGATGAAATCATGAATTACATCGAAGTCAATTTCTATGAGGGGAAAGAGCCTACCGAGATATTCAATGAACTGATGGGGGTATACCCGCCCAAGAAGTGGAATAAGAAGTTCCCCAACCACCTTATCTCTGAGGAGAAGCCCAAGCACACCCTGCGTACCATTCAAAGGGTGTGTGAACGCTTGAGGGTGACGGCTGCTTCTGCGACCTGGGGGCTCCAGAATGAGGATTTCACCCCGCAAGAAACCAAAGTCATCCTGAAGGTTCTGAAATGCGTAGTTCTGCGCACGGGCGGCCGCAAATGCACCATAACGAACAACGAGGCCAAATGGATAGCCAGGATCGGTCAGGCTGTGCCCTCACTCTGTCAGCCGGGTAGGCTCTGGTTGTTGTGGCTTCTGTCTCAACTCTATCTCTTGTATGAGAGCAAAGAGGAGCCAACTCTGGCTTTGGATTCATATGTGGCCTTTGAGCCATGGAGCGATGTTCACCAATGGCGTGAGTACACAAGCGCAGTCAGGCAAGGTCTCCTACCAACAGTGCCCCTGGACGCAGTCTTGATAGGGGAGGGACCGTATCTGGACATCCTCGATGATGAAGCTCTCGGGAAGTTCACGCGAAGCATCCTGCCAACCCTTGAGCGATACCAAGAGCTCAAGCAGAGGGGGTACACCGATGATGAGGCTTTGGGCAAACTTGAAAGGGAAAGGGGGCCACAATGAAGGGTGGATACTACTTTCAACAGAGAGACAACAACGGCAAGTTGATTCCGAACTGCTATCGCATACAGATCTACACTGGCACCGGACCGGACGGCAAGCGACGGCGCCACACTGAGGTCTTCCGCGGCCGTGTTGGCGACCTGAAGAAATACGTCGCAGATCTCGTCAGTCAATTGAATAAGGGCGTACCAATCCCAAAAGGCCGGCTGACGGTCGGAGGGCATCTTGACCAGTGGCTGGAGGGCTATGTCAGGACGAACTGCAGCCCTCGTACCCTCGAAGGCTATCAGAGTATCATCAAGAATCACTTAGCCCCGTCGCTGGGCCATCTCCAGTTGAAGGATCTACAGCCGCCCGTCATTCAACGATACTATGGGAAGGCGTGTCAGACCTTGTCGGCCCGATCGGTGCACCACCATCACCGGGTGTTGTCTCAATCATTGAAATACGCTGTACGCCAGGGCTATCTGGGGCGCAACCCGTGTGATTTGGTAGATCCGCCTGCAGCGCGAAAGAAGGCCATGCGGACCCTGACCCCTGAAGAGGTCGGAATACTACTCGATGCGGCTGAGGGTCACCCTTACTATCCGGTGGTCTACACCGCTGTGAGCTCGGGGCTCCGCCAAGCTGAACTGCTGGGGCTTCGCTGGCGTGACGTCGACCTGGATATGTGTTCAATCTCGGTTCAGCAGGTGCTCTTCAAGCGTCAAGGCGTGTGTGAATTCAAGCAACCCAAGACGGATCACAGCCGGCGCCGCGTCAGTATGACACCGAAGCTGGCCCTATTTCTGGCCTCCCACAAGGCAGAATGTGAAGCGCTTCGCCAGCAGTTCGAGCAACCGTTGACGCTTGATGACCTGGTGTTCGGAGCAGGAGCCGGCGGGCCTGTTGATCCTTCGGTGCTATCGCATGAATTCGGCCGGATAGTCAAACGGGCCGGGCTCTCCGGTGTTCGCTTCCATGACCTGAGACACACCTTCGCATCCCTGATGCTTCTTCGGGGGGCCAAGCCGAAGGTTATCAGTGAGGCACTTGGGCACAGCTCTGTAGCCTTTACGATGGATGTCTACAGTCATATAATAGACGGCATGCAACAGGATGCCATGGCCCTACTTGATGGAGTGCTTCC
Source organism: uncultured Dehalococcoidia bacterium (assembly GCA_964475375.1). GTDB lineage: Bacteria > Chloroflexota > Dehalococcoidia > UBA2247 > RBG-13-53-26 > JAFGCL01. The sequence continues at coordinate 7,446 of CAYYWI010000027.1, forward strand.
GTCGGGTGTGTCCCGGAGAAATAACACCGGATTAACACATGCCTTGGCTAATTGACGCTTGCGGGCCCCTGTAGCTCAGAGGACAGAGCAGCGGTTTCCTAAACCGCGTGTCGTGCGTTCGAGTCGCACCAGGGGTACCAGATACCTGCACGATTCCAATCCTTGTTAGCCAAATGCAGCAGCAGCGCGTGGTTGATCGTTAGAATGAGAAGTAGTCTTCGGTTCCACAAGTAATACAAATAGACAGACCTTGCCTGTCAAGCAAACAGGCAAGGTCAAAAGCCACTGAATCTGCCGGGTTGGTCTGTCAGTGTTCGAGGCCTAATCCTTCAACTGGAATATCCACTCGCAGGCAATCTCTTCCTTACTCTTTCGCGGGGGCAATTTGATCGGTACCGCCTCAAACCTCGGGTTGACTGCATATACCTCGATTATGGGCTTCTCCAGCTTGTGGCACATGGGCACTATCCTTTCGGGCCAGTTCCTCTCCAGCCCCTCAAGGGCAACACACCTCTTGTAGGTCACATGGACCTTGTTGGGATTGATGATCTCAAAGTCACCTTCGTAGAGTCCGGCATTTTTGCCCTTCATAATATTATCCAGGGGCAACTGGAGACACTTCATGGAATCGAGAACAGTGTTCAGTTGGATATTGCCCAGCTTCGCATACCTGGGATTGACTTTCCTGCCCATGGCCAGCCATGCAGCCAGTTCACAATCATTGGCTGCCTCGAAGCCCCATTTTGCCCTGACCTGGTCGTACCACATGCCGCTCAGTGTAATCCATGCATACTGCCAGACAGTCATCAGCTTCAAGAGGAATTCCTTTGACATGTCGTCAAATGTCAGGTTGGGATTGAAAGGACCGCTGAGGTCATCCAACTCCTGTTTCCCCTTTGATTTGATCTCTTTCTCGAGAGCGGCCACAAGGTCAGGTCGCTGTTTCTTGAGTTCATCCAAAGTCAGATTCTCCAGTGACACGGTATGTAGGACCTCCTTTTCCAGAATTATGGGGACTCTTGCCTGCACCCAACGTTGATCTAAGTTATAGCTGTCTGAGCGCAGTATTGCAAACAAAGAAGGGTCGCATCTAGAGCGCCGGAGTTGCCCTCTGTATCACCGGTCTCGGTCCATAGTACGATGCCATATGGGCAATCGCCCGAGCCGCCCTGCTCACCGTCGGGAAAACCGGGAAACCCGCCTCCAGGCATAGACTCTGAACCTCAACGGCAATCTTCTCCGCATCCGCGATGCCGGCCGTGAACAGGACGAGTGCCAAAGGCTTGTCGATGGCCTTGCCAACATCTATTACAGCCTCGATCTGGCTCCTCAGTTCCTGCACCCCGCGCTTCACTGCCTGGATTCCGGCGAAAGTGACCAGCACCGCATCGACGCCATCCCATTCAGCCACGACCCTGCCGGTCTCTCGATAGAGAGCCGGTTCCCAATACACATCGGGCGAAGTATCAACCGGGTTGGACAGGCCTGTTCCGGCCAGGGTAGTGAAGCTTCGAAGTTCCTGTCTCAGCTCCTTGGAGAACGCCGGGACTTCGAGTCCGGCTCTCTCGCAATCATCAGCCGCCTGTACGCTGGCACCACCACCTATTCCGACAACTCCAACCCGTCTTCCTCGCGGCAGCTTCAAATAGGCGAAGGCCAGAATGGCATCGGCCATCTCCGCCAGATCACCCACCTGCATCGCGCCTGCCTGATCACAGAGGGCATCCCATATCTGCCTGCTTCCCGCAAGGGAACTGGTGTGCGACATGACTGCCCTCGCCCCGGCTTCAGTCCTGCCCCCTTTCAAGATGACAACAGGCTTTCTTCCGGACACCCGCTTGAGTGCTTCGGTGAAAGGCTTCGGTCTCTTTATTCCCTCGATATAGGCGGCCACAACCCTGGTATCCGGGTCGTCAGCGAAATAATTAAGGAAATCCGTTTCGTCCAGATCAACTGCGTTACCGTAGCTCACGGCCTTGCTGAAGAATATGCCGCGTTGCGCCCCCACCAGGATCAACTCCCTGGTGTTACCTCCACTCTGAGATAGAAAGCCAACATTTCCACTCTGTCTGGAACCGCTGGCTTCAAAGGTCAAACCAATGGCGGGATGGTGTACTCCGAGACAGTTTGGACCGAGCAGCCGCACTCCACCACTGCGGGCTATCTCTGAAACCTGTCTTTCCAACTCTAAGCCTTCCGGTTCCCCCGTTTCGCTGAATCCGGCACTGAAGCAGGTAACCACCTTCACTCTGGCCTGAGCACACTCATGCATCAATTGGGGGACAAGCGGCGCTGGAAGGCCGGATACGACGGCATCCACTCCGCCGGGTATGTCAAGAACGCTTGGATACACCTTGAGCCCCATGATCTCGGTCAGACGGGGATTCACGGGGTAAATCTTCCCCCGGTAGCCGCATTGCAGCAGCGGCTTCAGGAAATTGCGGTTAGTCAGAGAGTCGTTGACTGAAGACACGCCCACGATGGCCACCGACGCCGGGTTGAACACGAAATCCAGGTTTGGCATGCGGTTCCCTATTCTCCGATCAACTGGAGGACGATCTCCCTTGACCGCGGCCGGTTGTCGAAATCAACGTAGATGATCTGCTGCCATGTGCCCAGAGCCAGCTTCTTGTTCGTGAACGGCACCGTCAGCGATGCCCCCAGCAGCGAGGCGCGCAAATGGGAATGGCCGTTGCCATCACCCCAAGCCTGATTATGGCCGTAACCGATGCTGGCAGGTATCAGCTTGTCCCACATGTCCTTGAAGTCAGCCACCAAGCCGGACTCATGCTCTATGGTGGCGATCCCCGCCGTCGAGCCGACGGCAAAGATGGTGACGATGCCGTTTTCTATGCCTGAACCATCGACCTCTCTGGCTACTTGCTCGGTGATGTCTATGATGTCACAGTTGCCGGCGGTTCTTGCCCTGATCGTCTTCGTTTTGACCATCTCACTCACTCCTGCCAAACGATGTCTGAAAGATCAAAAACGGGTCCATCCTGACAGACCTGGCACATTCCCATCCGGGTTTTCACTGCACAACCATAGCAGGCACCCAGACCACAGGCCATCCTCTCCTCCAGGGAAACCTGGACCGACTTCCCCTTGAGGCACTCCAGCCCTGCCATGGCCTTGTACATACCAACCGGCCCGCAGGCGAACACCTGGTCAGCCTGGTCGATATACTCGCCGATCAGACCGGTCACCAAGCCTCTTCTCTCTCCAGACGAATCTTCGGTAATGCCGACAACCCTCGTCTCCGGCGGCATCTGGCGTCTTGGACATAGCAGCGAGGCTCTCTGTGCGCCCTGAAGCACAATCATCGTCTTCTGCATGGCCACTGCTTCCTGGGCGAGAAAAGCCAACGGCGCAATGCCAATTCCACCGCCCGCCAATAGCAGAGTCTGAGCGGCAGGCTGGATAGAGAAGCCATTGCCCAAAGGGCCGATCAGATCGACGTAATCACCCGGAGCGCGTTCCGAGAGCCAGGAAGTGCCCCTGCCCACCACTTCGAAGAGCAGCGCCATACCACCGGAATCGTCTGTCTTATGTATGCTCAGAGGCCGCCGCAGCAAAGGGTCGCTGGCTTCTCCACAGCGCACCATGACGAACTGGCCGGGTCGGGCCAGTCCTGCGATCGCCGGCGCGTCCAGCCATACAAGATGCGTTTGAGGCATCAGTTCGTCATTTGACCTGACGCGAGCTTTTATCTGTACCTTCCCGTCCAAATGCTTCCTCAGTCCTCGGCTGCAGCGTCTCCCTTTGACAATATCGTGACTGGAGACTTATGCTTATGCGCAAATGAGACTCAGACACCTGTTGATCGTGATGGGCCTCTTTGTGGCAGCCGTCCTGTATCTGCCGATCCAGATGATCGCCCTTCTCTACTTTGGGTACGGAGAAATGTACTTCCTTTTCCCATTCGTACTTCCAACATTCCTTCTTTCCCTGCTTGGCGGTGCCACGCAACTGCCAGAATCATGGTCAGGAGGCTTCGGATTGCGCCTCTTCATTCTTCTGACCGTACTCCTCACTTGGTTGCACTTCGTACTGATCTGGCTGGTTGCCAAAGGATGTTTGCGCTTGTTGGGTAGCCTCTACCGAAGGAGTAGACAGACGCACTCGGTGGCTGAACATACATAGCCGTTTCTTCCCGCAGTTCCATTCGAACTTCACCGGTTTCATCACACATCATGTACCAACGCCGCTCAGCGCTCCTTCATGCCACAATCAGCCCTCCAGGAGTTCCTTGTGATATTCCTGAAGCGACTTCGGCAGAATCTCCGAGTTCTTCATAGCCTTGATGCCTTCAGCCGTAGCCTCTGCAGCCGTCATTGACGTGACATACGGTACTTTGTACTGGATTGCGGTCTTGCGGATGTAGCTGTCATCATACTTGCTGCTCTGTCCCACCGGCGTATTGATGACCAATTGGACCTCCTTGTTCTTGATGGCGTCGGTAATATTGGGCCTGCCTTCATGGAGCTTCTTCACCCTCTTTGTGGCTACGCCGTTCTCCCTCAGGACATTGCCGGTTCCCTCAGTGGTGAAAACTTCGAACCCCATTTCCTTGATCCTCTTCGCCAACGGATGGACTTCCGGCTTGTCCTTGTCTGCCACAGTCAACAGCACATTCCCTTTCAGGGGCAACCTCGTACCGGCAGCCGCCTGAGACTTGTAGAAAGCCAGTCCGAACGTGTCGGCGATTCCCATCACTTCGCCGGTCGACTTCATCTCCGGCCCCAGTACCGGATCAACCTCCGGGAACATGTTGAAGGGGAATACGGCCTCTTTGACGCCGAAATAGGGAGGCGTGCGCTTCTTGAGTTCCGGGAACTCCTTCAGCTTCCTGCCCATCACCAGGTAGGTGGCGATGCGAGCCATCGGTATCCCCATGACCTTGGACACATAAGGAACCGTGCGCGAAGCCCTCGGGTTGGCCTCCAGAATGTAGACCTTGTCGTCGCAGATGGCATACTGAATGTTGATGAGCCCCACCGCCTTCAGGTCCTTGACTATCCTGGCCGTGTAGTCCTCGATCGTCTTCAGGTGTTCCGGCTTGATCGTCCGTGAGGGTATGACGCACGCGGCATCGCCCGAGTGTACGCCGGCAAACTCTATGTGCTCCATCGTAGCCGCAACAAAGGTGTCCTCGCCATCGCACAGGGCATCCACCTCGGTCTCAATGGCATGTTCCAGGAACCTGTCGATCAGCATGGGGTATTCAGGGCTGACCTGAATGGCCTCCTCGGCGTGCTTGATCAGCTCATTCTGATCATAGATGACCTTCATCCCCCGTCCGCCGAGCACGAACGACGGCCGCACCATAAGGGGATAGCCAATCATGTTGGCAATCACCACGGCTTCTTCCAGCGAACGCGCCGTGCCGCTCTCCGGCTGCGGTATGTCCAGGGCAATCATTCTCTCCCGGAAACGCTCCCTGTCTTCAGCAAGGCCAATGCTTTCAGGGGTAGTGCCCAGAACATTTACACCTTCGTCCTTCAACTCCTGGGCAATGTTCAGCGGCGTCTGACCACCGAACTGGACAATCACGCCCTCCGGCTTCTCCTTCTCGTAGATGTTCAGGACATCTTCGACTGTCAGGGGTTCGAAGTAGAGCTTGTCGGAGGTGTCGTAGTCGGTCGAGACCGTCTCCGGGTTGCAGTTGACCATGATCGACTCATAACCCATGTCCCGCAGGGCAAAGGCCGCATGCACGCACGTGTAGTCGAACTCGATCCCCTGGCCGATCCTGTTCGGGCCGCCACCCAGGATCATCACTTTCTTGCGAGTCGACACCGGCACAGCGTCCCTCTCACCAACGTAAGTTGAGTAGTAGTAGGCGGCATTCTCCACACCACTCACCGGCACCGCACCGTACTTCACGGTCTTGCCGATGGCGATTCTTCTTTGCCTGACCGCTTTCTCCTTGATGCCGAAGAGGCCGGCCAGGTACAGATCGGAGAATCCCCATTCCTTTGCCTGAGCCAGCTTGGCATCAGGCAGGTCCTTCCACGTGTACGTCAACAACTCCTCTTCGAACTGCACCAGTTCCTTCATCTCGTTGATGAACCAGCGGCCGATGCAGGTCAGTTTGTAGAGGTCTTCGACCGACATGCCCTTGCGCAGCGCCTCGTACATAAGGAAGATCCGCTCGCTTGACGGCACCGCCAGCTTCTCACGCAACTTGTCCAGCGAAAGCTTCTTGAAATCCTTAGCGCCTCCCAGTCCATACCGCTTGATTTCCAGAGATCGGATTGATTTCTGCAAAGTCTCCTTGAAGGTCTTCCCTATGCTCATCACTTCACCCACTGCCTTCATCTGGGTGCCGATGACATCCTTGGCCTGGGGGAACTTCTCGAAGGCCCAGCGGGGGAACTTGGAGACCACATAGTCGCCCCAAGGCTCGTATTTCTCCAGCGTGCCCTTCCTCCAGTACGGGATTTCGTCCATCGTGATTCCCGCCGCCAGCATTGTAGACACGCGGGCGATGGGGAATCCGGTAGCCTTGGAGGCCAAGGCAGAGGAACGCGAAGTGCGGGGGTTGATCTCTATGACCACCAACTGGTCGTCCACAGGATTATGGGCAAACTGAATATTCGTTCCTCCGATGACTCCGATAGCATCCACAATCCGGTAGGAAATCTCCTGCATCCGCTCCTGCAGAGCCTCCGGGACCGTCAGCATGGGCGCTACGCAGAAGCTGTCGCCCGTGTGTACGCCCATGGCATCAACATTCTCGATGAAACATACCGTGATCTTCCGGTTCTTCTGATCCCTCACCACTTCGAGCTCAAGCTCTTCCCAGCCGTAGACGGACTGCTCCACCAGCACCTGGTTGATCAGGCTGGCCGCCAGGCCGCGGCCCACTATCGTCCTCAGTTCCTCCACATTGTAGGCGATACCTCCGCCGGTACCCCCGAGTGTGTAGGCTGGTCGCAAGACGACCGGATAGCCCAGCTTCTCGGCTATGCGCTCAGCCTCTTCGACCGAGTAGCAGGGATCAGACTTAGGCACAGAGATGCCCAACTTGGCCATGGTCTCTTTGAAGATTATGCGGTCCTCGCCACGCTCGATGGCATCAGCCTTGACGCCGATTACCTCCACGTTGAACTTCTCCAGCACACCGGCCTTGTTCAGGCTGGAGGCCAGGTTCAGTCCGGTCTGGCCGCCCAGATTCGGAAGCAGCGCATCCGGCCTTTCTCTCTCGATAATCTTGGCTACGCTGTCCGTGGTCAGTGGCTCGATATACGTTCGGTCAGCCATCCCCGGGTCGGTCATGATGGTAGCCGGGTTGGAGTTGACCAGGACGATTTCGTATCCCTCTTCTCTCAGAGCCTTGCAGGCCTGAGTCCCTGAGTAGTCGAACTCACACGCCTGCCCGATGATGATGGGCCCCGAACCTATGATGAGAATCTTCTTTATGTCATTGCGTCGCGGCACTGATACCTCCTTTGCCCGCCGGCGTTCTGGCCACGATGATGCCGAACGCTCTCAACTCCTTCACAATCTTGATAAAAGCTCGTTCCATGTTATCCTGAGTAAACTCCCCCCAAACCTTTTCACGTAAGTTCGACGGAAGAGTGGCGCCTTCCTCAAGTAGGTATACAACTCTCCCTGCGAATCTTTCTTGAAACCTGCCAGCCTCCACGAGCACATTCCCTCTAGGAAGGAAGTTCCCTGTCTTACCATCGATGTCACCTTTCGCGGCTAGCACTATCGCACAATGAGCCCGGCTCAGATAATGCTCAACGTTCTCATTTGCCGATCTGTCTTCACTTGCCTGGTCCTCAACCACCAGTGGGTCAACACCTAGAGCGCAGAGGAAATCCTTCAACTTCGTTAGCGCCGCAGAGTCTCCTCCATGAGCTATGAAAGCCTTCGGCAACATAGACGGACCCTCCACTCTGACGCCCACCATGGAGCTGCACCGCTGAACTATGTCTTTCAAAGCGGCTTCCCGCTGACATAGATGATCCACATACGCTTGCTGCATCTCTTCAGGCGTCTCTACTCTCTTAAGAACGAGATTTCCATCATAGCGAGCATACTCATTCGATTCACGCCCAAATGCCTCCACCAAGATTCCTCGCACACGCTCGTCCCACAACGGAAACTCTTGGTTGCGGCAAGACAGCCTCCTCAATCGCGGAATGTCATCAAGCGATCTCCCTAACAGAGCTAAAGCCCTACCAATATCCATATCCATCCTGTCGATTTCTGTCACCTATTTGCCACATCCGGAAACATGAATGCTCCGCTATCACTTGGCCCTCAACTCAACACTCTCGTCTTGGTACACAACCCCCCCTGCCACCACCGTTGCCATCACCTTCCCTCTGAGCAGATGCCCCGCCCAGGGAGTATTCTTGCCCTTGGAGGCAAAATGCCCGGGATCAACAACCCACGCACACTCAGGGTCGAAGACCACGACATCCCCCGGAAACCCGGGGTGAAGAACCCCCACTCCTTCTGGCACGGGATAGGCAGAAAGGACCGACATACCTGCTCTCCTCCGCAGTACCATCGCTGGACCGCTGGTGAGCCTGGCGATCAACGCCGACAATCCCAGCTTCCCTTCATGCACCAGGGAAAGAAGAACCGGCAGTGCTGTCTCCAGGCCGCTGATCCCGAAGGCGGCTGAGTTGAAATCACCGGCCTTGTCGCGCAGCGTGTGAGGGGCATGGTCGGTGGCAATAGCGTCAATAACGCCATCCCTCACACCCTGAACTACCGCATCGATATCTCTTGCCGTTCGCAACGGTGGATTCACTTTGGCGTTGGTGCCACATTTGGAAACGCTTTCTTCAGTCAGGGTCAAGTGGTGCGGCGTGGCCTCGGCTGTGACTCTGACGCCCGATTCCTTGCCGCGGCGAACAAGCTCCACCGACCCGGCGGTGCTCACATGGGCGATATGGATTCTGGCACCGGTAACCCTGGCCAGATCGATGTCCCGTTCTACCATTTTCTCCTCGGCTGCTCCCGGCATGCCCCTCAGACCAAGCTTCGCTGCCAGAGGGCCGTCATTCATGACTCCGCCCGATGCAAGGGCCGGGTCTTCACAGTGATCCATTATCGGCAGGTCAAGGAGCCGGCTGCGCTCCATGGCCCGGCGCATCAGTTCGGAATCCGCCACCGGCCGGCCGTCATCGCTGAAAGCCACTACCCCTGCTTCGGCAAGGCTGGCCATGTCGGTCATTCTTTCGCTCCGCTGCCCCTCGCTGACACACCCGATGGGGAAGACCCGGACGCTGGCCTGCGCATTTGCTTTTTTCATCAGAGAGGCCACGGATGATGCTGAGTCAATCGGGGGAGCAGTGTTCGGCATGCAGCAGACGGAAGTGAATCCACCACGCGCTGCTGCCTTCGTGCCGCTGGCGATCGTCTCCTTTTCCTCGAAACCGGGCTCTCGCAGGTGGCAGTGCAGGTCTATGAATCCGGGAGAGACTATCAATCCTCTGGCCGACACCACCCGGCAGCCATGCAAATCGGGAGGGTTGGCCTCTCCGATCCACTCTATCCGGCCATCCCGTATGAGCACGCCACCGACCATATCGATACCCCGGAAGGGGTCGATGATGCGCCCGTTGCTGATGAACAGTGACCCGATCTTCACAATTTGTACCTCGTCATGAATGGTCCAAAACCGTCTTGCATTTATGCACAATCAGACATGCGTTATACCCCACAGCGCTCCTGATTTCAGCCCTCCGCATACTTCCCAGGATGGAAACCCCTTGATTGAGCTTCGCCCTCCGAGTCGAAGATGATGAGATTCTCCGGCTTGATCTTCTTGATCCAGTGGCTGTCGGAGCTGTGATATCGCTTGCTCTTCAGGGTGCCTTCATGCCACTCTGCGCTGGCTACGTATTTGGGAAAAGTCTCATGTTCACAGTAGACACAGCGCAAGGTAAGCGGGTTGAAATCAACCATCCTGAATTCGGGCTTGATGTACTTCTCTTCATTCACAGACACACAGTTCCGATTCTGACACCTCACACCAAAGCCCCGGTTGTAGAGTGGATGCTTGACTCTGGGCGCAACAGGCTTTTCCTCTCCGGTAACATTCATGCTCCTGCAGCCCAGCAGCAGACTTATCAAAGCCATCCTGACCGGCACTCCGCGAGCCGCCTGCTTGAAGTACATCGCCCGCGGATCGGCATCCAGCTCATAGGCCAGTTCGTCGACCCGGGGCAGCGGGTGCATGACCAGGGTCTCCCGGAACGTCTTCTCTCTGAGCAACTTCTTATCGACAACAGGATATTCTTGCGGTTCATCCTGTCTCTGGCCTTCGCCCTTTTCTCTCTCGCTCTGGCGGCGAGTTACATAGATGGCATCCACGCCCTTCTCCAGCTCGACCTGAAGACTGATGTCCGCCATCATGGCCAGTTGATGAGGCGTGCTTGGGGTTACATATATGGCATCCAGCGAGAAAAGGCCGCCGGTGTCCGCTTGATTGGCGGTTCCGTATCTCCTCAACTCACCGCCGTACTCAGAGGTCAGCTTCCTCACCACATGGTCCGGTACCCCCAGACCGGGAGCAGGACGGAAGAGGATCGTAGCTCCGAATCTGGCCAGCGCACAGGCCAGCGAGTGGACCGTGCGCCCGTATTTCAGATCACCCCACAGGGCCACTTTCATGCCCTTGATCGTCTTCCTTTCCTTCTTGATGGTGTAGAGGTCCAGGAGGGTCTGAGTGGGATGCTCATGACCGCCGTCACCAGCGTTTACCACCGGGACTCTGGCGTAGTCTGCTACCACCTTGGCGGCTCCCTCCCAGGGATGTCTGATAACGATGATGTCCGCATAGCTGCCCACGACCCTGGCCATGTCCGCAATGCTTTCGCCTTTGGCCAGCGAGGTGGCGCCGATGTCAACGGCGGTTATTACCTGCCCTCCCAGCCGCAGCATGGCCGCCTCAAAGGACATCCGGGTCCTTGTGCTGGGTTCGAAGAACAGGCTGGCCATTATCTTGCCCTGACACACGCTCCTCTGCTCATAAATCGATCCCGCCATCTCATCTGCCAGGGAGAAAACAGACTCAATCTCTTCGTTGGACAGGTCATCCATTGTGACCAGACTTCTACCTGCCAGACTCATGACGCCTCCTTGCCGGCACCACATTCCTTCTCGATTCCTGGAGTTCCATATGCGCCAGGGATGGACTCACGATGACGACTTCATCCCGGCCATCAACTTCCACCAGCCTCACTTCTATCTCTTCATCACTGGACGTTGGTACATTCTTGCCGACATAGTCAGGTCGGATAGGCAACTCCCTGTGTCCACGGTCAACCAGAACCGCCAGTTGGACCCGCTGCGGCCGCCCAAATTGGATCAGTGCTTCCATGGCCGCCCGGATACTCCGACCTGTGTATATCACATCATCCACCAGCACCACGCGTTTGCCGGCGATACCGCTGGGAATGTCATTTTCCCGCACTGACAGCGGTATTTCACGATCTGAGAGGTCGTCGCGATAAGGCCCGATGTCCAGCGCACCCACCGGCACATCAACTCCTTCTATCCCCCTGATCGATTGGGCCAAGCGCGAAGCGAGCGGCACACCCCTGGTGTAGATGCCAACAAAGACTAAGCCGTCGCAACCGTGATTTCGCTCGATGACCTCATGAGCGATGCGGGTCAGGACTCGCCTGACATCCTCGGCAGACATGATTGCTTTCTCAGACATAAAAAAACCCCTTGCCGGACTGGCAAGAGGTTATTGTGATCCTCTTTCTGCTGTGAATCTAGGCAGAAACTCTTCCCTTGCCAGCCTCTCCGGACTGACTTAAAGGTTCAAATCCTCAGTTGTTAAGCCAAGGCTGAAGCGGTTATCCCTGCTTTCCGCCGTTGGATCGAGATAATACCATGATCCAGCCATTATAGCAAGCTGCCGCTGCATACAATTCGCGAACTTGACAGGTTGAGCGTGCGAAAGGTAATATTACTCTGCATCTTTCGAAGGGGAGGAAGGCGATTTACGCAGTAGTTGAGACCGGAGGGAAGCAGTACAGAGTTTCCACCGGACAGGTGATCGAAGTAGAACGTCTGGCAGCCGAGCCAGGAAGCAAGGTGGAGCTGGACAAGGTCCTTCTACTTGGTAGCGATGACAAGGTCGTGGTGGGAAAGCCCCACGTCAATGGGGCGAAGGTGATAGCTGAGGCCTTGGGTGAAGTCAGGGGAAAGAAGGTTGTTGTCTTTCGTTTCAAGCCCAAGGTAAGGATTCGTCGCAAGAACGGACACCGGCAGACCTACACCAAGCTGGCTATCAAGGAGATACACGTGGGGCGGGGCCGTAAGATGGAGGTTGATCACAGTGGCACATAAAAAAGGCGCGTCAAGCACAAAGAGCGGTCGGGACAGCCAATCCAAGCGCCTTGGTGTAAAGCGGTACAGTGGCCAGGTAGTCAGAGCCGGCAACATAGTTGTACGACAAAGAGGCACTCGCTTGCTGCCGGGAAACAACATGGGTGTAGGCAGAGACCATACGCTCTTCGCGCTGACTGACGGAGTGGTCAAGTTTGAATGGGCCGCTAAGGACAGAAGAAAAGTCAGCGTGTATGAAGTGGATACTGAGAAATGAAGGAAAAGATTCATCCTACGTACTATGCAGACGCCAAAGTGGTGTGTGTTTGTGGCAGTACTTTCGTTACCGGTGCTACCAAGAAGTTGATCCGTACTGAGGTGTGCAGCAAGTGCCATCCCCTGTTTACGGGCGAACACCGCATCGTTGACACAGCGGGACGGGTGGAGCGCTTCAAGAGACGCTATAAACAGAAAGAACCTGAAAAGAAAGAGTCCTAGTTCTTTCGGTCAGTCCATGTGAACATAATCTCAAGGTCAGTCAGTGCAAGGAGCGGAGGTCAGAACTCCGCTCTACTCATTTCTACCGGAGAGTGATTTGGCGGACGAATTCCACTACGGCGGCCAAGCCGTAATAGATGGAGTAATGATGCGAGGTCAGCGCAGCTTGGCTGTTGCTGTCCGCGCACCGAATGGTCAAGTGCAGGTATCCACTAAGCCGGTGTCCAACGCACGGACCGGCATCAGGAAGATACCGTTCCTGAGAGGCATCGCTGCTCTGGCGGAAAGCTTGGTGCTGGGCATTCAGGCCCTGTTCGAATCCGCCAACATATCGCTGGGAGAACATGATGAGAAAATCTCCGGGCTGCTCTTGTGGGGGACAATGGCGGTGTCCATCATCTTTGCCGCCGCTGTCTTCTTCGTGACGCCGCTCTTAATCACACACCTGTTGGACCCGTATCTCAACTCGACCCTGCTCAGCAACCTTGTCGAAGGAGTGATACGCGTCGTCATCTTCATCCTGTATCTGGCACTGGTGAACCTCATCCCGGATCTCAGGGTCGTCTTTGCCTATCATGGTGCAGAGCACAAGACCATAAATGCCTACGAACACCACGTGCCGCTTGAGCCGGAGCCTGTCTCCAGGTTCTCCACCGCCCACGTTCGATGCGGCACGAGCTTCCTCTTTGCGGTGATGATTATCGCTATCATTGTCTTCTCGTTCGTGGGCAGTCCGGACATCTGGATACGCATCATATCCCGCATTGTCCTCATCCCTGTGATTGCCGGCATCGGCTATGAGTTCACCCGTTTCAGTGCAAGGTATGCGGAAAACCGTGTTATCCGCGTCCTGTTCCTGCCCGGGTTGGCTCTACAGAAGTTGACTACCCGGCAGCCGGACAACGGTCAAATCGAGGTGGCCATATCGGCACTGAAGGGGGTCATTGAGGCGGACAAGGGCGTCTAGACGGGTTGCTCTTTGTCCAGCCGCTCGAAGAAACAGGTCCTGTTGCCGGTGTGACAGACCGGCCCCACCGGCTTCACCTTGACCAGCAGGGTGTCCTTGTCGCAGTCCTCCCATATTTCGCAAAGGTTGAGGAAGTTGCCCGAGGTTGCTCCTTTGTGCCATAGCTCCTGCCGGCTACGGCTGTAAAACCAGACCTGCCTCATCTCCCTGGTTCTACGTAGAGACTCCTCACTCATGTAGCCGAGCATAAGGACTTCCCCGGAATCGACGTCCTGGATTATGGCCGGAATAAGACCCCTTTGGTCAAACTTCAACATCATCCACCGTCCTTGGTCGTTCGAGTATCTGAACCAGATGTTGTACTCAGGGCAGCCAGCGCCTCATCCAGCTTGATGTCTCCGGTATAGAGCGCCCGGCCGATGATCGCGCCTTCGACGCCGATCCGGCTGAGCCTCTTGAGGTGGTCGATAGATGTCACGCCGCCTGAGGCAATGATAGGCAGCTTCGTCTTCGCCATCAGCTCGGCTATGGCTTCAAAGCTGGGATGGGTCAGGGTGCCGTCACGCGCTATGTCTGTGTAGATGAAACGCTTAGCGCCCAGGGCCTCCATCTGCTGAATCAGGTCAATGGCCGGCACCGACGTTTTGTCCCGCCAGCCGCGGACAGCCACGAAGCCATCTCGCGCATCAATGCCTATGACGATAACATCACCAAAGGACAAACATGCCTCGCGCACCAGTTCCGGATTCTCCACTGCCGCTGTGCCCAAAACGACCCGCTTGACCCCGGCTTTCACCAGCCTCTCAATGGCTTCCATCCGTCTTACACCACCACCCACCTGCACCGGGATTTTGAGCGCAGATGCTATCTTGCCGATAATCGACAGGTGCTGAGGTTCCCCGCTGGCTGCGCCATCAAGATCGACCACGTGCAGCCGGGGAGCCCCCATCGACTCCCATCGTCGGGCAGTGCCCACCGGGTCGTCCGAGAAAACCGTTTCTTTGGCGTAGTCACCCTGGTACAGACGGACGCACCGTCCGCCCTTAAGATCAATCGAAGGAATTACTTCCATATTTCCACACTATCAAAAAAGCCTGCGAAACGGCTCACTTCGCGGAAACCACGCTTTCATACCAACCGAGCGTGAACAAGAGATCGGCCAACCGATTCAGGTACTTCAGGACCTCTGCGTTTGGCACCTGACCTTCCCGATCCAGGGTGACCACCCTTCTCTCCGCCCTTCTTACGGTTGCCCGGGCAAGATGAATTGCCGCTGAGGAGGAACTGTCGCCGGGTATGACGAAGGCCTTGGGCATTTCGACTTCCCGCTCGATCTCATTAATAAGGCTCTCAAGGCGCTGAACGTCGCTCTCGGAGATGACCTGGTACTTACCGACAAACTTGTCGTATGCCTCGGGTTGCGTTGCCAGTTCTCCCGAAAGGACGATGAGGTCCTTCTGGACGTCCAGCAGGATTCCCCTTACCTTCTGATTGACGGATGAAGCCCTGGCCATCCCAAGGGCAGCTACGGCCTCATCTATGGTGCCATAGGCTTCGCAGTGCGGGTCAGACTTGGGCACGCGCTGACCAAACAGCAGACTTGTCTCACCTTTGTCGCCACGCTTGTTGAAGGTCTTCACCCTACCAATCGACCTCCTTCCCCATAAGATAGGCTGCGACTTCGCCGAGCTGATGCCTGGCCGTTGAGTCTGGTAATGCATCGTCAAGGTCCTTGAGACAGTGCGAGTAGTAATCATCCCTGGTCTGCTCAGCAAAGCGTTTTGCATCGACCTTGTCAATAATGCGCATGACCCGTCTCACAGAACCGGCGGCGAGCTTCTGCGGCCTGGTATAGATTTCGAGCAGCGCCTCCAGATCCTTGCCTTCGGCACTGTGCAGCGTATAGATCACGGGAAGCGTCTTCTTCTTGCTTCTGATATCGGTGTACGGAGCACTCTTGCCGGACTCATCTTCTCCCCAAATGCCCTGCAGGTCGTTCTGCACCTGGTAGGCCATGCCGAGATTCAGGCCGAAGGAAGAGAGCGAGTTGATCCGATCCTGGTTGTCGGTGCCCAGTACCGCCCCGAAATACAGCGATGCCTCAAAAAGGGCAGCGGTCTTCTTTGCGATCATATCGAGGTATTGGTCCACAGTTATGTCCAGATGCCTCTCGAACTCAATATCAAGATACTGGCCTTCGCACAACTGAAGACTGGCTTGGTTCAGGCGTTTCGAGAGCATTATCACCTTGGGCGGTGGAACGTTTCTCTCCTCCAATCTGAACAGGGCCAACTGGGCCAGCACATACATGGCGTCGCCGGCATTGATGGCCTGTGCTTCTCCCCACAGCTTCCATACGGTTGGACGGTGCCGGCGCTCCCAGCTTCCATCCTGTATGTCGTCATGAATAAGAGAGAAGTTGTGGATCAGTTCGATGGCAGCTGCGGCAGGAAGTGCGGAATGCCAATCACCTCCTGTGGCCTCGCAGGCAAGCAGGCAGAGCGTG
This sequence comes from uncultured Dehalococcoidia bacterium, assembly GCA_964475375.1. GTDB lineage: Bacteria > Chloroflexota > Dehalococcoidia > UBA2247 > RBG-13-53-26 > JAFGCL01. The sequence continues at coordinate 23,726 of CAYYWI010000027.1, forward strand.
GGCCGTGACATCTTGCCAGGACTTTGCTGATCCTCACCCTTCTCATCCACCCAGCCCAAGTGGTAGCGCATCATTTTGTACAAAGTTGACGCACCTTCACCCAGAACTGATCTCAACTCCCTTTCCAGGTTGACTGAGTACTTACGAAAAGAACCGGGTAGACTCATCTAGTCCCACTCTTAGTCCGTGAACATCAGGACCGGCGACACAGTCCGGAGGATCACCTTGGATTTCGACATGCACCCCAACTATGCAGTCTAAGTCGCTATAAGGAACTACCTCGCTCCCTTCCTTTGATGAAGAAGGGGTTTATGGAGTTCCGGGAAAGAATCCATTATTTGATCGGCTATCCCCGAGGCATCAAGGGCGTATCTAGCTCGAAGGAGTGATTGAGGAGCATGCTCCACAAACTCATCCGGAATACCCAGACATCTCACCTGAACACTCCGCAGCCTGTTCGCTTGCAGCAGTTGCATCACAGCGCTGCCGAACCCGCCGGCAAGCGTATTCTCCTCTACAGTGACAAGCCTGCTCACCTTCTGCGCAACACCCAGAATAAGCTCTGCATCGAGAGGCTTGGCAAAGCGAGCATTGATCACTGTACAATTCACGCCCCTTTCAGCCAGTTGTTTTGCCGCCTCAAGCGATGGATATACCGTAGAGCCTAAAGCCACGATAGCAACGTCGCCACCACTCCGAAGCATCTCTCCCTTGCCGATCGGAATCTCATACAGATCAGTATCCAACGCAGCTCCAGGGCCACTGCCCCGGGGATAGCGCACGGCCACCGGGCGATTCGCTATCACCCCCGTGTAAATCAGGTGCTGAAGTTCATTCTCATCTTTCGGAGCAGCCACAAAAAGGCCGGGGATGGAGCCCAGGTACGAGAGATCGAGGGTGCCCTGGTGTGTCTTTCCGTCGTCGCCCACAATGCCTGCCCGGTCAATGGCGAAGACCACCGGCAGGCCCTGAATGCAGACATCGTGCACCATCTGGTCATAGGCGCGCTGCAGGAAGGTTGAGTATATGGCCACTATGGGGATGAATCCTCTGCTGGCCAATCCCCCTGCCATGGTAACGGCATGCTGCTCGCAGATGCCGACATCAAAGACCCGCTGCGGGAACTCTTGCCCGGCCGCGGCGAGACCGGTCCCGTCGAGCATGGCTGCTGTAACGGCGACTACCTTGGGGTTCTCCCGCATGATTCTAACCACAGTCTGGCCGAAGACCTGGCTGTACGAAGGGCCGTTGCCTCGCTTCACTCCACTGGGTGCGATACCGTGAAACTTGACTGCATCCTCTTCGGCGGGAGGATAGCCTTTGCCCTTTCTGGTAATCACATGAACAAAGGTGGGCTTTGTCTCATAATCCCGCGCTCTTGTCAGCGCCGCCTCAAGTTCGCGGATGTCGTGGCCGTTGACAGGGCCGACATAGGTAAAGCCAAACTCTTCCCACAGAGCCCCGGGTACAAGCACTCTCTTGACCCTGCCCTTGATGCGCTTGCCTACCGTCCATGCCGGCACACCTAAGGGCAGGTGGGCAAATGTAGCCCTGGCCCTCTTCTTGGCAACCTCATACCTCAGGTCAAGTCTGACGCGGTGCAGAAACCTGGAGAACGCTCCCACACTGGGAGAAATGGCCATGCCGTTGTCGTTTAGAATAACAATCATCCTGTTGCCCATGTGTCCCCAATGGTTTATGGCCTCAACAGCCATGCCGCCTGTGAGCGCAGCATCCCCTATTACGGCGACAACATGATAAGCATCACCCTTCAGATCACGCGCCAGCGCCATACCAAGCGCAGCAGACACTGAATTGCTGGCATGGCCCCCGATGAATGCATCATGAATGCTCTCACTTGGGTCTGTAAACCCGGACAGGCCGCCATGCTGCCGGACGCTCGCGAACCTCTCTCTGCGACCCGTCAGAAGTTTATGAGCATAACTCTGGTGTCCTACGTCCCATACAATCTTGTCCGTCGGGCTGTCAAAGACGCGGTGCAGAGCAATGGTAAGCTCCACAGCACCCAGACTGGAAGCCAGGTGCCCGCCGTTGACGGATACCCTGCTAACCATCTCATCCCTCAACTCTGCGGCCAGGCCCCTCAATTGCTCCAGGGACAGGACCCGCAGATCAGATGGTTGATTAATCGAATCCAGAAGCCTCACCAAATCACTCCTGTAAACGGAACTGTGTTCGACTTCCGCTATACGTTCTTCGTGGTCTCCAGATCTCTGATCTTTTCCACACGCCTGATGTGTCTGCCACCTTCAAATTCCGTATCCAGGAATGTTCTCAGAATTTCTATGGCCAATCCTGACCCCACCACATCTTCCCCGAGACAGAGCACATTGGCGTCATTATGCAATCTGGCTCGACGCGCTGTGAAAGTGTCCTGACAAGCTGCAGCCCTGATGCCCTTCACCTTGTTGGCTGCTATGCTCATCCCGATTCCGGTGCTGCATATCAGAACGCCAAACTTGAACCCACCCTTGACCACTGCCGAGGCTACAGTTCCGGCAATATCGGGATAATCCACAACGGCTTCATGCGAGTCAAAATCCTGATAACCCTCTCCTCTTTCAGTCAGGGCTTCGATTATCAGGCGCTTGAGGTTTCGGCCCCTGTGGTCACAACCTAAGACTATTCGCATTGATCTCCTCTCAACCCCTGCCATCCCGCGAATGTAAATGTATTATATGCTTGCCAGCACGCCCAATTCAATGTCCTTTAGAGGAGAGGAAACAGCCAGGCAGCATGGTAAAGGCGGCTTTAACGTAATGGATCGCACATGCCTTGAAAAGGCCGATCCGAACGTGCAGCAGACGGGAAGGTACCACTCCAGATCGCGTATTAAGGCGATACGGCGACAGGCTGTCTTCATCGCCTGCCTGGTCCCGCGAAAATACGGCCAGGCCAAATATGCATATATGATATAACATATTCAGCTATGGACAGCCGGAAAGATTCGAGTGAATCATCCAGCCCGCGCAAGCGTAAACGCGAGCGCATTCCGCGAGTGGCAATTCTTATAGATACAGCAATTGCTATCGTACTCTGCGGAATAGGGCTTTATCATTTTACTCAGCCTGACAAAGCATGGCGTTCCGGCACCACCGAGATTGTGTCTGCTGCACTGCTCATCATAGCTGCCTATTTCGTTGGCCGAACCAAAGCAATGGTAATCCAGGTTGCAATCCTCGTGCCAGTCTGCGCTCTTTTCATCCGCCACTTGATCCATAGAGGGTGGAGATCAGGTGTAACGGAATTGCTTCTTGCCATTGCTTTGGTCGCGGCTGTGGTTATAATCTACAGGCATAAGCCTGGGAAAAGCTAAGGAAGAGTCGAGCATCAAGCACTGATCTCTGTCGGCCTGTATGCAGGCAGATTCCAGCTTCTTTTTGCCTCTAGTGTGGTGCATCACATATTTCGTTATCTGTCGCGTGATGCCTATATCGAACCATCAGAATTAGCGAAGTGTTGGAGACACTATATTAGGGCCTGTCCTGGTCATACTTTGCAGTTGTTCCGGAGCTGAGAGGATGTCCGCTTCTCTACACAAAGTGCCGCCACCAGGCTTGCTTTGACGATCGGAAAGCCTTAGACTTTGCACGATTACTGAGATAACAATCTCCATAAAACACAACGGGAGGAGAATCCTATGCTCGGAAGGCTGGTTGCCCTCTTGTTAATCCTTGGCAGCTTGGTTCTATCTGTCGGTATCGGATGCACCTTATTGAAAGAGGAGAAAGTTGAAGGAGCAGACAATTTCACAGTCTCGGAGAACTGCCAGGTAACCATACTCAATAGCGATCTCAGCGGAGATGTAAATGTCGAAACCTGGGGCAAGGAGTACGTGGAGGTCATATGGAAGAAGAGGTCCACCTGGGGCGTGTCGGAAATGAGCAAGGCCGATGCCAGGGTCACAGGGACACCGGCCACGGAGACCCCTGGTAACCTGAAGATCGAGACCAGACTCCTGCAGAAGAACGCCCGTGTGTCCTTGACGTACGATATCAAGCTTCCGAAGAACGTCTTCCTTACCAATGTGACCACCGGCAAGGGTGATATATCTATTGTCGGGACCACCGGCAACACTATAGTCGCAGCCACAGAGGGCACAGTCTATGTGGCGAACTCATCCGGCTACATGGACATTACCGCGGGCAAGGGCTCGATTCATCTTGAGGGAACAACCGGCGGTGCGAAGTTGACTACTTCAGCCGGCTCCATCACGGTGAAAAATACAGATGGAGCAATCACTGCAAGCACCAGCGGCGGGAAGATCGAGATCAGTGACTGCAAAGGTGATGTGATCTTAGAGACGTCCAAGGCTGGCATCTCCGTAGATAAGCTGGAGGGCTCTGTCCTGGTAGCAAAAACATCCGATGCACCCATAAACATAAGAGCAGCCACCTCCGTCGAAGCGGTACAGACATCGCGTTCCAGCGTGGCGGTAGAGATCGGCACCATCGCGGCCAACGGCACCACAATCATCACCACCAATGGCTCCATCGATCTTTTCCTGCCAAGGGGCATGAATGCGGAGATAGAGCTCCAAACTTCATCCGGTGACATAGCCTTCCACCTCGGGGGAATATGTATAAGTGAGGAACTGACAGCAGGATACTTCAAGGGAACCATGGGAGATGGTGGCAACAGGATATATGTGGAGACATCCAAGGGAGACATAAACCTGCTCAGGTCTGAAGTCACGCCCTGACCTTAGAAACACAACACGGGCATACCTATGTATTACTTTGCCTATGCTTCCAACCTCAGCCGCAAACAGATGGCGGAGCGCTGCCCGGGGGCCAAGCCCAAGCTCATAGCCAAGTTGCCTCACTACAAGCTCATCTTTGCTGGATGGTCCCGGAAATGGCGCGGCGGCTACGCCACTATCAGGCAGTCCCGGGGCAACGTGGTGGTCGGGGCCCTATACGAGGTCTCTGAGCGTGATCTGAGGTTGCTGGACAAGCATGAGGATTACCCCATGACCTACGACCACCTGAAGGTGAAGGTTGTGACCGAGGACGGCGATTTCGTGGAGGCGGTGACTTACATCAGAACCGATCAGGCAGAAGAGACAAAACCATCGCCGGAGTATCTAGCCGTCATTCGCCAAGGCTACCGCGACTGGGATATTGCCTCCAGCACGGGAAAATCCTCGATACTCTGAGCTGGCCAAACTGGATCAAAGTCACAAGGCATCGAATGACTGCGGTATCCATTCGTCAATGCATGAATGGAGGCGGCGAGCGGATTCGAACCGCTGAATAAGGGTTTTGCAGACCCTCGCCTTAGCCACTTGGCAACGCCGCCTTTTGGTGCCGAGGGGGAGATTTGAACTCCCACGAGCTATGCTCACCACCCCCTCAAGATGGCGTGTCTACCAGGTTCCACCACCTCGGCGGTTGATATTCTGGCAGGGGCGGCAGGACTCGAACCCGCGACCGGCGGTTTTGGAGACCGCTGCTCTACCAAACTGAGCTACACCCCTGCATTGTTAAGCTCCACAGGACCCAGCAGTAGCTCCACACAACCGACGCTCCTGGGGGTCAGGCCGCAAGAATTATATGGGAAATCAGAGAGAAATTCAACGTCGCGAATTGACTCTTGACACGTGACCGCGTAAGGACGTTTCCTCATGGCCATACATGCTGCCAGCGCAGTTGCTACCCAAATGTGATCCAGGTCATACACCAAAGCTTGATTCGAACGGCAAAATCTTTCCGCAATGCTTGACATCCGTGCCTTTAGCGGATAGAATCGGAGCAAGTAGTAATGATAGTTATTACTAATAAGCTGGAAGCTGGTTATGCGAAAGTCAAAGCAGAGAGATGCGATCTTGAGGATCCTGATGAGCACGAAGTCCCACCCAACGGCCGAGTGGATTTACGAGGAGGTAAAGAAGGAGATTCCGGGTATCAGCCTGGGGACTGTTTACAGGAATCTGCGAGAGATGAAGAAGCACGGAGATATTCTGGAGTTGGAGATGGCAGGAGGGTTCGGGAGATTCGATGGCAATTCGGAGAATCATTACCACTTCAGGTGCGAGTTCTGCGGGCGTGTGTTTGATGTTGACGAGGCTGTTGATGGGGGCATAGATAAGAGAGTTGAGAACAAGACCGGCTTCAAGGTCTCGCATCACAGATTGGAGTTTCGCGGCGTGTGCTGCGATTGCCAATGAGAGGAGGAATAAGAAATGGTAGGAGGAACATCATGGATGCTGCGATCAAAGATCTGAAGAAGAATGTCGTCATCAAAGCCGTCAAAGGGCTGTACCGTGGTCAGACGAGGATAGACGATGATGCCG
>CAYYWI010000028.1:0-15484 GCA_964475375.1 uncultured Dehalococcoidia bacterium
CCGCAACGTTATGTCCTCCAGGTTACCGATGGGAGTGGCTATGACATAGAGCGCAGGCACGATCCAATCCTCCCGATTGGGGTCAGTATACTAGCTTTCGCCGGAGAAGTCCCTCTTGGGTGAAGGGAGCCGGAGTCACGGGCCGATTTCTGAGAGCCTGGTGATCGATGGCACCTGCGGGGTTGCGAACCCGCACCCCACGGGTAGTGCCAGTGCAAGTTAAGGCAAGGGCTGATCACGCCATAAATGAGGTGATCCACGCTGGCAGTATCGGCGAAGAAGGTCATGGGACGAGTGGGGCCCTCGGTGAATAGGGTTCTGGTCACCGTGCCGAAGCTCTCCCGCGCTTATCAAAAATTACACAAATGCATCAACTCCCTTGCATTGCCAGCCAAGGGCAATTATCCTATTTGCATGTGGTTTACCCCATAGTGTCAGTTATATCTTGCGCTCCGGGTGCTCCCCGCACCGGTAGCTGGAATGTCTCCGCTCTGCCACATGAGCCAGAAATAGTGCAGTCATGCTTGATACAAGGAGAAATCGGTGAATCTAGAAACCAGATCAGGCGAGGGTGCCAGATGAGATATGCTATTTCGTCACACCACGCCATTACGCTGAATTTCAACTGCTACACATATATCCTTCTCAGGTCTGCTTTCGAGAGGGTATCGGACAGGATGCCCCCCTTCAGGATCGCAGAGAAGCGTTTCAACAATCTGGCCCTCTATCTGGCCAAGACAACTGCAAACCCCAAGCTGATCGGCCCCCATCTCTTCGACGCGGTGGAATTCCACCTTACAGACCCTCGGCTGTTCTACAATCGGTTCGAATGGAAAGTTAGTGACAAGATGGTGCAGAGTCTGAGAGAGCCGATTGCCTCGTTCCACGCGCATATCGAGAAGAGTCCTCTCATGGGCAAATACACCTTCAATCTTTGTGATTCCACCGCCGGGACAAAGAAGGCGATAAGAGGCCAGTTGAAGGCTGCCTACAGAATCGTTTATGCCCATCCCAGGTCGGTTGTCACCGAAAATCCTGTTCTCGTATTCCATGCCGGCATAGTCAAGGATGAGGCGGACCGAGAACCTGCCCTGGCCAGATTGAGAAAGAATATCGAGTTCATCGCCGAAACCAACAGGCAGCTCTATGAGGACTATGGACGCGAGCGGAAGATCATTCCAACCATTGAAAACAGCCCTGATGAGAAGGGATGGCTCTGCCAGACGCTGGGAGAGTGCGCGCAGGCGATACAAGGATGCTCGGATGAGGTCAAGATCACCCTGGACTACGGCCATGCTCTGACGGTGAAGAAAGAGCGCGGTGTTCTATGGGATCAGTTGAAGGATAAGGGAATCGGTGAGAACATAGTCAGCCTCCACCTGCATGACTCGCCTGAAGTCGACAAGGAAGCCATGCACGTTCATGCGCCTCTTTCAAAAATACCGAAGAGCAAGCTGCAGCGCTTCCACGATGACCTGGGCAAGATACTGCGCCATACGGGCATAAAGAAGCAGGGCTACGTTACTCTGGAAGTTCCTTCAGGAGATCCGCTCGATTACATGCCCTGGCTCAAGCGGAGTAAGAAGTTCGCCGCACTGATGAACAGGTTCTTGAAGAACTCGAGACTGTTCGAATTCAGTGCTTATCAGGGCACAATGCAGGACCAGTTGGCCAGTCTGGCGATGCTGAGGAGTATGCTGGAGACCGACTTTCCTGACGTTGAGTATCCTGCTGGTGCCGAACTGGCTCCGAGCCGGGTATGGACCCAGCCCCCTCCCAAAGGGCCGGGCCGAACACCTTAGCCTCTCACTTTGCCTCTCACACAGGCTTGGGTCTGGTCACCCCTGGCTGGTCTATGCCACATTGTGCCTGCAGCAGCGCGCACCAGGCATTGACCTCTCTTCAGAAAGGAACGTGCCGCGTTTGACCAAGAGCGGCATTCACCCTATCATTCGTAGTTGATTCGGAGGTGCCAGGCATGATCAGAGCATTCAGCGGCAAGGTGCCCAAGATCGGGGAATCATCCTTTGTCTTCGAGACAGCCTATATTCTGGGCGATGTGGTGATTGGAGAACGCTGCGTTGCCTTCCCAGGAGCGGTGCTGAGAGGCGATTTCGGGCCGGTCCGGGTCGGCGATGACGTCCTGATAGAGGACAATGTGGTCCTGCACGGTGACCCGACCGGACTGTACATTGGCAACGATGTGACTATTGGCCATGGCGCTGTGATCAACTCACGGCGCATTGGGAATAATGTGCTGATCGGCATGAATGCCACGGTGCTCCATGATGCGGAGATCGGCAATCGCTGCATTATAGCCGCCGGCGCGGTGGTCGGCGACGGCATGAAGGTGCCGGATGAATCATTCGTGACCGGCGTTCCCGGGCGGATTGTGGGCAAGGTGTCCGGGCCAAAGCTGAAGTGGCTGGATCACGATCCGGCCATGCACTCCTGGTGGCTGGAGATGCTGGGGCAGTACAAACGCGAAGGACTGTAGAGTTCTCAAATCGGCTAATCCTCTTTGAACAGCACTTGTCCCTGCTAGTATACTTACGCCGTGATCATCGATTTTCACGTTCACATTTTGCCTCCGGAGATGAAGGAACACCGCGCGGAGTTCTGCCGGCGCGACAGCATATTCCGCGAGTTCTTCACTGTTCCCAAGGCTAAGATCGCCAGCGCCGAGGAGCTTATAACCAGCATGGATGAGTGTGGGGTGGATGCTTCGGTGCTGCTCAGTGCGGGCTGGGATACCAACGAGACCTGCCGGCTGACCAATGACTACATCCTCGAATCGGCGGCCCGCTACCCGAAGCGCTTCATTCCTTTCTGCATAGTGCAACCCAAGGACAGGGATGCCGCTGTCCGCGAGCTAGAGCGTTGCGCACAGGCGGGAGCCAGGGGTATCGGCGAGATGAGGTCGGACAGCCAGGGCTACGATCTGGGGGACAAGAAGCTGATGGATCCCATCGTCGAGGTGGCCCTGAAACACCGCATGATCTATCTGACTCATGCCTCGGAGCCCATCGGGCATATGTACCCTGGAAAGGGTTCCATCACACCGGACCCCCTCTACAGGTTCATCTTGAACTTCCCGGAATTGCCTGTGGTCTGCGCTCACTGGGGTGGAGGTCTGCCCTTCTACGCCCTGATGCCGGAAGTAGCCACAGCCCTGAAAAACACCTTCTTCGACAGTGCGGCTACGCCGTTTCTCTACCGGCCGCAGGTCTTCGAGACGGTTGGCGGCCTGGTGGGCGCGGACAAGATACTCTTCGGCAGTGACTACCCGCTTCTCTCGCCTAAACGGGTCATGGCGCAGATCGAGTCTTCCGGCCTGCCCGCCGAGTCCAAGGCCATGATCCTGGGCGGCAACGCGCGGAGGCTGCTGAGATGGACGTAGTTCGCAGCTTCATTGCCATTCACCTGCCCGACGACGTGCGTGCAGAGCTGAGCTCTCACGAGGAGAAGCTGAAGGCGAGGCGTCACCCGTTTGTGAAGTGGGTTGATCCGGAGAGCATGCATCTGACCCTCAAGTTCCTGGGCAATGTGGCCGTGGATTCCATACCGCAGATAGTTGATGCCATGTCCAGAGTGGCGGACTCCCACGCACCTTTCAAGCTGCAGGTTGCCGGCACAGGGGTCTTCCCGAACTGGCAGCGGCCTCAGGTGGTGTGGGTAGGAGTGGGGGGCGAATTGGACAAGCTGAATGCCCTGCAGAGCTGGCTTGAATCCGCTCTCTCTCCATTGGGCTTTCCGCAGGAATCTCGTTCCTTCAGTGCACATTTGACCCTGGGCCGCCTCCGGGATCGGGTGACGCCGGACGAAAGACGCCGGTTTTCCGAATTTGCCCAGAAGGTGAAATTCGAAGCGTGCCTTTCTTTCGAGGTCAATGCCATCCGGCTCATGAAGAGCCAATTGACCCCCGGCGGCCCCATATACAGTGAACTGGCGGTGGCGAAGCTGAATCTGTCCGGACAATAGGCAGACGTTTTCGTCTTGCGGCAAATTGACACGGCCGGCAAGTCGCTGCTACATTGAAGCAGAACGTTCAAGGTCCTCTGGCCTGTGACGCCGGCATCCGAGGAAAATGTCCATGAAGACCGAAGAGGAGAGAGAGAAGCTCATCAAGTCCACGCTGGAGCTTTCAGACCAAGCTTTCCGCGATCTGTTTCCTTTCCTGCCCAAGGAATGGCTGAGTCTGGATGTGACAGCCGGCCAGCTTAGAACGCTGCTGCTTCTGTTTACGGATGGCCCCACCAGAATGAGCCGGATTGCCGCCGAGTTGGGCATAGGCATGGCAACAGCAACCGGGGTGATAGACCGCATGGTAGAGCGAGGACTGGTGGTCCGGGAGAGTGACTCCAAAGATCGACGGATTGTCCTGTGCCGCATGTCACCTGAAGGGGAGAAACTGGTGTCAGGGATCTGGCGGGTGTCGAGCAAGCGCGCAGAAGCGATGCTGAGAGCTCTTGATCGCAAGAAGCTGCTGGCGGTCAGGGTGGCGCTGGAGGCACTGATAGAGGCCGGAGAGGCGACCAGGGGACAATCGCGGAAGGGCTGAGAACCCCGGGTGCCCTACCTCAATACCCGCTCGTCACCAACGCGGCGGGTGACCTTCTGCTCATCGAGATGCTCCATGAGGGCCAGTGCATACTTGCGGCTCGTCTGAAACGCGTCCCGGACTTCAGCAACGGTTATTTTACCCTGCGACTTGAGTCGGTTGACTATGCTTTCCACCATCTCATCATAGGCATTGGCAGCAAAAATGACGTTGTCGGAGACCTTGACCACCTTCCGCTGGTCGATCAGGACGTCCAGCAATGCCGGCTCGATAACCAGGTCACTGGGCGGGGAGAAGGGACTCTGTGTCAACGAGTTCATGTAGGCCTCGACTGCGGCCTGCTGCTTGCTGTTGAGCTCCACCCGGTGTGAGGACAAGTGCACGGCCTTTGCCTCTTCCTCCAGAACGCCATCTTTTGCCATGAGTTGGAGGATGGCCGGAAAGGCGCCTGCGGAGATCTTGAGCTTGCTTCTCAGCTCTTCTTTGGACATGCCGGAGCGGAGCGGGAACTGCCGGTGATACGCCGCCAGCGTCTGTGAGATGCTGGCACCCAGTCGCTGCCAGCCGGAAGACGAGTAGAGCAGGGAGTGCGGCCCTTTGTCACCCAGCATCACCAGCCTCTTCTGGGAAACCAGAGCCTCCACTGCTTGGTGAGCCTCTTCCGTCGAGAGGGCGGCGCGGTGGGCCAGATCAGCCATTTCGATCGGCTCTTTTGCCTGCAGAGTGGCCAGCAGCATGTCCTCAGCGCTGCCCTTCTCTCTGGCGGCCAGGCCCTCGATGGTGGCTGCCTGAAAGCGGCGGTGACGTTTGGAATAGGCGTCGATGATGTCGCCGCCGCCCAGCGTCTCCGTGGGAGAGCGAATGATAAACAGGTCGCCCTTGACCACCGCTGCCGGTTCGGCGAAAACCAGTTGTGCCCACCCCGTCTCGCCTGGTTCAAGCTCGTCTTTCTCCAGCAAACGGGCTTTGGCGATCACTTCCAGGGCATTGCTGTGAAAGCTGACCTCGGCGTTGTGCCTCAAAGGGTGACCCAGGCCGGGAAGCAGCCGGATCTTCACATCCACCATTGCCGTCGGCCGCAGCCAGTCCGGGACAGTAAGAACGTCACCGCGTGAAAGTTGATCCGTTGACAGGCCGGAAAGGTTGACTGCCACCCGGCTCCCCGGAGGCGCAGTCTCCTGCTTCTTCTTGTGGGTCTGCAGCCCGCGGATGCGCGTCTTCTGGTGACGCGGAACGATCTCCACTTCCTGGCCGACGCGGAGCTGCCCATCTACCAGTGTACCCGTCACGACAGTCCCGAACCCGGCGATGGTGAACACGCGATCAATCGGCAGCCTGGGGCGGCCGATATCCCTCTTCGGGGGTGTGGAATCCAGCAGGTTGTCTATGGCGCGTACCAGTTCAGGCAAGCCTTCCCCGGTTACCGCAGACACGGCGAAAACAGGTGCCCGCCCGAGAGCGGTCCCCGCCAGGGTCTCCTTGATCTCCATTGTGACCAGTTCCAGCAGCTCGTTGTCAACGAGGTCCTTCTTGGTGACGACAACGATACCCCTCTCCAGGCGTAGCAGATCCAGAATGGCCAGGTGCTCTCTGGTCTGAGGCATAACGCCTTCGTCCGCTGCGATGATAAGCAGGGCCAGATCGATGCCGCCCACTCCGGCCAGCATGTTCTTGATGAAGCGCTCATGGCCGGGAACGTCAACGATGCTGACCTCGCGACCGCTGGGCAGCTTGAGCCAGGCAAAACCGAGGTCGATGGTCATGCCCCGCTCTTTCTCTTCGGCCAGCCTGTCCGGGTCGATGCCCGTGAGCGCCTGCACCAGGCGTGACTTGCCGTGATCTACGTGACCTGCTGTACCAAGAACAAACATCTTTTACTCTATAACAATCTTCTGCGCGGGCCGGCCGACCACTTCCCCGATGACAGCGGCATGAGCTGCGCCCGCCTCTTTGAGCCTGGCCAGGAGAGCATTTGTCTTATCAGCGCCGACCGACATGAAGAGTCCACCGGAGGTCTGCGGGTCAAAGAGCACATCCAGCATGATGTCTGAAACACCGGCAGCCATCTGTACCATGTTCGAACGGAATTCCTTGTTGCGGTAGGTGCCGGCGGGAATCATCCCCATGTTGGCCAACTGGAGAGTCTCGGGGAAAAGAGGAACTGCTGCAGAGTGAATCCTCAGGCCGATCTTAGAGTCCAGGATCATCTCGCAGGCGTGGCCCAGCAGCCCGAAGCCGGTGATGTCAGTGCAGGCATTCACTCCGATCTGCAGCATGACCTCCGAGGCGGTCTTGTTCAGGGCGGCCATGGACCGAGCAACCGCCTTGATGGCCGGCTCACCGGCCAATCCCCCTTTTACGGCAGTGCTGATGATGCCTGTTCCGATGGGCTTGGTCAAGACCAGCTTGTCACCCGGCTTCGCCCCGCCTTTGGTCAGCACCCTCTTGGGGTGCACACTGCCGGTCACCGACAGGCCGTATTTCAACTCGGGATCATCCACGCTGTGCCCGCCGACCAGGACCACGCCGGCCTCGTGCATCTTGTCCAGGCCTCCCCGCAGGATTTCCCTCAGCACCAGGATATCCAGCGTCTTGCTGGGGAAGCAGACGATGTTCATGGCGGTCAGCGGCCTGCCGCCCATGGCGTAGACGTCACTGAGGGCATTGGCTACCGCGATCTGGCCGAAAGTGTATGGATCATCAACAATGGGCGTAAAGAAGTCAATGGTCTGCACAATGGCCAGATCATCAGTCAGCTTGTAGACCCCGGCGTCATCCGCCTTCTCCAAGCCCACCATGAGATTAGGGTCCGCCACCAATGGCAGCCCGCACAGCGCCTTATCCAGGTCCCCTGGACCGAGCTTGGAAGCTCAACCCGCGCCGCGAACCGTCTCAGTGAGCCGAGGGTTCGGTTTCCCTTCCATCCATTTCTCCCATCAGATCTCACAGATTCCCTGAATATCTATTCGTTCCTCTTCCAGTGCCTTCTTGACTTCAGGCTCATCCTGCCGCTGAAATCTCAAACATACTCCGCAGTCCGAGCTCAGTTGCCGGGGCACCGGTACCAGCTTGGTGGCGATGCCCTTCGCCTTCAACCGTTTTTCCGCCTGTAGAGCCCCGGTAATCGAGTGAAACAGGACAACACTATGCTGCATTTCCCAATGATGAGGCATCTTCAGCCAAAAGAAATGACCTTGGTGGCCTTCATCAGCGCCAGGGTGATCTCATACATGTTGGAGACACGTCCCACCTCCACCGCCTCTTTCAGTCCGTAGTGGCCCAGGCATGTGCCGCAAGCCAGCAACTCAACGCCCTCTTTCTCCAGCGCTCGCAAATCGTCCACAACCTCTGATCCCTGGACCACCAGCTTGACGCCGCTGTTCATAAAGATCACCTTGTGAGGCTTGATGTCTGACTCGCTCAACGTATGCATGAAGCTCCGCAGGAGCACGCTTCCCAGCTCGTCATCCCCATGTCCAAGATTTTTGGATGAAATCAGAATCACCGTCGGTTCATACAGCAATGCCGTCTTGCCACCCAGCGATTCGTCTGCGGGCCTGGTCAGGCGCAGGTAGATGCCATCTCCCTTCTCTTCCACCGTTACTCCCCAACCCTGGCTCTCGGCCAGCCTCGAGACGTTCTGCCTGGCCGTCATGTTGTCTACGATAACGGTCAGATCGTCCGCCTTCTCCAGAGCCTTCTTGGCCAGCACTACCGGCTGGGGGCATGCCAAGCCACGTGCATCGATGATCATGGACATTGTCTCTGTTTCACCTCGCCTTTCTTGCGATTTGCCTCACGGCCTCGATCGTCTTCTCGATGTCCTGTAACGAGTTGAAGTGTCCGGGACTCAGCCTCACGGAGCCTTGCGGGAACGTTCGCAGCGTCTTGTGGGCTACAGGCGAACAGTGCAGCCCGGGGCGGCACATGATCCGCCAGTCTTCTTCAAGCTGGAGGGCCACCTCTGAGGGAGCCAGCCCACTCACATTGAAGGAAACGACAGCCACTCTGTCAGCAGGATTCATGCACCCATAACAGGAGACTCCGGGTATTGCCGCCAGTCCATCCAAGAGAAGCATTGTCAGCTTCTCCTCTTTCTTCCTTATGTTGTCCAAGCCCTGCTGCAGAACAAATCGCACTCCGGCACCCAGGCCGGCCAGCCCGACCGTGTTGGGGGTGCCGCTCTCATACTTGTCAGGCAGGAAGTCTGGCTGATTCTCGTGTTCTGAATAGCTGCCGGTGCCTCCGTATTTCAGAGGTTCGAGCCGGGACTCGATCCCCTGACGAATGTAGAGCCCGCCCGTTCCCTGGGGGCCGAAAAGGCTCTTGTGCCCTGAGAACGCCAGCAGGTCAATGTTCATGACTTCAACGTCGATGGGGAAGCACCCGGCGGACTGGGAGGCATCGACGAGAAGAATCACACCGTGGTCCCGGGCTATCCGTCCTGCCTCAGCCACCGGCAGCAGGGTGCCAACCACGTTGGAGGCATGGTTCAGGACAATGAGCTTGGTGTTCGGCCTGATAGCCTGTTTGATCTCATCTGGGTCAAGCGAACCATCCGAGGCGCATCCGGCAAGGGTGACACCGACTCCGCCTCTCTCCAGGGCACGGAGCGGACGGATGACGGAGTTGTGCTCCATGCTGCTGGCGATGACATGGTCTCCGGAGTGAAGCAGGCCTTCGATGGCCAGGTTCAGTGCTTCCGTGGCATTTGACGTGAAGACCAGATGAGAAGGTTCGCCTATGCCGAAGAGCTGGCACAGAGCCTCGCGCGTCTCGTAGATGATGCGCGCTGCAGCAACGGACAGAAGATGTCCCGAGCGACCGGGACTGGCACCCGTGTGTCGCATGAAGCTGTCCATCGCCTGATAGACTGCTTCGGGTTTGGGCCATGAGGTAGCTGCATTATCCAGATAGATCATTTCATGCTTCATCCAGTTCTCGGTATGATTATAGCCTACTTGGCCAACGGCTTGAGCAGTAAACGAAAGCCGTCTTCGGTTCTTTCTGCCTCGACGGAGTAGCCGTGACCCTTGGCCAGGCGTGACACATTCTCTTTCGAGACATCGTTATCGACGAGAATAGTGAGAGGCGTCTTCGGGCTCTTGTCGATGGCCTCTTTCGTTCTGACTACGGGTATGGGGCATGACAGGCCGCGCACATCTACTTCAATCATCAGGCTTGCCTCCTTTCTCTCATCAGAAGCCCGATGAGCAGGGCCACAGCCAATCCTATGCCAGTCGCCCAAGCGCCGAACGTGGTGACACCATTGGCGCTGGATGCCAGACCGAAGTTGTGAGCCACCGCCGCCCCGGCGATCATGCCGAGCACAGTCATGGCGGCATCCGTGTCGCCTTGCCCGGAGAGCACCAACTGGCGCAGTGGACAGCCGCCCAGCAGGGTGGCTCCCAGCCCGACAAGCGTCATGCTCAGGAAGTTCCAGAGATGATTGTCATGGGCAATCGGCTGTCCGGAGAAACTCCAGTGTCCGATCTGGCCGAGGATGGCATTGGTCACCAGAGCGCCGACGAAGAAAGCGACTATGAGACTCAACAGGTGGAAGTCCCTGATCAGCATCATGTCTCGCCAGCCACCCACGAAGCACATCCGCGTCCGCTGTGCCAGGATGCCGACTGCCAGTCCCACGACCAGTGATATCCACAGCGCGGGGTGCAGCGAGCCGGGTCCGGAAGCGCTGGAGAAGATGAAGTACGGGCCAAAGATGGCGAAGAGGAGAAGGACTACTGTGAAAGCAGGGAACAGCCATCCGGGCAGAGCAGGCATCTTCACGGAGCGGCCGAGGTTGAAGCCCCGCTTCAGTAGCAGGATGCCTACGAATGCTCCGAAGATCAAACCGGCAAGGGCGGTGATACCGTTGAGGTCACCCCCAGCCAGACGAAGCAGAGCGCGTACAGGACACCCCAGGAAAACCAGAGCGCCGATCGTGATCAAGGCGCCCAGCAAAAAACGAACCAGAGGCGAAGATCCACCTCTGGTTCGAAATTCCCTGAAGGTCAGGGCAGCGATTAAGCTGCCCAGCACAAGGCCCAGTATTTCAGGGCGAATGTACTGTACCGCTTCTGCCCGGTGCAGCCCCAGTGCTCCCGTAATGTCTCTCAGGAAGCAGGCTGCGCAGAAGCCCATGTTGGATGGGTTGCCCCACTTGACCAGCAGGGCTGCCAGGACTCCGAAGATGAGCCCGGCTACGATCATCAAAGTATGCGGAGTGAGCGATCGGATAAATCGCCGCAAGGTGATAACCTCCTTTTCCACCTGTTGTGGTGTAGAACTTTGCTGACGAGAGCAACGCTCTCTGGGTGGTCTTGGTTCACGTTCGGCGATTCATCAATCTCACCTCCTCTCCGCCGGATTTGTCAGATGAAACTTTCTGATAACCTTTGTACCATCCACAAGCGAGCATGTCAAAGCATTTTTTGACATTGGTGAGGTTTGCGCACATAGACAGCCTGTGCTAGATTGTTGCTGCCCGGAGCGGAATGATGCAAGGTGATTTTCGCAATCTCCCCAGCGTAGACAAGCTCATCTCTGACGAGCGGATCAAGAGTCTTGAGTCCTCCTATTCCCGATCCTTCGTGGTGGAGGTCGTGCGCCGGCTTCTGGATGAAACGCGAAAGTCCATATCCGCCGGCGGTCCTGCACCATCGTTTGACGACCTGGTGGGATCGATCCGTGACAGGGTTCAATCTCTGACAACGCCCAGCCTCAAGCCGGTGATCAATGCGACGGGTGTTGTTCTGCATACCAACCTGGGCCGGGCACCTTTGAGCCGGGAAACAATCGCCGCCATGGCGGAAGCATCGGAAGGCTACACCAACCTGGAGTTCGATCTGGGTACGGGCGGACGTGGTCATCGCGATGTCCACGTGTCTTCGCTCCTGTGCCGGTTGACCGGTGCTGAGGACGCGATGGTGGTCAACAACAATGCTTCGGCGGTCCTTCTGGCTCTCACTGCCCTGTGCAAGAGGAAAGAGGTTATTGTCTCACGAGGGCAGGCGGTGGAGATTGGTGGTGGCTTCCGCATACCTGACGTCATGCGGCAAAGCGGGGCCAAGCTGGTGGAAGTTGGCACCACCAACTGCACCTATATCTCGGACTATGAACAGGCTATTACGCCGAGAACGGCGGCGCTGCTGCGGGTCCACTCCAGCAACTTTAAGATAGTCGGCTTTGCTGAAGAGGTGGCCATCGCTGAATTAGTGAAACTTGGTGAGCAATATGGGCTGCCGGTGTTCGATGACCTGGGCAGCGGTTGCCTTCTGGATACCACCAAGTACGGGCTGAGCCTCGAGCCGAGGGTGCAGGACAGCATGGCTGCCGGTGCTGCTCTGGGATTATTCTCCGGAGACAAACTCCTGGGTGGACCGCAGTCAGGCATCATTGTCGGTCGAGAGCAGATGGTAGAGAAACTCAGGAAACATCCCCTAGCCAGGGCGATGCGCATCGACAAGACCAGACTGGCCGGCCTTGCCGCCACCCTGTTTCATTACCTTAAAGGCGAGGCGGAGCAGAAGGTGCCTGTCTGGCAGATGATTTCCATGCCGCTGAGCGAGATAGAGAAGCGAGCAATGGAATGGTCCAAGGTTCTTGATGGCATGGCTCAGGTCGCCGAAGGGGAGTCGATGGTGGGTGGAGGCAGCCTGCCGGGAAGCACGCTGCCGACGAAGTTAGTGGTGGTTAAAGGATCGCCCAAGGCCAAAGGGCCCAGCCTCGTACAAGGGCTGGCAGAGAGATTGCGGACCCACCAGCCTCCGGTGATAGGCAGGATCGAAGGTAACGCGCTGCTTCTGGATCCCCGCACTGTTCTGCCGTCCCAGAACCAGGAAGTCATGCAGGCCCTGCGCACTGCAATGACGCAAAAGGCTTCATGACCGGCTTGTTCTGCCCGAAATGTATCGAGGTCACCTCTCTCAGGCATAATCATTGTCTCCTCATGCATAAAGCTGGTATGTGACCCTGGTCTCATTTACCCAATTGAACAGAAGTTCCACCGGCCCCAATTCATGCTGGCACGAATCGAGAAGTGTAGGACACAGCACCAATTTTCCTACCGCGAACCAAATTGTTCAGCAACCCAGAGCACAAACTTATCCGTGTTGACAAAAGTCTCGCACTCTGTGTCAGAGAAAACGCGATTCACGGAAGCACCTGGGTAGCCTGATGAAGACCAGTGGTCAATCCATTGAGTCACTGCCGTCGCCACAGGCTGGCTACCGATGGAGCCGAATGGCACTGGATTCCTGGTAAAGAAATTCCCGGCAGGGTCAAGTACCGTCAACTTGCCACCCGCCACCGGAAAGGCGATTGCAGCATGACCACCGGCAGGAGATGCCCATGTGATGACCCAAACCGGATATCTATCTGACGTGTAATTCAGCATCATGCTCGCAAGCAGACATGCCATATCTTCGCAGTCGCCCGTCTCGTCCTGCAAAGTCTCACTGGGTGTCCGCCAATAATCCTGTTGCCATGACAGTGTCGTGGACGCCGGCGCGGGAGGCAACTCGGGGAGGGGGCTGTCATGGCTGTACTTGATATTCTTGGTGACCCAATCGTAAAGTCTGTAGTAGTCTGCCCATTCTTCACTAGTGTCAGCGGAGTATCCACCAGTTATCGCCAGAACCTTTGCCGTGACGGCGGGATCACTGGGTGTTACAAACGATTTCCTATCTTCACAGGAATCCCCCAATCTCCGATTGACCTCCCTGACTATCCTGGAATAGTCCTTATCACGTTGGAGACTCTCCTGGATCAGATGTACTTTCTCCGAGTCAAGACGCTTGTTCTCTGTGTCAAGAGCCTGATTCTCTTCCCTGACCTCTTCGTATCTTGCCTTCATTTCTATATACTTGGGCTCCCATTGGTGTATCTGCATCCATGAACCACTGAGCTATGCTACGACGCCAACTGCTGATGTAAGGACCAGAACCCCCATGATCGTCAGCCAAAGAGGTCTTGGACTTGATGGTTTCTGTGAACCGCTCTCAAACATGCTGTCCGTGTT
Source organism: uncultured Dehalococcoidia bacterium (assembly GCA_964475375.1). Taxonomy (GTDB): domain Bacteria; phylum Chloroflexota; class Dehalococcoidia; order UBA2247; family RBG-13-53-26; genus JAFGCL01. The sequence goes on from CAYYWI010000028.1 coordinate 13,584, forward strand.
CCGCTTGTTCTCGTTGTCTTGCATGTGCTCTCCCATTCTACAGACTCGAGACCATGGGGGTCTCAATGGCAATCTGATCATGTATCGTACCAGACATCCACTGTGACGATATCATGATTGGGCGAACGCCGTCAATTGCCGTGGGACTGGTCTATTCGATTTACGATTGAGACTAGGCTGTCATCATGCTGGCACAGCTCTTAGGATAAAATCTTTGACCCTGGGATGCCCGCTTAAGATGCACACGAGAAAGGCTGTGTATTGGGGATAAAAAGCCGAGTACGCCCTCTCGGAGAGACATGTAATGCTGAAGAAGGCGTACTCTATGCCAAGCTAACGCTGTAGCGGCATTTTGGTCAGCTTTCCCGATGGTTTCGAGAAGGCCTGTTTTGAGGGGTCAATTTGACCTGAGGATTTCCTCTGCCTTGGCCTCAGCAACGGAGATCAACTGTCTCAGTTCGTTGGCCTCTTTCTCCAACACTCGGATGCGGTCGAGGGTCTCGTTTCGTTCCTTCTCTACCACTTTTATGCGGTAAACAGCCCCATCAAGCTTCTGAAGCAATGACGTCTCTTCCATCAACTAACCTCCTCATTCCGTTATTCGCAATTTGAATACGACACAATCTACAGTGGTGGTGTCATACCTGTGTCTCACCGGCAGCTTTACCGGTCACAGAAAGCTCTCAGAAGAGACTGCCGATTACGGAGCTTTGGGAGGCGATTCTCTTATGTCTGAATCTGAAAGGGGTCGAAAGGTGGCGGGAGCGAATGGGTGTCGAACCCACCATGGACACTTCTGGTGCCCATCAACGGATTTGAAGTCCGCGGAGCTCACCGGAGCTCACTCGCTCCCCCATGACTCCATCGACTGATTCTAGGTTGTCGGCTTCTTGCCGCGACGCCCGATCCAGGCAGTCACGATTCCAAGCAAGTATAGCAGGAAAATCGGCAGAGAAACCACGGTGCAGTTCAGAGGATCGGGGGTGGGCGTGATCACAGCGCCCAGGATAAAAGCGCCGATGAAGGCCCACTTCCACTGCTTGGCCAGCCAGCGATAGTTGAGAACGCCGATCCTGGACAGGAAGAACGTAAGCACCGGAATCTCGAAGACCACGCCCATCCAGAACATGATCTGGACCTCGAATGAAATGAGATTCCCTATCCTGGGCTGAGCGACTATGCCCAAGTCCTTCCCGAAGTTCAGCAGGAAGTCGATGGCATTGGGCAGGAAGACGAACCAGGCGAACAAGACGCCCCCCATAAAGAAGAGAAGCACCGCCGGCAAGAGAATGTAGAGATAGGCCCTTTCTCCCCGGGTCAGGGCCGGTCGGATGAACAGCACCAACTGGAGTATGAAGAAAGGCAGGGCCATGACAAACGCGGAGTAGAGGCAGACCTTGAACCAGATGGCAAAGATCTCCGTCACCTCGATGGCCACCACAGGCACCTCGGGAGGTGCCTGTGATGTGAGGAACAGGATGATTCGGTCGGTAAAGAACAGCGATATGGCGATGGTGATAATGAGGACAATCACCGAGTAGATGAGACGCCGACGGATCTCCTGGAGATGACCCAGAAGCGTCAGTTTCTTCTCGTTCTTCTCTTTGGTGACTGTTACCATACTTCCATACTGCGCCCAGTCGCTTCAGACACTGCTCTGCCCTGTGCCAGACCTTCTAGTTCTTGTTCTCCTTTTCCGGGTTCTTCGGGGCGTCACCCTGTTTCGTGTCAGTGCGGGTCTCGCTTGCGGCGGACGCAATCTCCTTGGAAACCTCTCTCAGGTCCTTCTTGAGCGCACTGGGAGCCTTAACGGCATCGGTGATTTCCTTGGTCGCATCACCCAGTTCCTTGGAGACATCCTTGATCTCGCTAGACTTGGTGATCTTGACCTTACCGAAACA
>CAYYWI010000028.1:15494-21070 GCA_964475375.1 uncultured Dehalococcoidia bacterium
ACATCCTTGATCTCCTTGGCCAGACTCTTCTCACCCAGGACTGTCCCCTGGGTCTCCTTGCTGGTCTCCTTGATTTCGTCGGACATCTCCTGCAGGTTCTTGTTCATCTCCGCTGACGCCTGCCTGAGCTTCCGCATGGCTTGGCCCAGCATCCTGGCAATCTCCGGCAGCTTGGACGGGCCGAAGAATATGAAGAATATGAGCAGGATCAGGATCAGCTCTGGGGTGCCTATACCGAAAAAGTCCATCTTCTCTCGCTGCCCTGTCCCCCAGTTACCCGGAGAGGAACGATGTGATCTCTGGGTTCTCCCCTGATTGGAAAGAAGATAGAAGAGGAGGATTCAAAGACTACGTGTTCAGAACTCCTCAGAATGCCGGATTGTGGTACTGGAGGCTTTCTCTCCGCCTGTTCTCTAAGTGAAATCCCCCATCTTAGCCCCGCACTCCATGCAGAACTTGGCATTCCCTGATATCTTACCGCCGCAGCTGGGGCAGAACTTCTCCTTCGAAGGTTTTGCCTCAGACTTGCCGGCAGACTTCTCATTCTTGGTGTCTGCCGAGGCTGCTTCCGGATTTTCGTCTTTCTTGTCTCTCTCACGGCGAAACTCCCTTATGCTCTTGCCAAGAGCACCACCTACCTGCCCCAGTTTACCTACTCCGAAGATGAGGACGATGGCAAGGACGATCAGGCCAATCTCAAGTGCACCAATACCACGCATCTAATACACCTCCCCCGATTACCTAATGCCGGCACATTCTGGCCGGCCTTTCTCAAGTTTCGGGCACAATAAACCACTATGATACGTACAACTAGATTCTAAGTTCGCTCGATTGTCGATGTCAAGGAAATTTGGCTTGGGACCAGGATGGCTTCCAGTTCAGGCTGAAGATCACCTGAAGGCTTTCCGCTCTTTATTATTGTAGTTTCAACAGTTAAGCCAGCCACGGCGCTGCAAATCGTGCTGCTGGCCTGCCCCCAGCAGTTGCCCCGGTCCTCTCGTTGCGCCATGTTGTAGCAAAAGATGTATTATGTACAGTAGCCGTGCTCACTGCATGGCCAGACAGGCGGCTGTTGATAATATGCACCCCGCGATAGGCATGAATAGGCAGTCTCAACTGCCAGGAGGCAATCGGCTATTTGCAGTCGAGAATATAGCCAGAATGCTGATTGCCGACCAGGAACCCGAGATCGTACTGCAGCGGTCATTGGACTATGTGATTCGCGAACTGAGGTCCGCTGACGCAGGGATTGTGTGGAGGCATGACCAGACAGCCGGAAGACTCGTCATCCAGACCGTCTGTGGTGTTGACATCGACGCTGCGGAGCAACCTGAAATTGATCCCGGTCAGGGCATGATCGGCCGGGTGTTTGAGACCGGAGGACGGGAGTTGTACACGGCGCACAAGGATGCCTCTATTACCAAAGCTGCAAGTCATCCAGACTTTGGAGCCGGGATTGCGGGCCTGGACAGTCCGGCATCCGCTGTCTGTCTGTCCATGAATACGGACAAGGTGAAGTACGGTGTCTTGATGCTCATCAATCTCAAGGAGGAAGCCAAGTTCAGCCGGAGTGACCTCTCGTTCTTTCAGGTCGTAGCCAGTCTATTGACTCTGGTTATGGAAAGAGCAGCCTTGCTTGCAGAACTCGAGACGAAACAGATATCAGGAAACGATGACCACTATAGAGCGGCACTCATCCCCACGCTATGTCATGAAATGCGCACACCGTTGACTTCAATCAAGGGGTACTCTACAGCCCTGCTCATGGACGATGCTGCCTTTGCACCTGAGACGCAGCGGGAGTTCCTGGGGATCATCGACAGGGAATGCGACACTCTTGAAGGGCTGATTTCCGACTACCTGGAGTCGTCCGCCATTGATGCAGGCATGATGAAGATAGGCCTTCAGCCGGTCAGATTGCCTCGTCTGGCGGCAGAGGCCGCCGAGGAGGTGGGACGCCGTTTCCCCAAGCATTCGCTGATCGTCAACTTCCCCTCCGGATTCCCGTTGATCGACGCTGACCCTGAACGTATTCTCCAGGTGCTTCGTCAGTTGCTGGACAATGCCGCCAAGTATTCGCCCAACGGGGGGATGATAGTTCTGCAGGGGAAGGTGGCGGAGGGAAGGGTCATTGTCAGCGTGGCCGACGAGGGAGTGGGGATTGATCCGGAAGACCTTAGCCATCTGTTCGAGAGATTCTTCCGTGCCAAGTCAGACTCAGGTAGCCGTCCCAGGATCATTGGTACAGGGTTGGGATTACCCATAAGCCGGGCTATCGTTGAGGCGCATGGTGGTCATATCTGGGCTGAGAGTCAGCCGGGGCAGGGAAGCAAGTTCTGCTTCACTTTGCCCGTGGGAGGAGTGAGTCCGAACCCTGAATGAAGAAGGAGACCAACATAAAAGAGAAGATCCTGGTAGTCGAGGATCAGCCGCAGGTCGTGCACTTGGTGACCGAGGTGCTGCGGGCGGTTGGGTATGATGTGATACACGCCGCTGATGGCGGTGCGGCTATCGAGATGACCGCGCTCGAGCAACCGGCTGTCATATTGCTGGACATCATGTTCCCCCAGGGACCTGACGGGTTCGCCGTTTGCCGCCACATCAGGCAGTTCTCGGATGTACCCATTATCATGCTAACTGCCAGAGCCCAGGAGAATGACAAACTGAATGGTTTTGACGCCGGGGCCGATGACTACCTGACGAAGCCCTTCAGTTCCAAGGAGTTGGTGGCGCGAGTACGAGTAGCCCTGCGACGGGGCTGCCAACCGAACGAGAGAATTACCACCCCCCTCAAATGTGGGGGGCTGGTTATCGACTTCGCCAGGCAGAGTGTCAAGATGGAAGGTGAGAGGGTCTCCTTGACCCGCACAGAGTACTCTCTCTTGCGCCAACTCGCCCTCAACCCCAACCGGGTGATGCTGCAAGGGGAACTGCTGAAGGCGGTGTGGGGGCCGGAATACGTTGATGACGTCGATTATCTGCGGGCCTACATACGTCATCTCAGGGTCAAGCTGGAAAGGGATCCTTCTAATCCACGGTACATCATTACCTCACCTGGCATTGGCTACATGCTGGCCTGCCACGAAGGGGAATAGACAACAACTGCATTAGGCCCAGCCGATTTGCATGCCCCCTGTCCATAGTGCCCTCTCGGCCGCAGCCACGTTCAGAGCCCGATACTGTAGCATTCGGATTTTTTCATGGTTTTTTCATGAAACAACGCCTGTTTTCTATGGGTTTTTCATGGATTATGATCCATAATACTGACACCGCATGGTCGGGCGATTCTGCCATGCCAGTATCAAAACGGGGGAATGAAGTGAAGGGACCGGCTGAGAAAGAGAAGAAGGCAAACAAAGGAGAGCCTGCAGTATCTGCACCCCGCCTTTTGGACCCCGTTAGCACCGTTGAGTACATTGTCACTAAGGCCCTCACAAGCTCAGCACAGAAGATGGGTCTGGGCGACACTGAAGCCCTCGTGACCTGCCTGAGGAACTGTGACTGCGCGGCGGTCAGCTACTATTGCCACGACGTGGCCAGGGAGCTGGGAGAAGTGCTCGGCGCCTGGAGCAAGAACGTGCGAGCTGTCTACGCCTGCCGGTGTGATGACAACACCTCTGGAGAGTGCTGCCTCGGTGGAAACACGGCGACTATGGATCTCATTCACATGATCATCTGGGCAGAGAAGAAGAGCAAGGCCCTGAATGCCCTGATAGATGCTCTGGACAGTGCCATGGTGCAAGAGCACAGGCGACTGTTAGGCCGCCATCAACTCAAGCAGGTGCTGGATGCCCAGGTAGTCGATGACGAAGACGTCAGGAACCGCACCGGGTATGCGGTGCTGCTCGGGTCCATCCATCAGCCTCCTATTCAGGTGTGGCGGGACAGCCGTTGACATCTGAGGTTTGGGCTGTCGCACTCATGATTGCCCCATCGGACCTCAAGTGCGCAGCGTGAACATGCAGAAGACCATTTCTTGTGTGGAGAGAAGCTAGCATGGAAGTAGACGGCAAGGAGAACAACGGGAAGCTTCTATCGATTCTGCAGGAGACCCAGAACCAGTACGGGTACCTGCCTGAGGAGCAGCTGAGGGAGATCGCGGCAAACCTCAAGATACCGCTCACCGACGTGTACGGCGTGGCCACCTTCTACAAGTCCTTCAGCCTGAAGCCCAGGGGGCGTCACCACGTGAAGGTTTGCCTGGGCACCGCGTGCCATGTCAGAGGTTCCAGCAGGATCGTCAAAGAGAGCCGGGACAAGCTGGGCATTGAACCGGGCGAAACCAGCGAGAACGGCGAATACTCCCTGGAGACGGTGATGTGCCTGGGGTGCTGCGCCATCGGCCCGGTTGTTGTGAAGGACGGCAAGTACCACGGACAGGTGACGCCGGCCAGGGTGGATTCAATTCTGAAGACAGACAACAAGGGAGTAGCTTCATGCTGACTCAAGCAGAGAGTAGAATACGCACCCCTGTGGAACTAGAAAGCGTTCGAGCCGCAATATTGCGGTCGAGGTCATCCAAGGTTCCGTGCATAGCAATATCATCAGGAACGTGCTGCCAGGCTCGCGGCTCCTCAGACATCAGAGAGTCGTTTCAAAGAGCTATTGAACGGCACTCCCTCGGTGACAGGGTTGCCCTGAGAATCACGGGTTGTGCCGGTTTCTGTCAGAGTGAACCGAACGTTGTCATATACCCCGACGAGGTGTACTACCAGAAGCTGTCTCCTGAAGACGCCGAGGAAGTCGTCCTCCGGACGGTCCTTGAAGGGGAGTTAGTGACCAGGCTGCTGTTCGCAGATCCGAACACCGGCGAGAGGTTCGCGCATCTGAAGGAGATTCCCTTCTTCCGGCACCAGCACCGCCTGTTGCTGGCAAGCAACCTCCAGGTTGACCCTACGGCCATCGACGACTACCTGGCGATAGACGGTTACAGTGCCTTGTCGAAAGCGCTGCGCGAGAAGGCTCCTGGCGAGGTAATCGACGAGATCAAGCGATCAGGCCTGCGCGGACGAGGCGGCGCCGGTTTTCCGACGGGAGGGAAGTGGGAGCTCTGCCGGAAAGCCAAGGGGGATATCAAGTATGTGATCTGCAATGCCGACGAAGGCGACCAGGGGGCCTACATGGACCGCAGCCTTCTGGAGGGCAATCCTCATGCCGTGATAGAGGGCATGATCATCGGCGGCTATGCCATAGGGGCCAGTCAGGGCGTAATCTACGTTCGCGATGAGTATCCCCTGGCTCTCCGCCACTGCCAGTTGGCGATCGAGAAGGCCAGGGAGTACGGATTCCTGGGGGAGGACATATTCGGTTCCGGTTTCAGCTTTGACATAGGAATATCGATGGGGGCGGGCGCCTTCGTCTGTGGGGAGGAGACAGCCCTCATAGCCTCGATTGAAGGGAAGAGGGGCACCCCACGGCAGAGACCCCCTTTCCCGGCCCAGAAGGGGCTGTGGAACAAACCCACCAACATCAATAACGTTGAAACCTGGGCCAGTGTCCCGAAGATAATGGCGAAGGGAGCAGGCTGGTACAGCGGGATAGGGACTGAAAAGAGCAAGGGCACCAAGATATTCTCC
>CAYYWI010000028.1:21080-28610 GCA_964475375.1 uncultured Dehalococcoidia bacterium
GGGAAGATCAACAACACGGGTCTGGTTGAGGTCCCATTGGGAATCACGCTCCGTGAGATCATCCATGACATAGGGGGAGGCATTCCGAACGGGAGAAGGCTGAAGGCCGTTCAAACGGGCGGACCTTCCGGCGGCTGCATACCGGCTTCGCTCATCGACATGCCCATCGACTACGAAAGCCTGAAGAAGGCCGGATCCATCATGGGTTCCGGTGGCATGATAGTGATGGACGAGAACACCTGCATGGTGGACATCGCCCGCTACTACACCGCCTTCCTTAACGATGAATCCTGCGGGAAGTGCCTGTCCTGCCGTGAAGGCACGCGCAAGATGCTGGACATACTGACCGGCATCTCGGAAGGCAAAGGCAAGGAGGGCGACATTGAACTGCTTGAGGAATTGGCGCTCACAGTAAAGGACGTGTCTCTTTGCGGCCTCGGTCAGACTGCCGGCAATCCGGTCCTGGCCAGCATCCGCTCCTTCCGTGAGGAGTATGAAGAACACATCAAGAAGCGCCACTGCCGGGCCGGCGTATGCAAGTCCCTGGTGAAATCGACCTGTCAGAACGCTTGCCCTGCGGGCATAAACGTCCCCCGCTATATCCGGCTGATTCAGCAAGGCAAACCCGGTGAAGCCGTGGCGGTGATCAGGGAGAAGGTTCCCTTCCCTGCTGTCCTCGGCTACGTATGCCTGCATTTCTGCGAGTCCAAGTGCCGGCGCGGCGACGTGGATGAAGCTCTCTGTATCAAGCTGCTAAAGCGCTTCGCGGCTGACCACGACAACGGGTCCTGGAAGCGGAATTCAAAGGTCCTGCCTGCATCCGGCAAGAAGGTGGCGGTCATCGGTTCCGGGCCGGCCGGACTGACCGCGGCCTACTACCTGGCCAAGCAGGGGCACAAGGTGACCGTTCTTGAAGCGGCTCCGGTGCTTGGCGGCATGATGCGGCTGGGAATACCGGAATTCCGGTTGCCCAGGGCCATCCTTGAAAGAGAGATCGCCGAGGTCAAGGCCGTCGGGGTCGAGATGAAGGTGAACAGCAGGGTGGAGTCGCTCGACCGACTCTTCCAGGAGGGTTACGACGCGATCTTTGCCGGCATCGGCGCTCAGCGCAGCAGAGGCATGGGGATACAGGGGGAAGATGCTGCGGCGGTGTTGAACGGCACTGATTTCCTGAGAGATGTGAATCTGGGCGTCAGGACTACCATTGGTGAAAGAGTGCTGGTGATCGGGGGTGGAAATGCCGCCATTGACGCCTCACGAACCGCTCTCCGTCTTGGCGCCAAAGAGGTAGTGATTGCCTACCGCCGCACCTACGGTGCCATGCCGGCCAGCCCCGAGGAAGTTAAAGAGGCTCTCGAAGAGGGCGTGAAAATCGACTTCCTGGTGACACCGGTCAATGTCTCCAGCTTGAACGGCAGGTTGAGGGTGGAGTTCGTCAGAATGGAACTGCGCAGTACCGACGAAAGCGGCAGGCGGCAACCCGTACCCATGAAGGGCAGCGAATTCTACGGCGAGTACGACACGATGATCAAGAACATCGGGGACCTGCCCGACGTCCCGGTTGGCTTCGGGTTATCGGTGGCGAGAGGGGGAGAGATCAAGGTGGATCCCGACACGCTGGCTACCTCAAGAGAAGGTGTCTTCGCCGGAGGTGATGTCGTGTCGGGGCCGGCGTCAGTCATAGAAGCCATTGCGGCGGGACGCCAGGCGGCCATATCCATCGACAGGTACCTGGGCGGCAATGGGGACATAGACGAGAAACTGGCGCCCCCGGAAGAGGTGCAACCCTATTCTATCGGAGAAGGGGAGAAGCGTCGTCCTCCGATGAAGATGCTGGCGAATGACAAGAGAAAGGGGTTCTCTCTGGTAGAGCTCGGCCTTGACCGGGATGAGGCCATTGAAGAAGCAGGGCGGTGCCTGAGGTGTGATCTTGAGGGACGCTGACGCACTGTGGCATACAAGTGAGGAACGCAGATGTTGAATCTCAGAATAAACGGCATTGATGTCCGAGCCGAGGAATGGTGGAGCCTGCTGGAAACGGCCAGGTTCTATGGCATAGAGATACCCACCCTCTGCTACCGCGATGGGCTCTCACCCTGGGGAGGTTGTCGTCTTTGTGTCGTCGAGATCGGTGAAGGAGAGAATGCCAAGCTGGTAAGCTCCTGCACTTACCCGGCTACGGAGGGCCTGGTGGTCAGGACTCATTCCAGGAGGGTGATAGCCGCCAGAAAGCTGATGGTCGAGCTCCTGCTGTCAACGTGTCCGAGTTCGAAGACGGTTCAGGACCTGGCATCTCAGCTTGGCGTCCAGAAGGTGAGATTCAAGGTGGAGCAGGGAAACTGCGTACTCTGCGGTTTGTGCGTCAGGATTTGCGCGGAACAGATGGATGGTCGGGCGATCGGCTTTGCCAACAGGGGCGGCAAGCTCAAGATAACGACACCCTTTGACATCAAGTCCGATGTCTGCCGTCACTGCGGCGCCTGCATGTACGTCTGCCCGGCCTGCCAGCTTCGCTGTCAGGGCCCGGAGCCGCCGGGTGTTGTGTGCGGGAGCTGCCTGCGGCCGGAGCCGACCTGCGTTGAGTTCTATCCGGATCAGATGTGTTACATGGGTGCTGCGGGAGACTGCGGCACTTGCATAAGGGAAGCCAAGAAGCACTGACCCAAAGCGGAAGAGAGACGTCAGAGCAGCATAGACTGGTGATCGAGAAGGAGAAGGGATAATGACTCTATCAAGGATCAATGCATCCGCAGCCACGCTTACCAAGAACAGAACTGAGGGTTCCATAAGCTCGCTGAGTGGAATGTGCGTCACCTGTGTGGATGGCTGCATAGGAATGTGTGAAATCGGCAAATCAGCTTACCGGGGAGCAGAGGCCATATATCCTCAGCCCTTCGGCATAATCAGTACTGCGGCGGAGAAGAACTACCCCGTGGACCTGTCCCACTTCTCGATTCTGGGGACCATAGTGGGCGCCAACGGCATAGAAGCGGATTCGGAGAAAGCCATCTTCGCCAACGTGAACCTGGAGAGAAAGTACGGTGTGGACGGCGGGATCAAGGTGAGACTGCCCATTATCATGGGGGCCATGGGCTCGACAGCCATCGCCAAGAACAACTGGGAAGGTCTGGCCATAGGAGCTGCGATATCCGGCATCCCCCTCACCGTCGGTGAAAATGTCTGTGGCATGGATCAGGCGGCAAAGCTGGTCAATGGGAAGGTGGTCCATTCCGAGGACCTCGTTCGCCGGATAAAACTGTACAGAGACTGGCAGCAGGATGGCTACGGTACCGTGATTGTGCAGGCCAATATCGAGGATACCATGCTGGGAGTGCACGAATATGCCATCTCCCAACTGGGCATCGACAGTGTTGAGCTGAAGTGGGGCCAGGGAGCCAAGGACATAGGGGGCGAGGTCAAGATTGACGACCTGGAGAAGGCCCGGCTCCTCAAGCGGAGGGGCTACATCCTGGTTCCGGACCCGGATTCTGAGGCGGTGGCCGAGGCTTTCAGGCAAGGGAAATTCAAGGAGTTCGAGAGACACTCCAGAGTAGGCATGGTCTCAGAGGAGGCTTTCCTCAAGAGGATAGAAGAGCTTCGCAGAGCGGGCGCGAAGCACATTTCTCTGAAAACCGGGGCCTATCGACCGGCCGACCTGGCCAGGGCACTGAAGTTCTCTTCCAGAGCCAAGATAGACCTCCTGACCGTGGACGGTGCGGGCGGCGGAACGGGAATGAGCCCGTGGAGAATGATGAATGAATGGGGTATCCCCGGAGTGCCGCTGTGGTCGCTGGTCTACAGGTATGCGGACATACTTGCCAGGAAGAAGGAGCATCTGCCGGCCATCTCCGTTGCCGGCGGCTACGTGTTTGAGGACCAGATATTCAAGGGACTGGCGCTGGGCGCTCCCTACGTGAAGTTCGTCACCATGGCCAGGGCCCCCCTGGCGGCGGCTATGGTCGGGAAGACCATTGGCAAACGTATGAGGGCCAACGACGTGCCGGTTTACATCGAGAGGTTTGGAACAACTCCCGAAGAGGTATTCGTAACAGCATCGGAGTTGAAGCAGAAGTTCGGCGGTGACTTCCAGAAGATACCGACCGGTGCGCTGGGCCTGTATACCTACCTCCAGAGAGTGGCGCAGGGTCTGCGCCAGATGATGGCCGGCGCCCGGAAGTTCTCCCTGGAATACATCAGCCGGGATGACATCGCTGCCTTAACCGAGGAGGCGGCGAAGATCAGCGGCATCAGGTACGTGACCGAAGTCGACGAAGAAGAGGTAAACAAGATACTGGCATCCTAGCCGCGGCAGGCGATATGTCTGAGCATTGGCAACGATGCTATGAAGAGGCCACGACCACCCTGCTGCCGGCTTGCGGCCGTTACCTGCCGATACTGCCGGGCTGTGCTGATTATGACCTGCAACTTGCAGGCATCCAGGCCTGAGGGAAATCAAGCGCCAGCCATGTGATGCCACATAAAGGCTAGGAGTGTCGAGTTCCCTGGTGGGACAATGGTCAAAGGGGCTCCGCATCATGGATTGGAGTCCCGAGTTCCTCAAGCAGCCAGATACACGCCTGTATAATCTCTGGCAGACTCTCGGGCCATTGTCTCTCGATTCTGATTGGCTTCTGTTGTGTCGCCAATTGCCTGTTCCCTCCATTTCTTTTTTCAACGATTATTGGACAGGTTTTCGCCTGCCCTCCATACGTGTCTGCTACACCGTTTACGCCGGAATAGTTGTAGAATATGGCAGGAATGAGCGAGGCTAATGCAACCCCCATCCGCCGCCAGTATCTCCGGGTGAAGCAGCGATACCCGGAAGTGATCGTCCTCTTCCGGCTGGGCGATTTCTACGAGACATTTGACGAGGATGCCCGGCTGGTCTCCCAGTTGCTGGAGATCACCCTGACCTCGAGGGAGATGGGCAAGGGCCATCGGGTGCCTATGGCGGGCATACCCTACCATGCTCTGGACAACTACCTGGCCCGGCTGATCAATCGCGGACACAAGGTAGCCGTTTGCGAGCAATTGACGCCCCCCGGCAAGGGGCTGGTGGAGCGGGACGTGGTCCGGGTGGTTACTCCGGGGACGGTTATCGAGCCCAGCCTGCTCGACGGAACGGCCAACAATTATCTGGTCAGCGTGGTCGTCGATGGCGACCGGGCAGGCCTGGCCCACGTTGATATCACTACATCGGAGTTCGCCACCGCTCAAATGCCTCTGGATCACCTGATGCCCGAACTGGAACGCCTGCACCCCTCGGAGGTGCTGGTTCCCCGAAGCCTGGATTTCCCTGACCTGGATCGCGTAGGTACAGTGACCCGGATCGATGACTATTGGTCAGATCCGGAGGCAGCTCAGCAAGGCATGCTCGATCACTTCGGCGTGGCTACTCTCGAAGGTTATGGCTGTGCGCACTTGCCGCTGGCCGTAAGGGCAGCCGGCGCTATCCTGCGCTATCTGCAAGAGAACCAGAAGGGCGCTTTGGGGCTGCTGACGCAGTTGAGTACCTATTCCACCGAGCGGTTCATGCTGCTGGACGCCCAGACGCGGCGCAACCTGGAGCTTTTCCAGAGCAGCCGCCAGGGGACGGTCGCCGGTTCGCTCCTTTCGGTGATTGACCTGACGCGGACACCCATGGGTGGGAGGCTGCTGAAGAGATGGCTGGGGTATCCGCTGCTGGATGCAGGCCAGTTGACGGAGCGGCAGGACGCGGTATCCATATTCCATGGCAACAACATTGGCCGCGGTCAGCTTATGGGGCTTCTGCATCAGATCGGCGATCTGGAGCGGCTGGTCAACCGGGTGAGAGGCGGGCATGCCAACCCCAAAGAGCTGGTGGCGTTGCGGCGCAGCCTCGAAGCCGTTCCCCAAGTGAAAGCTCTCTTGACCGAGGCCGGTGCTCCGGAGTGGCTGGCGGCCAGGGTTCAGCCTTGTGACGAAGTCACCGCTCTGATTTCACAGGCCATCGCTGATGACCCGCCGGTGAACCTGGACGAAGGCAGCGTGATCAGGCCAGGCTTCTCTGCTGATCTGGACCAACTCCGCAACGCTTCCAAGGATGCCAAGCAGTACCTGGCCAACCTGGAGCGGCAGGAGAGAGAGCGGACAGGCATCAAGTCCCTGAAGGTGGGCTACAACCGGGTCTTCGGCTACTATATCGAGGTCAGCCGGGCCAACATGTCATCGGTGCCTGCCGACTACATCCGCAAACAGACGCTCATGGGGGCAGAACGTTTCTTCACCATGGAGCTGAAGGAGTATGAGTCTCAGGTCCTCAACGCCCAGGAGAAGATGGCCGAACTGGAGGCTTCTTTGTTCCGGCAGGTCTGCCGGCAGGTGGGTGGTTGGGGGGAGCGGATACTGGCCACCGCCGATGCTCTGGCTCATGTAGATGTCTTCTGCAGCCTGGCCGAAGTGGCCGTGCGGCACAACTATCGCCGTCCAAAGCTATCCAACGACGATGTTCTCTCCATAGTGGCCGGACGGCATCCGGTCGTGGAGACCAGCCTTGGCGGCGATCATTTCATTCCCAACGATACCAGCCTGTCGAACAAGGATTCGCAGCTCATTATCCTTACCGGGCCAAACATGTCCGGGAAGTCTACCTATCTGCGGCAGGTGGCCATCATCGTGCTCATGGCCCAGATCGGCAGCTTTGTGCCAGCAGATTCGGCTGAGATTGGGCTGGTCGATCGCATCTTCACCCGGATCGGAGCCCAGGAAGATTTGGCAGCGGGCCAGTCGACCTTCATGGTGGAGATGGTGGAGACAGCCAATATCCTGAACAACGCCACGCCGCGTTCCCTGATTATTTTGGACGAGATCGGCCGGGGCACTAGCACCTACGACGGGCTGTCCATTGCCCATGCGGTGGCCGAGTACATCCACAGCCATCCGAGGCTGGGAGCCAGGACCCTTTTTGCCACGCACTACCATGAGCTGGTGGAGATGGCCAGCTTCCTGCCCCGCGTGAAGAACTTCAACGTGGCGGTTACTGAGGAGCGGGGCAAGGTGATCTTCCTGCGCAAGGTCATCCCGGGCGGGGCCGACAAGAGCTATGGCATCCACGTAGCCCAACTGGCGGGTCTGCCGCGATCGGTCATTCACCGGGCCCAGGAGGTCCTGTCGGACCTCGAAGGGAATCATCAACCCCGGATTCCGCAGGGCCGGAAACCGCGACGGCCCTCGGCGCCACCACCTGAGCAGATCCTCCTCTTCGGCTCGAAGCCGCCTGTGCTGGACGAGCTGCTGAAGCTGGACCTCAACTCCCTCAGCCCGCTGGAGGCCCTGAACAAGCTCTACGAGCTGCAGAAGAAGGCAAAAGAGGGCTGAGAATAGCGTCCGCTGTCTGGGATGCGCCCCCTAAAGTCACGGTGCAGCGGTACGCTGCCGGGGTCTGGGGTGTCCCCAGATTTCTTGTGCAACCTGGGACATAGTTTACGTTTTGAACCGGGCACATCGTTTACACTTTCCCCCAGTCCTGCCAGTGGACCCGCCTCCGCAGGCAGGAAGCTTCCCTGCCTC
>CAYYWI010000029.1:0-12177 GCA_964475375.1 uncultured Dehalococcoidia bacterium
CTTGGTCAACACGCGGTGCGTGATGGTCGCGCCCACCTGGGACTTGATGTCGTCTCCAATAATGGGCAGCCCTCTCTCGGCAAAACGCTCCTGCCAATATTTCTCTCGAGCGATGAACACCGGAATGCAGTTGATCATGCCGCAACCTGCATCGAGAATCTGCTCCACATACCACTTGGTGGCGGCTTCGCTGCCCACAGGCAGATAGCTGATCACGACATCTGTCTTAGTCTCTTTAAGAATATTGACAATATTCGATGTTGACCCCGGTGCCTTGGTGATAACCTGGGAGAGGTATTTGCCAAGGCCGTCATGGGTCATGCCGCGATTCACCTTCACACCGGTCATCGGCACATCGCAGAATTTGAATGTATTGTTGGGGGGCGTGAAGATGGCTTCCGCCAAGTCTTTTCCTACCTTGTTCTTATCGATGTCAAAGGCGGCGACAAACTGGATGTCTCGGATATGGTATCCTCCCAGGTTGGGGCGTCTCACACCAGGCACATCGGCATCATCTTCCACGTCACGATAAAACTGGACGCCTTGAACCAAAGAGGAGGCACAGTTACCGACGCCTATGATAGCTACGTTAATCTTGCCCAACTTTTCATGCCTCCCTTTCTGCAATTTGGTCTTCTTCAATTCCCCTTACCCTTTCGGTTTTACCAGCAGGACCGGTATATCTGCGGAGTGGACCACTTTGTTGGCTACACTTCCCATTACCGTCAGACCGATGCCCGAGCGCCCGCGTGTGGACAGGGCAATCAGGTCCACATGTTCTTCCCTGGCACGGGAGATGATTCTGTCAGCAGGAGAGCCGACTTCGACAAATGCACGGGCCGCTATGTTGTTCGCAGACAGTCTCTTAACTATTGAGCCAAGATAATCATTGGCAGCCGCTTTGGCATGTTCCAAATACTCCTGGGAGAGTTTGCTCAGATGAATGGAGCGGGACTCAGCCAGGGTGATCTCATAGTGTTGAGGCGTTACTACGTGCACCAGAAGGATTTCCGCCCCGGACATCCTTGCCAGCTCCTCCGCGTGGGGAAGAGCTGCCTCACCAAAGTCTGAACTGTCAAGCGGTACCAGGACCCTCTTCAATTTTGGTTTCGCGATCGTCCCTGAGTGCTTGTTCGACATGACGTTTCGATGCTATATTTATATCCCAAATACTGTTCTGAGGCAAGGAATGATATACGACTTCCATACTCACACATGCTTGAGCGATGGTGACCTTTCGCCGGTCGAAATGATACGGCGGGCACACCGCAACGGTTACCGTGCCATTGCCCTGACTGACCATGTCGGCCTGGGTTCGTTGGAGAGATTGGTCCGCGAGACTGTGGAAGACTGCCGGATAGCTCGAAAGCACTGGGATATCATGGCCATACCAGGCGTGGAATTGACGCACCTCCCAGCCCCCGCCATCGCCGAGGCGGCGAAGCGGGCCAAGGAGCTGGGGGCCTGGATAGTGGTTGTCCATGGTGAAACCATAGTCGAGCCCGTAGAGAAGGGTACCAACCTGGCCGCGGTCAAATCACCTGATGTTGATATACTGGCGCATCCTGGTCTGATCACCATGGAGGAAGCGAAGTCGGCTGCCGCTAACGGTGTGTTCATCGAGGTAAGCGCCAGGAAGGGGCACTGCCTAACCAATGGACATGTGGTCAAACTTGCTCTGGCGGCCGGGTGCGGACTGCTGCTTGATTCTGATGCTCATGATAGCCCGGATCTTCTCACACCGGAATTAGCTGCCGCCATACTGCATGGTTCAGGACTAAGCGAGAAGGAATCGAAGAAAGTGCTGACCGCAAATCCTCTGATTCTTCTCAAGAAGTTGCCTCTGACTGCCTCTCGATAGATCAGTTGCCTGATCTATGCCTTCCCCATTCTGGACACTTTGGTTCCGCACTTCGGGCAAACGCCTCTGGTGGCTGGACGCTTGTTCTTCAGAGTAACTGACTTTGCGTTCTTGATCTCGACCGAAGACCTACACTTGAAGCAGTATGCCTGTGCCATTATGTTCCCCTCCTCCTAATACACGTGTTGAACTATAGCCTTCATGCGGCTGGCTTGTCAAGGATGCGTTTGGTCTTCTGCCCACGCTGAGCCGATCATGGGGGAGTCCTCACCACATAGTAATCTCTTGGCATGTGGTTGAGAACGCCTGATGCTCCATCTTTCTCTTAAGCTGTGTTCAGGAATCTGACCTTGGTCGATCAATGAAGATTCAGCGCAGGAAGTGATGAGGGACAGGAAGACCAGGGATAGATTCCTTGAACAGCGCTGAGGAAGCTACCTGACCGGGTCTGGGGTTGCTCCCAGCTTCCCAAGTAATGTCCAATAACCCGAAGGCAGAGTCCCACAGACGAGCCCGTGGAACTCTGCGTCTCTACCGGCAACCAGCCCCGATATACAGCCTGTGCCTTTCCTTTGCCTTACGTTACGCCAGGCTTTCGACAAGTATCTCGGAGATGTCTTTGACGGCTATGCGTTCATCCAGATCATCGCTTTTCACGGCATCCTGCAGCATCACCAGGCACACAGGGCAGGCGGTTGCCAGGACGCTGGCGCCGGTGCTCACGGCCTCCCTGACCCTGGCTATGCTGGCCTGGTCCTTCCCTTTGGCCGAAATCCCAGTGAAGAAGTTTCCCCCACCCCCACCACAACAGAAGGCGTTCTTCTCGGTTCTGGACATTTCCACCAACTCCAACCCCGGAATCGCCTTGAGGACCTCCCTGGGGATCTCGTACTCCTTGTTGTGCCGCCCCAGGAAGCAGGGATCGTGGTAGGTGACCTTCAGCCGGTCCTGGCCATTGACCTTCAGCCTGCCGTCGCTCACCAACTGCTGGAGCAGCGCGGTGTAGTGGCAGACCTCGAACTCCGGCGGGTAGTAGTTCTTGATAGCATCGTAGGCATGCGGCGACAGCGTCACTATTTTCTTGACGCCGAGTTCCCTGAACGTCTGCAGGTTCCGATCCCGCTGGTGCTCGAAGAGATCCTTTTCACCCAGCATCCTAACTTCGTTTCCGTCGCAGTTCTCCTTCTCCCCCAGGATCCCAAAAGAGATCCCTGACTTCAGGAGCACTGCCGCCAGTGCTTTGGCGGCCCGCTGGCCGCAGGCGTCATATGACCCGGCGCAGCCGACGAAGTACAGGAACTCGTCGCCTTTCTCGTATCGCCTGATTCCGGTCCCATTGGCCCAGTCGCCCCTGGTCTCACGCAGCTCCCGGTACGGATTGCCATACAGGGAGACGTTCTCCATGAACTTCGCTACCAGAGCCGGCAGCGGGCGCTGCGTGTCCACCACCGTCTCTCTCACCGACCTGAAGATGTTCAGCAGGTCTTTGCCGAATTCGAAGCGGCACTGCTCAGCGCAGTTCCCGCACATGGTGCAGGAATACAGTATGTTCGACATGCGCTCGCTCCACTCAAGGTCCCCCTTGATCAGCGAGCCGCGGGTAAGCCACATCAGGCCGCCGGGACAACATGTCTCCATTCGAAAGCGATGGTACATGGGGCAGTTGAACCCTACCCAGGAGTACTCGTACGTCAGCTTGCAGAAGCCGCAGCGGAAACACCGGTGTATGACGTCTCTGTATTCATCAAATCCCATCTTATGCACTCCACGTTCCCGGATTCATTATGTTGTTGGGGTCCAGTGTCTTCTTGATCCTTTCCAGGAGTTGGCGGGTGTTAGGGTCCATCTTGCGCACGATGTCCCTCTGAACGTCCGGCTCCGCCGTGAAGGATATGCCGCCTAGTTCGTGGACCATGTCGTTGGCCTCTTTCATGGCCGCGTTCACGGCCTTGACGCTGACCTCGTCGGCGCGGTTGAGGGTGTAGATCAGGCCGAACATGGTGGACCGCCCGTACCCCAGCACCTGAACTCCGGCATAGAAGTCCAGGTTGTGCCTCTCCGCGATCTTAAGGCCCCGCTTCCAGGTCTCGGGCACCAGCCAGAGAGGCATGATCCCCCCGCAGTAGCGGAACCCTCCGCCCTTGGCGAAGTCCGCCGACATCGATGGGTCAACAGTGGTCGGGTACTCGACGAACCGCTTCTTCAAAGGTTCGGGCACTCTCTTCATGTAGTGAATGCCCTTAGCGTCGCCCCCGGAGTCGTCCACGATTCGGCGGCAGACCGCTGTCTTGAAGGCCATTTCCTCCTCGATCTCCCCGCTGATACTCACGGTCACGTATCCCGGCACCTCCTTGCCCGGCTGGCCCGACCCCACCACGAAGAGGATGTCCCCCACATCCGCATGCGTGATCTGATACAGGAGGTTAGGGAGCAACTCGACATTGTCTACCCTCATGCCCACCACGTCCACCAGGGGATGACGCGGGAACAGCTTCACGGAGAGCTTGGTGACGATCCCACTGGAGCCGTGCCATCCGCAGAACAGGCCGGTGAGGTCCGGGATGGGGCCTTTGGTGAAGGCCCACGGGGAGACGGACCATCCTCCGATGCGGCATACCTCGCCGGTGGGGAGCACCACCTCCATGCCGTTGTTCAGGTGGGCATTGTTCCCATTCCTGAGAGTGAGCTGGCTGTGGCCCCGGCACATCATGTTCCCCACGATGGTGGCCATGGGCGGGGCCTCCGGCCTGGGGTGCTGCAGGTCCGGGGCGTGCCGGTCGAGGTAGTCTCCCAGCCGCCCGTGCGTTACCCCAGCCTCTATGACCACATACCTCCCTATCCGGTTGAGGTCAACGATGCTGTCCATCCTTTTCATGTCCAGCACCAGGCCACCGTTGACCGGCAGCCCCAGCCCGTTCAGAGTCAGGTTCGCACCCCAGGGGGTGATGGGTATCCTCTCCTTGTTGGCCAGAAGGACGATCTGCTGCACCTCCTCCACCGTCCGGGGCAGGGCCACGTAGTCGACCCGGCATGGGCCCCGGTTCCCGGAATCGCGGGCGTAGATGTAGCGTTCCTCCTGACTGTTCGAGGCGTAGTCCTCACCGACTATGCTGATCAGGGAATCGAGTATGGGGTCACGGCTCATAGTGATAATTCCTCCTGCATTCGTGCATTTCCGGTCGTGCTCTCAATGGAGATTCAGTCACACTTCTTGTCCACCGCCTCCAGGCCGTAGTCCAGTGCATCGCAGGCCATGTCCAGCAGGTCTTTCGGAATCGTGCAGTTCGGGGCAATGATGGCCGCGTTCGGGGGGAAAGGACCGATGTTCACACCTTTCTCAGCCGCTTTCCGTGAGACGGTGAACGACGGCCAGCCAGACCACAACCGCCCTCCGCCGTCGGTGTTCCGGTCGTGCCTTATGAAGGGCTCTCTGGTCTCCCGGTTCTTCACCAGCTCCACCACCCAGTAGCAGCCCCGCCCGGCCACCTGGCCCACGCACTTGTGCCTCTTTTCCATGTCCCTGAGCTTCGGGAGCAGGTATTCGCCCACGTTGAAAGCCTTCTCTACGCACTTCTCCTGGATCATGTCCTCCAGGTTGGCCTCGACCGCCGCCATGACCACAGGGTGGGCGAAGAATGTCCCGCCAGTGTTCCAGCGGTTCTGCCCGAAGAAGTCGGCGATCTCCTTGTTCACTACTACGCCACCCACGGGCAGTTGGGAGCTGCTGATGTTCTTACCTATGCACATGATGTCCGGCGTGGCCCCGCCGTAAGCCTGGTAGGCAAACCAGGACCCCAGCCGGCCGGCACCCACCATTATTTCGTCATCTATCCACAGTATCCCCAAGTCCCGGGTCAGCTTCCGCAACTGGGGGAAGTACTCCGGGGCCGGCATCAGGGCACCCGTACCATAGACTACCTCGGTGATGATGGCTGCGATGGACTCGATCCCTATGGATCGGATCATGCTTTCAACCGCGTTGATGCATGCCAGCCTGCCGTCGGCCATCTTGCAGCCGGGATACCTGTGTCCCAGGCTGCACCGGTAGCAGTTGTGCCCGGGAACTACCAAGGCTGTCCCCTGTTTGCCCGGCACATCCCTGACCCAGCGCGGCTCACCCGCCGAGCACAGGTTGTGGGCGGAAAAGCGGAGCCGGCTGCAAGCGTCCCCACCGACCGTCCAGCCGTGGTAGTCCCATTCCCTGGTGACGACGTTGGGTCGGTTCATGTGCAGGCGCGCGATCTGTAGGGCCAGCTCGGAAGCCTCACTGCCTGAGCACACCCAGCGAACGGCCCCGGCCCAGTTGTCCGGCCCGAGGATATCTTCAATCAGCAGCTTCGAGGCCACGGCCTTGTAGCGGTTGGTCATCCCGCCTTCGGGGGCGAAGCCGAACTCCTCGCAGGCCCGCTGCACGGCCGCCATCACCTTGGCGTTCCGCAGCCCGTTGATACACGAGTAGTTGCCGCTCATCAGGTCCAGCATCCTGGTGCCATCGGAGAAGTAGATGAACTGCTCGTCCACCCGCTCGACGTACTGGATACGCTTGCTCAGCTCCGGGAACGTGGACACCTGATGCATGCAGTACTTCAGATCCCATTCCTTCATCAGTTCCCGGTCAATTTCTTGTTCCGCCATCTGTCTTATCCTCCTAGTTTGTTTCAGGCTCACGAGCTTCTTCGACTGGCAACCCGGTACGCCCGCCCCAGTTTCCTTCAGGCTATGCCACCACCTTGTCCTTCAGTTCCTCAGTGGAAGGTTTGGCAAATTTCGCTGGCTTGATGAAGAAGCACAGTATTGCAGCCAATGCCAGCGCTGCCGCGCCGGCGTAGAAAGCTGTAGAGTAGCTGCCGGTATCGGAGTACACGTACCCGGCGAAGGTTGGGCCGATAGTGCCACCAATCCCATAGGCGACGCCCACCACTCCAACGAGTCCGGCGGCATAGCGCAGCCCGAATGTCTCTCCGGTGACCGAAGCGATCATGGGAGCCCACACGCCTTCAGTCACGCCAAAGACTATGGCAAAGGCATAGAGCAACCACGTAGAGGTCGCACTCGGCAGCAACACCAACGCAACCATCTGGATCACCAACATCAAGGCGAGAAGGACTTTCTTGGGTACCCTATCGGAAGCAAAGGCGCCCGTGAATCTGCCCACAACGCCACCGATAGCAATCGCACTGAGCAGCGCAGCGGCTGCCGTCCGAGACTGGCCAATATCCATCGCGTGAGCTGTAAGGTGGTACATTACCATTAACAAGGCTGCGAAGGCCACACTGAAGATTGTGACAATCACCCATAGAGACCGTGTTCGCACTGCCTGCGCTATGGTCAGCCCCTCCAGATGGGCCGGATTCGGCTCTGCCTCTGAAGCCACCGGGCCCTTACCCTGCGGCACCTTCACGAACAGGGCGGCGGCAATCGCAATCAAGGCACCAAATCCAAAAAGGAAGCAGGACGTTCTCCACCCATATGAATCGATCGCCCGTGCGGCCAGTGGAGCGATAGCGAAGATGCCTACTGAAGACCCGAGCGCCACGACGCTGACGGCAAAACCCATTCGTTTCGGGAACCATCGCATCGCCACCGGCATCAGCGGAGCACTGAGAAACCCAATCCCTGTCCCTCCCAGCACGCTGTAGTACATGTACAGATGCCAGGGGGTGCTGACACGGCTGGCCAGGAAAAGCCCCATTCCCATCAGGACCGCTCCAACCACAGCCACCATACGCGGCCATCTGTCGGCCAACCACCCACCGATTGCTCCGGTAACGCACATGACAAACATCTGAAGGCCGGCTACCCAGGAGACCATGCTTCGGCTCCACCCAAGGTCTTCCTGAATCGGTGTCAGGTAGACTCCGAAGGTACTCAGAATTCCAAATGCAAAGCCACATGCCAGGAAGCACGCCGTGAGTACTACCCAGCGGTAACCTGGCGCCGAGGACGCTCTGGACCTACCAAGCGATGCTTCACCCATGGTTCACCCCAATCTGTGAACGAAAGTATGGCAGTCGCATTGCCTGGTGCTTGGTGGTATTTGCGCCGGTCAATATCCCCCCATTTGTAGGTTCATATACCCCTGCCCCCCTGTTTGTGGTCATTTGTCCCCCCTTTCTTATCTTTATTTAAGATTCTTCTTTGCCCGACGTCTCGTTTCAGCGCTTCATTTCTTAACTCCTTTGCGGCCCCATATCGCAACCCAGTTGGTAGCCATCACATGACTTAGAGTGTTGCTTGTTATCCTGTAACCTGGTAACTGTTCCAGTTATTCGAGATAGAAATTCTAGATAGAATGGCCATGAGTATAACCGTGGCATTGCCGACTTGTCAAGGACTCGAATTAAGACCCTGATCCGTGGATAATCTGGGGGATTAGATCACAGCCATGAAGGGGTGGGCTTCAACTACTCAAAACCGGCGGCTTTTGAAGGCCCCTTTTTTGGGAGAGCCGAACCTTGACGCCGGTCTCATAACCAAGATAATAAAGATGATGGTAGAGACATACTTACGGATTCTGATGCAGGTGCGGAGGTAGAAGACATGAGCAGGAGAAGCAGCGAACTGAGCGATCGACAACCCTATGATTCCAACACGGTTTCCGAGCCAAGTCTGGCTGGTGACACACTAGCGCATGCCTTGGGTAATCGAGTAGGGCTTGAGGCTGGGCTCATTGCGTTATTGGACGAAAGCTCCCATGCGTCAAACAGAGTCATCGAGAACAGCTTCAGGAGCATGGGCGTATCAATGATGCAGGCGGGAGTCCTGTTGGTCATCACGACAGCAAGACAACCAGTAACGCCTGCTGATCTGTCTCGATGGCTGTTTCGCGAGCCCCACACAATCTTCGCGTTGCTGAAGCAAATGGAAAAGCGGGGCTTAATACGCAAAGTGAAGGATCTTCAGAGAAAGAATATGGTGAGAATCGAGATGACGGACGAAGGTAAGAAGATTATTCATAAGACGGGGCCGACACTCAAAGTTATTAACGAGATTACCTCTTGCCTTTCTGAGGCCGAACGAGCCGAACTCGCCTCCTATCTTGGCCGCATACGCACTCAAGCAGTCTCGATGCTTCAAGGAAAGGATGCATTGCGCATGTGGCCCCAATCGCCCTTCTTCGAGGAGAAGTCATGATAGGGAAAGGCGTCGTGCGTCAACGAGGCAATGCCGGACTCGACTCATGAATCTCAAATTTCGTTATCCGTCGCATGATACGAATCTCAGACTTCTGTATGAACGACTCAGTTGCATCGAACTAACGAAGTCTTCACAACGCCACCTTGCTGAGAGAAGCTGTCTTGTCTGACCTTTACCTGTTCGGGGGTAGCCTGGGTGGCATTACTTACCCGATGACAAGATTACCCGCACTAATCCAGCCGATCGCGAGATTCTACTTGCGAATCTCGCGATCGGCACAGTCTCGACTCATGTGTCACACGCATGCGGGGCTGCGCAACAGAGAGCAACCTGATTGGCAATCGAACGTTATATTATCATCAAGAATGGCCAGATGATCGATGAGGTAACTGACGGAGGGGTTCCAACTCAAGCCTGTGGTCATAGTGGAACCAACTGTTCAGTCCTTTCGTATATGCTGACGCCCGGCTCTCGTTCCATGACCTTGCGCAGAAACGGCAGAGGGTCAATGCAGGCTTCGGGAGCCAGGACGCCCTTTGTAGAAATCTCGCCCCTCGCCATGGCTTCCACTGCCGTGGCGAGTGATCTCGCGGTGGAAAAATTGCCATTTGCATCCCGTAGCTCGTAGAGCCGGCGACTCGCTATCCCTTGATTCTCACCAATCACTTCGATCTGCATCACTCCGTCAACGCCCCAGTGGTCTCTCCACTCGAGACCTGACTTCTCCACGTTGAAGTAGGCTGCTCCTTCCTGCGATGGTATATAGGCGCTGATATAGTCTACGGGCGGCTCCGCCAACCCCGCCACGCGCTCCCGATTGGCAAACCCGTACTTGACCAGATTGCCCAGCAAGGTGTTTGCCTCCGGCTGGTAGCAGGCCGACTTTACGGTCGCCTCCTCCAGGCCGGGGATGAAACGCGGCAATGTTACGGCCTCACTATGCCCAAAATAGTATGTCTCAAGCCAACCGATAGGCTCAGGGAACTTGATATTCTCTCTTCCGCCCAAAGTCGGAATTTTCTGGTATCTGCCCCCCAGGTACTGGATAACCTCACCGCCGAGGCAATGAAAGATGTGCCTCCAGACGGCTGGGGTGATGAGACGCCAGTAGCCCCAGGCCATGTACACATGTACGGCCTTGACGCGTTCCATCTGTTGGCAGCCGAGCTTTGCTATGACATTGGTGATCCCTGGGGCGCTTCCCATGCATGAAAGAGCGGTAATCCCTGCCTTCTTGGCCTTCATGTCGTAATCCGGCTTGAGGAAGAGTTCTTCACAAACGTCGTAATCATCACAGATGTCCACGTAGTTGATCTTGCACGCGATTGCCGCGTCAAGAACAGGGAAGAGATACTTGAAAAACGGCCCGACTGTGTTAACGACAATGTCTACCTGCCCCAAGATTGACTCAAGACCTTTTCGATCAGTGACATCAACTTGTTGAGCAACGGCTTTGCCTCCCAGCTTGGCAGCAACTTTCAAGGCTGATGCCTCGTGCTGGTCTGCTACGATCAGACCGGATATTGCCTCGCTCGGGGCCAATCGTTTGGCTGCGGCCTGTCCCTGAGAACCACAGCCCAGAATTGCGACCCTCATTTTCGACTCTCCTTCCTCGATAGAAACATTATTAACAATCCTTCAACTCACTGGTCTCATTCCGACCGGACAGCTTATGGTGTGATGATAAACTTCCGGGTAATGATTCCTGATGATGTCATATGACTGGCTCGCTGGCTCATAATGCAGCTTATCGATAACTTGTTGAGGGCGTATTGAAGCAAGCACATCCTTCTTTTCATGCAAGGTTACTCCTGGTCGTTTGGTTGCCTTGCCGAGGATAGGTTTAAGGGTCGATGCAGCCTTCGGGAGCACATACTCCCTTGGCGGTGATCGACCGCGAACAGGGCTCTCTACCTCCGACCGACTTGCACTTCGTAGACCAAACGAACGTGTTGCCCATTATTTTCGCCGAGCACCTCCGCTTGCATCACCCCACCCGGAAGCCCCTTGACTAGTCCTGTATCGAAGAGAGCGACTTAGATAACTTCCCTGTCCTTGAACATGGCTATGTCGTTCCAGGTGTAGCCCAGCTCCAGGAGGACCTCTTCGGTGTGTTCGCCCAGTATGGGGCAGGGCCGCGATATGGAGACCTTCGTATCGCTGAATCTCCAGGGTATCCCGACCACCTTTTCCCGGCCGTACCTGGGATTGTCAAAATCCATTACGTATTCGTTAGCCAGAGCCTGAGTGTCATCAGCCAGCTCCGGGAGCTTCTGGACTTCAGCGTACGGAAGTCCATGTTCACGGAATATTCTCACCCATTCCGCCCGCTCCTTCTTGATCATGATCTCGCGCATGATAGGCAGGACCTCTGGGGTGTTCTGGATTACCGTAAAGAGATCTTTGAACCTGGAGTCCTTCCTCAGCTTTTCATCCACTCCCGCGGCGTCACAGAAGGCAGGCCAGTAGCGATCGTACTGGTTCATCGCAAGATAGATCCAGCGGCCGTCCGCGCACTCATAGAAGTAATAAAGGGGATTCTGCATCCACTGAGTGGCCGGGTCGTTGGACGGATCGACCCCATTGGCGAGAGCATAGCTGACGGCAAATCTAGCCATGGAGATGCTCGATCCGAAGATTGAGGTATCCAGTCTCTGGCCTTTGCCGGTCTTCTCTCTGGCGTTCAGCGCCGCGAGTATGCCCAAGGACAGGAATACGCCCCCGGACATATCCGAGAACCCTATGGCCGGAGGTTCCAGGGGCTTTTCAGTGCCCATGGTCAAGGTGTACATCAGGCCGGACTTTGCCATGGCCGCCGCATCGAACCCCGGCTGTTCGGCATCCGGACCCACCGGCCCCCAGCTGGAGGCCTGGCCGTATATGAGTCTGGGATTCACGGCAGAAAGGCTGGCGTAGTCCAGGCCAAGCCTGGCAGCCGGCTCGGAGCGGAGGCTGTGGATGAAGATATCAGCCCTCTTAACCAGTTCCTTGATTATGTCCTTGCCCTCCTGTTTTTTCAGGTCCAGAGCAATGCCGCGCTTGTTACGGTTCACAACTTCGTACGGGGCATTCCGCTTCCCCTGGTAGAATGCGCCTGAGAGCCCGAGGAGCAGGTCTCCGGTAACACGATTCTCGACCTTGACCACGTCAGCGCCGAGTTCCCCCAGGATGCACGTCGC
>CAYYWI010000029.1:12187-18856 GCA_964475375.1 uncultured Dehalococcoidia bacterium
GCAGTCAACAATGTGCAAACCTTCTAAAGGACCCTTCATGCATACCTCCAATGTAAATTTAAACACAGAGTCTATGATGTGAATCTGCCAAGAGAACCCTTGTTGTTCAGATTGCTCTCTGACTCAATGTTTCCCCCCTGAGAGTTGAATACTGTGAGCCCCTGTTTGTGGTCATTTGTCCCCCCACCTGGTTGAGCCGCCCCCCGGCTCCAAGTAATACGGTTGGCGGGCCATCACATGACTGAGTGTCGCTTGTTGTCCTGTAACCTGGTAACTGACAACCCCGTAGGTTATTCGAGATAGAAATTCTAGATAGAACGGCCATGAGTATAGCCGTGGCATGCCGACTTGTCAAGGACTCGAATTGACCCTGTTACCTAAGTGAACTGCTGGTGTTGCATTCCTCTGCTCAGCCGAGGATGATGTCTTCTGCTTGAGAGAGAAACAAACGGTTGATGCCTATCATGAGATATCCCTCTTCAATTATGAGATTCCTAAAAGGTCGCGAATTGCCTGAGTCCGGTCTATTGAGGGACAAGAGCACGGCTCCGAGGCAGTATGCACTTCTCCGTGCTGTATCCGAGTGCGATCCAGCAGGACCGTGGATCTTGTCTTCTTGACGGCCCCACTGACAATTGCCAGAATCAGACAACAGGGTTCGTATTCGCTGCAAGCTTGCTTGTGGCTCGGGTCGCCAGAGTATTAAGAAGGGGGGAACGAATTGCTGTACGGTGGTTGTGACCTGGGAGTCGTATCTGCCAAGGCGGCCATCATCGACGAGGATGGTCCCCTGGCTTTCGAGGTAGTGCCATACTCAAGCTTTCCTCAGGAAGCGGCTGTTACGGTCATGGAGAAGGCCCTCGGTCGAGCCGGGCTTGCAGGCAAGAGGATGGATCGTTGCGTATCCACGGGCTTCGGTGGCCAGGCCGTTCCCTATTCGAACGGGGTGGCTCCTGATACACTCTGCCTTCAGCGGGCTATTGTGAAGCTCAACCCCCGGGTAAGAACGGTGATCAATGTCGGCGGGCACAGCTTCATGGCCTTCTACATCAATGACACAGGGGGATTGGGCGAATCCGCCGTTACGGACCTCTGCACGGCCGGCATGGGGATGTTCATGGAAGTGATTTCGACGACACTGGAAATGCCGTTGGATCAGTCGATGGAGCTTTCCTGGAGCTCGGCCAATCCCCTCTACATCGACAATCAGTGTCCCATATTTGCCGAGAGCGAAGTGATTTCTTTGATCAACGAGGGGCATGACAAGCGTGATGTCTTTGCCGGGGTCGTCTCAGCAGTGACCAATAAGATAGCCGGTCAGGTCAGGAGGCTGGGCATTGTTCAAGAGGTGGCCATGGTGGGCGGCGTGGCTAAGAATGGGTTGGTGGTCGGCATGTTGGAGAGGAGGCTGGGGCTGAAGTTCGCTGATCTTGGAGGGATTGACCCACAACTGGTGGCGGCACTCGGAGCCGCTCTCCTGGCACGGGAAGGATGCAGCTTCGACAGCGGAATCCTCAGCAGCATGGCAGCGGAACGCCTCCGCCTGGAAGGGAGGTCGTGATGTTGACAGCCGGATGCGACATCGGGGCATTGACCACCAAGGCCGCCGTGATTCGGAATGACGAGATCCTGGGGTGTGAGATGGTGCGCTCCAGGACCAGCGCGGTGCAGTCTGCCACTGACGTGATGGACAAGCTGCTGAGCAGGCTGGGCCTTTCCTATGAGCAAATCGATTATTGTGTGAGTACGGGCTACGGCCGCAACCTGGTGCCTTTTGCCAACGGCAATATGAGCGAGATCTCCTGCCATGGCCGGGGCGCCCACTGGCTTGAATCGAGTGTGAGGACCATCATCGACGGCGGCGGCCAGGATTGCAAGGCTATCAGGGTTGACGAGCACGGAGGTCTCGTTGACTTTCGGATGAACACGAAGTGCGCTGCGGGGACCGGCAAAGCTCTGGAACTGATGGCCAGGAGCCTGGGGGTTGAGGTCTCCGAACTGGGGCCTCTCTCCCTGGAGGCGAAGGACCCGGTGATCATGAACAAGCCTTGCTGCATATTGACCCAGATCGACGTCAAACGCCACGTCTTTGACGGGCGGGACTGTGCTGATATTGCAGCAGGTATCAATGACAACGTGGCGCGCGAGATAATGCATCTTGTCCGGGGTGTGGGTATAGAGAATGACATCGCCGTAACCGGCGGCACTGCCAAGAACGTAGGCCTGGTAAGATGTCTCGAAAAGTATCTGGGCGCTGGTGTGGTCCGTTTTCAAGTGGACCCGCAGCTGATCGGAGCTATTGGGGCCGCGGTCCTGGCTGCTGACAAGTGCAGAAGAATTGCCCCTGCCTAGTCTGAAGGGTAAAGAAAGGCCCACCTGGTTACTATCAGGCGGGCCTCAGGTTCGCTATATCGGGCTTGCTGCCGGGTTATCCCGGTGTCTGCGGCGAGAACAGGGATTCTCCCTCGAACTTCCACATTCCGTCCACCTTGGTCAGAGACAATTCCCTTGTCTGCTCCAGACTCATCGCGGTGAACGTCACAGTGGCAGTCGCGCTTGAACCCTCAACGGAGATATCCTTGATGCTGTTCACTTCGATTTCCCCGGTGGCCAAGCGGCCAGCTGTCAAGGCTAGAATAACGGCTGGTTTGGTCAAATCGGTGATGCCTACGAGGTAGTCCGTGCACTTGTCGAAGTCCTCGTCATTGTAGGCGGCCACGAATCCGTTGATCGAGTCCTTAATGGCGGCGGATTCGCTCTTGCCGCATCCCACCAGCATCACAGGTATGGCGACCAGCAGCGCGATGAACAGAACCAGTTTTTTCACTAAGCCTCCTTGCAGCACTTATTCTCACGGTGCACGCACCGTAAGTCGCAATCGTAACAGACTGACCTCACGCTTGCCTCTCATTATATCGAGCCTGTCCAGCATTTCCATCTCTTTTGTCTTTGCCAAGGGGGTTATTGTCTTGTCCGACGGGTTGTTGACAACAAATAGATGGTTTGGTACAGTCTGCGCCAGATTGCGTCTACAGCAGGGAAATCCTGAAGCAAGACCGCTCATAACACACCTGGGCACTCCTGTCTTTCCCCGCTGTGAACAAGAAGGGAGGTGCTGAGTCATGCCTGGATTCGATCTCAGAAAGGTCTTGACCATCGGCGTAGCGATCGCCACCATCTCAATCCTGGCCCTGCCTGGCATATCCTGCAGCAAGCCTCCAAAGCCGACAGCAGCCTTTACGGTGAGTCCGGTGTCGGGCAGTGTTCTGCTCAAGAAGACGCCGATCGTCGGCCTGGCTCCGCTGACGGTGCAGTTCAGCGACCAGTCCGAGGGGCGGATCACCTCATGGAAATGGACTTTTGGGGATGCGAGCAGCGACTCATCACGCACTCTGCAAAACCCCAGCCATACCTACACAGTCCCAGGAAGATATGATGTGATTCTTGTGGTCAAGGGACCGGGCGGCGATGCTGAACTCACAAAGTCGATTCTGGTAACCGTGCTGCTCTGCTCGGAGGCAGCGAATTCAGAGTTGCGCCAGGCCCGGGATGCTATCCAGGCTTGCCTCACTGCTGCCGGAGAAGATGAACTCGAATCCAGTGTCATGGGATGGGATGGCACAGCCGGCAAGGTCATGGCAGAGACGAAGGATGCGGCGGACTACCTGACTGACTGGAAGACGTTCAGAGCCAGCTATGATGTCTCATTGGATGGCAAGATAACATTTGGCACCGATGTCTCCTGGCAGTGCGTAGCGTGGGACAATGCCACTAAACCGGAGCCTCGGTGGAGAGGGGTCTGATAGCGATCTCAGCTCCTTCCTGAATCCTGAACGTCCAGGCAACTGGTCGGAACCCGGTTTGTGCATTCTCCTGGATCCCCGGAACAAACAAGCCCTGCCTTCCATTACGGATTGCGCCTTAGAAACGCTGGCTCCAGTCCACACTACTGGATGGCGAGACAGTGCTGCTGAATAATCTCCCTGCCGGCATGCGGGCTGATTTCGAGACGACTTTGTATGGTACGGATGCATGTCCGAGAGATTGACGTGAGGTAATGCGAGTTCGATGTGACCCGGGAGTGACGCGGGCTCAGTAGACTGACACAATCGGTTTTTCCGCCTGGCGAGCAAGCATACAGATGCGCCGGAACTCGGACCCATTCAATCAGCCGTAGGGCAGGCAAAGGAGTGGAGATGATTCACAGAGATCTCGTTTCGAGGCTGGCTCTTGTTGTACTGATCCTGGCGGTCGTTGCCGCTGTCGGCTGCTCATCCGGAAAGAGCAAGTCAGATGACGAGGACCCGACGCCCACGCCGGTCAACATCACAGGGACAGTGTTTCAAGACCTGAACGGCAACGGAGTCAAAGACGCCAATGAGGTGGGGATTGCCGGAGTGGTTGTCTCCAATGGCTTGACCTCGACTGTAACAGGACCGACCGGCAGTTATACCCTCACCAAAGAAGGATCCTTCATCTTCGTAACCACACCTCGCGACTATGCCCCATCGACGGCCTGGTATCAGAGCGTCTCCGGCAGCCAGTTCAATTTCGGATTGAAAGCTGCGCCGGAGAGGAATACCGATAACTTCACTTTCATACACATGACCGACATCCACCTGGATGCAGCCAACCTGACGAACTTCCAGAAGGCGGTGGAAGAGTTCAAGGGGATCTCACCGGCATTCGTTGTTTCAACCGGCGACCTCGTGAATACGGGTGATACCAAGACCATCTCGGAGGCGCAGGCGAATGAGTGGTTCGGTGCCTACAAGACGGCAATCTCAGCCCTCAGCATGCCCGTGTACAACGCCCTGGGCAATCATGACGCCGCCAACCTGAGTTGTGAGTCGGCTGCCGGTGCGCAGGCGGGATGCAGCAAGAATGCCTACCGCAGCCGCTTCGGCCCCACATACTATTCCTTTGACTGGGGTCAGTTCCATTGCATAGTGCTTGATCCCAACGAGGTTGAGGCCGGCAGCGAGTCTTTCAAGGTCAGTGCCTCCCAACTCGGATGGCTGCAGAAAGACCTGGGCTACCGACAGAAGGGCAGTCCTCTGCTGGTGTTCTGTCATGAACCGACCACGAGCTGGAAAGAACGTGATCAGGTGCTCAGCCTGCTGAAGCAGTACAAGACAACGATCTTCTCCGGACATGCCCACGCTGATCTCTTGATGAACGGTCAGGACTTCACCGAGCAGGTCACCTCCGCTCTTTCGGGCGAATGGGGGCACGGCGACAATCCGGACGGGAGCAAGCCGGGCTATCGGATCGTTTCAGTCAGCGGGGACAAGCTGGATAGTTTCTACAAGGAAATCGGCAGCAAGCAGCAAATAGAGATCAGCCCTGCCGGTTCTGCCTGGCCCATAGTCAGCGGGCAGGTGGCCCTGGCGGCCAAGATATACACGGAAAACGGCGCTGTCTCCGAAGTAACGTACAGCGTGGACAACTCCACGGCGGTTACCATGACCACAGTGCCGGGGCAGAAATGGGTCACGGCCACTGCGACATGGGATACCGGGTCTGTATCTCAGGACTACCACAGGATCACGGTAACTGCCACCGACGGCGTCGGGAGTTTCCCGGGCGTGGCGGATGTCAAAGTCAGCACAGAGACGACGCTGACGATAAAGGATTTGCAGGACCATCTCAGGGTGTACCAGGGGCACTACGTGACGATAAAAGGGACCGTAGAGATGGCTCTATTCAATACCGGATTCGCCCCAATGGGTGCTGGTGGTGCCTTGATCGCGGACAAGAACGGCAGAGCCTTGATTTATGCCGGTGAATGTTACTTACCGCCTCTACCCAGTGTCGAAAAAGACAGCACAATCCAGGTGAAGGTTATCCCGATGCGTTTTACTTGGGCTTTTGTGACCGCTACTGAGGATTACGAGGGCACCTTTGACCAGTTCGCGACGCAGGAGAGCATGGGTATGATACCCGATGGTCAAAAAGAGGATAGCGGCAGCACCAAGGTGGCCAGGTGGTTCATGAGGCTGGTGAGTGCCGGCGACATTACGAAGCTGTAAGTTCAAACAGCTTCTGATGATAGCAATCCATCGGGCAGATAAAGCTCGATGGTAGGAGGCATGGAGTGTCGATACTGGGAGCATTGAAGACAAGACGGCTGAAGTTCAGCATCATGTGGAAGATGTTGCTGGCAGCCGGCCTGATAGTACTGATTGCCGACGTATACGTAGCGGCGTACCTTCTGCCGGAGATGAGGAAGAGCCTGATCCGCGAGAAGGAGATCAAGACGCAGGAGGAGGTCGAAGTTGCGTATGGCATGCTGCAGTTCTGCTACGGTCTTGAGTCTGCAGGACTGGTGACAAGAACTGAGGCGCAGACGTATGCTTTGGCCGCACTCAACGGCCTGCGCTACGGGGAAAACAAGGACGGCTATTTCTGGGTGAATGACTATCAGCCTGTCATGCTGATGGAACCCTTCAGACCGGAACTGGTTAATGCAGACGTCTCTACCATCAAGGATGGGAAGGGCAGCTATATTTTTCAGGACATGGTGGGCCTGTGCCAGGAGCAGGGCGCGGGATTCTACAAGTACTACTGGCAGTACAAGGACCAGGAGGGGAACGTCGTGCCCAAGCTCTCCTATGTGAAGACCTTCGAGTTTTTGGATGAGACGGCGGCCACCGAGATCTACACGCA
>CAYYWI010000029.1:18866-28245 GCA_964475375.1 uncultured Dehalococcoidia bacterium
TGGGGATGGATAGTGGGCACCGGAATCTACACGCAGGATGTGGTCCAAGCTATGGACAGGCAGCGGAACTTCCTGGGGATTTCCTACGGGGTGGCGACCCTGGTCGGCATCTTCCTGTTCTGGATTTTGACGAGGCTGGTCATAGGCAGGCCGATATCTTCTCTGGTCAAGACCTCCAGGGCGCTCGCCAAGGGCGATGTGGAACAGCAGATAAGCGTGAAGTCGAATGACGAGATTGGTGAGCTTGCCCAAGCCTATTCCGAAGTCATCGAGTACATGAGGGAAATGGCCGGCAATACCAAGCGGCTGGCGGACGGCGATCTCACAGTGGAGGTCAAGGCGAAGTCAGGCGGAGACATGCTGGCCAATGCTTTCACCCAACTGGTTGCCAGGCAGCGCGAGCTGATAGGCAAGATGAAGGCTGCCGCCTCCAATGTGTCTGAGGCGAGCAGGCAACTTACCAAGGCAGCCGAACAGACGGCTCAAGCAACGCAGCAGATCGCCGGCACCATACAGCAGGTGGCAAGGTCGGCAGGTGAGCAGTCAACCTCTCTTCAGCAGACATCCCAAGGGATGGCGCAGCTCTCCTCTGCAATAGACCAGATCTCCGAGGGGGCGCAGCGCCAGTCCCAGGGAGTGGAAAGAGCGACCGGCATCGTCAAGAGGGTATCGGGGGCGATCTCAGACGTGTCCAGCAACGCCAAGGCAGGCGCTGAGGCTTGGGAAAACACATCGGCATCTGCGGCTGACGGAGCCAGGATGACCCATGAGACTGTGGAGGGCATGCGCAGGATAAAGAAGGCCATGGACGCTGCTTCATCCAAGGTTACCGATCTTGGTGAAAGATCAGAAGAGATCGGGCGGATAGTGGCGACTATAGACGACATTGCGGCTCAGACCAACCTGCTTGCGTTGAACGCGGCAATAGAGGCGGCGAGGGCCGGGGAACAGGGAAGAGGTTTTGCGGTCGTGGCGGACGAGGTCAGGAAACTGGCAGAGAGGTCATCGGCTGCCACTAAGGAGATCGCTGCCATTGTCAACGGCATACAGACAAGGGTAAGGGAGACTGTGAATGCCATGCAGCAGGGAGGCAAGGAAGTAGAGTTTGGGTACAAGCTGGCAGCGGATGCCGGAGGATCCCTGGACAACATCCTGGAGCGGTCCCAGAAGGTGGGAAGACAGGTAGAGCAGATATCCCATGCCGCGCGTGAATTAAACAATCTGAGCAGCGGGATGGTGGAGGCGATAGACCAGATCAACCGCATAGTCGAACAGAATGCGGCGGCGACGCAGGAGATGACGGCCAGCTGTGAGGTTGTCTCCAAGTCGGTAGAGACCACGGCAGGCATGGCGGAGGAATATAGCGCGGCATCGGAAGAGGTTTCGGCATCGGTAGAGGAGATGTCGGCGCAGGCCGAGGAGGCACTGGCTGCGGCGCAGTCACTGGCTGAGATGGCTGAGGAAATGGAGAGAGCGGTAGCGGTGTTCAAGACGGGAGAATGAGCCATGGACGGAGGAGTCTAACTTCTGCGTCTGTGCTCAACCCAAAAGAAAAATGGACCTGGAGGGACTCGAACCCTCGACCTTCTGACTGCCAGTCAGACGCTCTCCCTCTGAGCCACAGGCCCAAGCACTATATACTTTACCAGAAAAGGGACTGGGCTGCCTACTATTGCAGGATTCTGCGGTTCTCCTGGCTTCCTTGTGCAGGCTCAGTCGCCTTCGCTGACCACCATGATGGCAGTGCCTTCCGCAGCCAGCGTGCCGTCCTTTCGCCTGATGTTCGCCTCCGTCCAGATGTACCTCTTTGTCTTGCGGGTTATGGAGGCCGTTACCGTAAGCGGCTCGCCCGTCAGCACCGGGCGTCTGAATCTGACCTGGGCCTTGGCGGTGACCGCGAGCATGCCGGATGAAAGGTTGTATGCAGCCCAACCCATGGCCTCGTCCAGGATGGAAAACACTATCCCGCCGTGCACGTAACCTGGATAGCCTGCATAAGCTTCTGTGGGAGTGAACTCTGACCTGACGGTATTCTCATCGATATCGAAGCTGAGTCTCAGGCCAACGGGATTCTCCTGCCCGCAGCCGAAGCACTTGTCGGTCAGTTGTTGTTCTATCTTGTGTCTGGATGGCATGTCTACTCCTTCATGTTCATATATCTATACTGGCGTGCCGTTCCCGGCTCGGACAGTATTCTATCAGTTTCGACTTGGGGCATGCCTTTGTCCGGCACGTCACATTCTCAGAATTGAGCTTGCCGCTGGCCGAAAGGCGAGGTTCAGGTGGTACAATAAGCGCTGGTATTGGAACCGACTCACAGCGAAGACGATGGAGTAAGGACAGATGAGAAGCGAGCCTTTCAAGATCAAGGAAGTCAAGAAGATAACAGCACTCAGACCCTACGAACGATGGAACATCCTGAAGCAGGCGCATTTCAACACGTTTCATGTCTGCTCGGATCACGTGGCCTTTGACATGGTGGCGCGGGGCATGTCCGCGTGGTCTCATTTTCAGAAGGCAGGGCTGATGATCGGCGATGAAGCGTACGCCGGGGCACGAAGCTTCCTGCGGCTGGAGAGCGCGGTGCGAGAGGTCCTCGGCATTGAGCACCTTGTGCCCACACACAACGGCATTGGTTCGGAAAAGCTCCTGGCAGCGACGATGATTCAACCGGGGCAGACGGTCTTGCACAACCGCGGGCGGTGCGATGGCCTTGTCCTGGCCAACAAGGGAAAGAGCGTTGATGTCAGCGTCAAAGAGGCTGCCAGGTACGGGGAACCCCAGAAGTTCGGTGGGAACATCGATCTGGCGAAGCTGGAGCGGCTGCTGAAGAAGTTGGGGAAGGATGGGGTGGCCTACATCCAGATCGACACATGCCCCGACGCCTGGAATGGCCAGCCCGTGTCGATGGCCAACATGGAGGCAGTGAAGGAGTTGGCGGCTGCCTGCTCGGTGGCTCTGGTCATAGACATCTCGGATGTTCTGGAGAATGCTTATTGGATCAGGAAGGTGGAATCCCCGAAGCCAAGCATATTGGACATCGCCCGGAAGATCATCCAACTGGCTGACATTGTCTTGATGGATGCCAGCCAGGACCCGCGATCGGACGTCGGCGGTTTCATTTCCAGCCCGCACGACGACTGCTTCGCCAAGCTCAGGAACGAGGTGGTTGTTTTCGAGGGTCTGCACACGTATGGCGGCATGTCGGGCCGAGCCATGGAGGTCTTCGCCATCGGCGTGGAAGAAATGGCCAAGACAGAATACACCGAGTGGTACCAGGGGCAGGTCGAGGCCCTCTATGGCATGATCAAGGCCGAGGGCGTGCCGGTGTACAAGGGCACCAGGGGGATCGCGCTGGACGTGCAGAAGTTCCTGCCGCATATCCCGGCTGAGGAGTCACCCAAATTCGTACTGGCGGCTTCGCTGTATATCCAGGGAGGCATGCGCGGCAAGATCGAAGGGCTTTGGGATTACCACGCGATCGGCGAGGGGGCGCGGACGCTGATATTCGAGTTGCCCCGGTGCGCCTACACCATCAACCACCTGAGGGAGATCGCGGATGTAGTGGCGGCCGTGTATAAGAACCGAGAGGACTTGACTGGCCTTTCGCTGAAGAACGATCCTGAGTTCGTGGACGAGGCCCAGTTCGAGCCGTTGAAGCAGCGCCTGTTCGTGTCCTTCCCGAGGGTGGAGCGCTCCGAGAAACGGATGTACGAGCCGTACAAGATCGCCATCTTTGAACCGGTGAGGACGGTGGACAAGGCCTACCGCAAGAAGGCCATTGCCGAAGCCGGATACAACACTTTCCTGCTGAAGTCGGAAGACGTCTACCTGGACCTACTGACCGACAGCGGCACATCGGCCATGAGCTGCTACCAGTGGGAGGGCATGACCAACACGACCGACACGCCGTACAGCAGCCGGCACTACCTCAAGATGGTCGAGGAGTTCCGGGAGATACTGGGCTACAACTACATCATCCCGACGCACCAGGGGCGGGCCGCGGAGCACATCATGTCCCAGTGCATGATCAAGCCGGGACAGATCGTGCCGGGAAACATGTACTTCACCACCACCAAGCAGCACCAGGAGATGGCCGGCGGCGTGTTTGTAGACGTCATCGTGGATGAGGCGTACGACCCGACCAACCCCTTCCCGTGGAAAGGCAATATCGACCTGAAGAAGCTGGAGAGCGAAATCCAGCGCGTCGGGCCGGAGAACGTGGCCTATGTCAGTTTCGAGACCTGCGTGAACATGGCCGGCGGGCAGCCGATTTCCATGCAGAACGCCAAGGACGTGTCGAAGCTGCTGCACAAGTACGGTATCCCCAATATGTACGATGGTACCCGTTGCGTGGAGAACGCGTACATGATCAAGTGGAAGGACCCGCAGTACAGCGACAAGCCGGTCAAGGAGATCCTGCGCGAGCTGCTTAGCTACGGCGACGGTTGCACCATCAGCGCCAAGAAGGACTTCCTGGTCAACATGGGCGGGATCATTGCCTGCAACAGCCCTGATCTGAACCGGGCGTTCCTGAGGATGCTGCGGATTTGGGAAGGCGATGTGACCAACGGCGGGTTGGATTCCAAGGACATGGAAGCTCTCCATCGTGGCCTCATAGATTCGCTGGACGATGACTACATCAAGATGAGAATAGCTCAGACCCAGGAGTTTGGGCGCAAGCTCCAGGAGGCCGGCGTGCCCATTGTGGTGCCTTGCGGGTCACATGCGGTGTTCATCGATGCCAAGCGGTTCCTGCCGCACATCGACCAGGAGCAGTTTCCGGCGCAGGCTCTGACCGCGGCCATGTACGTTGAGACGGGGATCAGAACGATGGAACGCGGGAACGTCTCCAAGGGGCGCGACCCGAAGACGGGGAAGAACTACCGGCCGAGGCTGGAGCTGGTGCGCTGCACCATCCCGCGCCGGGTCTACACCAACTCCCACATCGACTATGCCGTGGAGGGCATCGCGGAGCTGTACAGGAAGCGCGACCGGATCACCGGGCTGAAGCTGGCATACGAGCCGAAGATGCTGCGCTTCTTCCAGGGCCGGTTCGAGCCGCTGAAGAAGTGGGAGTTCTGAAGTTGGGGGACACCCCAAACCCCCGGCAGCGTTCCCGCTGCACTGCTTCTTGTCATTGCTTTGAGAACAGAGCCGTAGGGTGGGCTGTGCCCACCAGCACGTATCCTTATTCTCCAGCGAAACCTTCAGGAAACACACCCCCTTCATGGAGTCCAGGCTCTCCGGTAGGCAGAGAACCCGCTGGCGCCGATGGTCACGATAGTGAAGGAGTACGTGCCGCCCTCGATTCTCGCTCGTCGGTATCCGGCATTTCAGCACACTCTACATGTTCAGGCATCGATGATGTAATTC
Organism: uncultured Dehalococcoidia bacterium; assembly: GCA_964475375.1. Lineage (GTDB taxonomy): Bacteria > Chloroflexota > Dehalococcoidia > UBA2247 > RBG-13-53-26 > JAFGCL01. The sequence goes on from CAYYWI010000029.1 coordinate 24,243, forward strand.
GGCGCAGATAGCGGGGGGAACTGCCATCAACCCGCGGTTTGAGAACAACGGGGATGGAGATCACGAGAGGTGGGCACAGCCCACCCTACGGTACTAATCCACGGTGGATCCGCTTCGCTTGATCCACCCTACTGTCTACTGTTTGATCTGCCTCTCCGCACCGTAGCTCCTGAAGCCTCCGGAGATGTTCCGGGCGTTGAAGCCGTGCAGGCGCAGGGCACGGGAAGCGTAGTATGACCTCTGGCCTACTGCGCAGTAGACCAGTATCTCCCGGTCGCGTGGCAACTCGTTCATCCTGCTGCGAAGCGAGTTGAGCGGGATGTTGATAGCTCCCTCGAGATGACCCATCTTGAACTCGCTCGGCTCACGGACATCCAGGATGAGCGCCTTGGAGTCGAAGGTGTCTTTCCAATGGGCCACCGGCGCATCACCCCGCATGACATTGGCGGCGATCATGCCGGCCAGGTTGACCGGGTCTTTGGCGGTGCCGAACTGCGGCGCATAGCACAACTCGGCTTCCTCCAGATCGAACACCGTTGAGCCGCGCTGCAGGGCCATGGCGATGGCATCTATTCGTTTCTCGACGCCTTCCTCGCCGACGGCCTGAGCCCCCAGAATCCGGCCGTCTTTGGTCGAGAAGATCAGCTTGATGGTGACCGGCTTGGCGCCGGGGTAGTAGTTGGCGTGGTGGCCGGGGTGCAGGTAAATCTTCTCGTACTGCGCCGGCTGGCCGCCGATCCCCCGGCGCTGCAGGGTCTTCTCACTGGCCCCTGTGGCAGCCACAGTAATGTTGAATACCCTGCAGACGGCGGTCCCCTGGACGCCACGGAACCGCGCATCGCGGCCCAGGATGACGTCGGCGGCGATGCGCCCCTGCCGGTTGGCCGGTCCGGCCAATGGAATGAGGCTCCAGTCGCCGGTGGCAAAATCGTGGACTTCGACGGCATCGCCCACTGCCCAGATGTGCTCGTCACTGGTGCGCATGTGGTCGTTGACGCGGATGCCACCCAGTTGGCCGATCTCCAGGCCGGCCTCTTTGGCCAGCGTGATCTCGGGGCGCACGCCTATGGCCAGCAGCACCATCTCGCAACTGAAGCTGGCGCCGGACTTGGTGATGACCGAGATGGTATGCCCGTCCGGGTTCTGTTCGAACTTGGCTACTCCGTCCGACAGGTGCAGGGTAACGCCGTTGGCCGCGAGGTGGTCCTGGACCGGGACTGCCATCTCCGGGTCGATAGGCGGCATGACCTGAGGAAGCATCTCGACTATGGTGAGAGAGATGCCCCGTCTCACCAGGTTCTCGGTGGTTTCCAGACCGATGAACCCGCCGCCGACAACCACGGCCTTCTCCACCTTCCGATCTGTGATCCACTGCTTCATCTGGCGGCTGTCGGGGATAGTCCGCAGCGTGAATATGCCGGGGAGGTCGATCCCAGGGAGCGGGGGGCGAATCGGTGCCGATCCGGGTGCCAGCACGAGTGCGTCGTACTTCTCCCGGTAGGTCTCGCCTGTCACCGTGTTCTTGACCTCGATCTCCTGCTTCGCTCTGTCAATGGAGCGGACTTCGCTCTGGAGACGGACCTCGATATTGAATCGCCTCTTGAACAACTCCGGAGTGGCTACCAGCAGGCTCCTCTCATCGGTGATGACGTCGCCGACGTAGTAGGGCAGTCCGCAGTTGGCGAAGGAAACGTACGACCCGCGCTCGAAGATCATGATGTCGGCGTCTTCCGAAAGCCGGCGGGCTCGGGCAGCGCAGGATGCCCCTCCCGCCACCCCTCCCACCACGAGAATGCGAGGCTTGCCTGAGTGTTGTTTTGTCTCTTCAATTTGTGTCATGGTGATGCCTCCCTCTGGTCATGTCCACTATCTGCAGAAGAGTATGTTAGCATAACCGGGCTAGCACGAGAGCGGTGAACCTGACCGGAGAGGTAGGGTGGATCAAGCGAAGCGGATCCACCGCCAATTGACGGGTGAACGCTGTGGTGGATCCGTCCGCCGGAAGCCGACTTGACCCACTCTACAATCTCAAGAGTGGTACAGCGTTGGGCATTCAACCCCCTCGCCCCGAACTCCCTCAGTCCCTCTTTGTCAAAGAGGGATTCCAGGGAGTTGAGTCTGGGGACACCCCAGACCCCGGCAGCGTCCCGCTGCACCATCATTGCGTGAGAGTGACATCCGCGGTCCACGTGACCGTAGGGGCACGGCTTGCCGTGCCCGCGAAATCCGTTCTCTGTCCCTCTGCATGCCCCGATGAGGAGCCGTCTGCTATAATGAGGCTCAAGGAGTGAGCACGCGAGATGAACATACGACCTATGTCATCGGGAATCGGCGTCTGGGACCTGTTCGGCCCCATCTCTGGGACGCGCCGGTTGCGGCACTACAGTGAGGCTATCGACTCACTGAAGAACAATCGAAGGGTCAAAGCGGTGATCATCAACGTTGATTCTCCCGGCGGCCTGGCCACTGCGTCGGATTTCCTCTATTGCGCCGTCTCCAGGCTTTCGGCCAGAAAGCCGGTGGTGGTCTTCATCAGCGGGACGTGCGCCTCGGGCTCGTACCTGGCCAGTTGTCCTGCGGCCAAGATCGTTGCTCTGCCTACAGCCGTGGTCGGTTCCATAGGCGTTCTCTCCATCAGACCGATAGTGTACGATCTGCTGAACAAGCTCGGCGTTCATATGGATGTCATCAAGAGCGGCCGACTGAAGGACATGGGCAGCTTCTTTCGTGAACCAACTGAGGAAGAGAGAAAGAAGGAAGAGGAGTTGATCGCTGGTTTCTACGACTACTTCGTTTCCGCCGTAGCCAAGGGCCGGAAGATGGATGAGAGCAAGGTGCGGGAGCTGGCCACCGGAGAGGTCTTTCTCGGTGAGAAAGCCAGGAGCCTGGGACTGATCGACGAGGTGGGAGACTTCGAGCGGGCCATCGACATCGCAGCAGACTTGGGCAAGGTGGGTCGCCGTCTTATCCAAGTGAGGCGGAGGCCGAGCCTCTCCCAGAGGCTTTTTTTGCGGTTTGCCGATGAATCTCTTGAGGAGGCTCTGGTTCGGGCAGAAGGGCTGCTCAGCCGCCGGATATTCTACTGAGGCTTAACCCGAAAGAGGTGCAGGAGAAGCTCCTGCGGTGTCCCTCAGATGTGGAACGTAATGTTGCGGAGTATTACCGCAGGCGCACGACAGCGATGATAGTGCCGATCGCCACTATCAGCAGATCATAGATGCTGAAGTCGAGGAAGAAGGTGAGCATGTGTCCGGACAGGCCGACGTTGCTCACCACATAGCACAGAACAAAACAGACGCCGGCAATGATCTGCAACGGAGTTCCCCTCTTCCGGTTGATGACTCTGCTGATAACCTCTGAAACGAGGTAGGCGGCTCCCGCTGCCAGTAGAAGGCTGACGGTCAGTCCGAAGAACGGGACGTGCAAGATCATCCGCAGCCATGCCCAGGCGATGCCGATGGCGACCGCTACGGCCAGCCCGGCAGCCACAGCCTTGAGATACTGAGCGGGTGTGATGTTATAGGTGGGCAGCCGCTTAATCCCGGCGCACTTCCGGCAACGGGCACCCACCGGGGTCTCCACCAAGCACTTCGGGCAGATGGGTGTGCCGCATTTGCCGCATGACAAGCCGGTCTCTACGTCAGCGTGGGTGGCACATTTCATAGAGCTCGTTCCCTGCATTCAGGAGCTTCTCCGCTTGTGGAGGGCGAGGAGACGATCGACACACTCCGGCGGTATGGTTACCCCGCCTATGGGTGTCTCCGAGGCGCTGATGCCGTGGTAATCGCTTCCGCCGGTGGCGACAAGTGCGTGCTTGCGAGCCAGCGAGGCCAGGTACTGGATTGTCTTCGGAGAATAGTTGTTGTAGTAGACTTCGATGCCTGCCAGTCCTTTTCGCTGAAGCCGCGGTATCATCTGATCCAGGTCCGGTATATCGAATGGATGAGCCAGCACGGCCAGGCCGCCGACCCGGACTATCAGCTCAACCACCTGCTCCGGCGTC
>CAYYWI010000030.1:0-261 GCA_964475375.1 uncultured Dehalococcoidia bacterium
GGTGCCGGATATTCCAAGCTTCTGGAACAGAGTGACAGCCTCCTCCAGGCGCTCTTCTCTGGTGTAGTGGGGTTTTCCCAGAGCCTCCAGCCTGCCGTCGATGGAGAAGTGCCAGAGAACGTCCAGCCACTCGCCGGTCTGCACCAGTGGATGGGCAGAGGGAAACCTGCGCTCCCACCGATCCTTGGCATGCATCGCCTGATGCCATAGCACCAGCTCATAGCCGAACTTGTAGACAAACGGCGATCTGGTGAAAATGAT
>CAYYWI010000030.1:271-12801 GCA_964475375.1 uncultured Dehalococcoidia bacterium
GTCCCACATCTGCAACGCTATCCTCTGGGGTGTGACCCCGAGATCGGCCAGTATGCTCCTGGTCATTTCAGCCAGGCAATCCATCCCATCGTGCGGGAAAAGGCTTTCGAGGACCTGCCCGGTTGGATCGAGGAGTGCATAGCTGATCTCAACCCCCTTCCTCCGCTCGTTGATCCGCACAATGGTATGGTCCAGGATATTCCCCCGCTCGCTGACAAAGGGGACTTCGTAATCTATTCGCAGCTTGTCGATGACCTTCAGCCCGGCTACCATTACCACGATTATAGCGCGATCAGACGCCGGCTCCCAATTTTGACACTGCCCGAAGGCGCTCAAATACTGATTGGGCCACTGGGGTGAGACGAATCGCCGGGAAAGGCGTGTGGGTAAGCATCCAGCAATCGAACATAGCATGTCCGTCAGCGGCTGAGTTGGCCGACGCTTGCCCGTCTGCACGAAACGTGCCCAAATCAGCTACAGCTGTACAATTGCGCGTATGTGGCTGGACATCTATGCACGGATATCGTAGCTATATCTAGTGGTCCATTACTGATATGAACCATATCCCTTGGCTATCGCTGATATGGGCACGAGCCGAATCAAGAGAACGGGTGCGAAACATCACCCTGAAAGGAGGTGGGCCGGAACTCAAGCAAGAGCAACGGATGCAGGACATGAGCAGTCTTCGAATCCTACCTTGAAATAGCGCAATCTCATTAGGAGGGGGAGTTGAAAAACAGAATAGCTATCCTTATGGCCTTGCTTGTGGCGATTGTCCTCTTGTTCACTTCCACTTCGATGGTCAGCGCAGCAAGTGGAAGCAAAGACAGGAATAGGCAACTCACCACCAAAGAAAGACTGACAGCAGACGATGTCGCATATCTCAAGGGCCTGCAGCGTGAAGTTAGAAGAGAGATTCTGACGGCGCGCGGTTGGCAGGAGATTGTGATTCCAGAGCAGTACGAGAGTTATCAAGACTTGGTTCCCGTCAACGCAACTACCGCGGCATACCAGGAAGCCCTGAAAGCCGCGGGTAGTGGGGCCGCACAGAACGAGGTTCTGGCTCAATCCGATCAGATGAGGAGCATGGATGAGACGCTCAAAGCCATAGAACAGAATTGCATGAGCAAGGAGATCTCCATTCCATTTGATCAGTTCAAGGCGGAAGAAAGGTGGATGCCTTCTGCCAAGGATCTCCAGAGAAACCACGATGTCATCGGCGGGTGGGGAACGTCGCCGGGCGATGGCAATAGTTGCGACTTCGAGCCAGCGGCGAATGGCGACTCTGTCTTGGTCAAGGGCAGCGGGCTGTTCCCCGGGGTCTTCTGCCATGCAGCTATTGTTACATACGACTGGGCCTCTTATGTCTTCTCCATTGGACCGACCGGAGACATCGGAGTGGACTGGAATAGTCGCGCATTTCTCAATGAGTACAGCCACGCCAGCGTGCAGCGCGTTGACACGTGGCCGCTCAGTTCGAGTCGCAGGCAGACTGCTGCCAACTACGCCCTCAACCAACTGGGCAAGCCCTACAACTGGATCTTCGTAGACAAATGGCGAACCGATGCCTTCTACTGCAGCCAGTTGTGCTGGGCGGCTTACTACCACCCCTCGCCTTGGTACTGTAAGCTGGATCTCGACGCCGTTCCGGACGAACTGGATTTCGGCGCTGTGGCTCCAGACGCGCTGTGGCTTTCGTGGAGGACCGACACCGTCATCTGTAGCGACTAGGAAGCCGAGCATTGAGGCTGATCGAACATGGTCTGGGCCCCGAAACGGGAGCCCAGACCACACGCTGTCATGAGACTCAAGGAATGCTATGTGAGAGGGGGGAGGTTCAATTGCGCCGATTCATACTGTCATTGTGGTTCGTGTTGTCCCTGTTTCCTTTGGCGGCTGTCCCTGGGTGCGGAAACAGCAGCCGGACACCCTCGGATTTCGGCAATGCCCCCATTGAACTGCCTCAGCACGCGGGATACGCTCTAGCATACATTCATAAGTGTGTGTCTGTGGTTGATCTGGACAAGGATGAGATAGTGGGGATTCATCGTGTTGCGGCGGAGGACGAGTCACTGGAGGATTTCGATGTGGCCTCAGATGGCACCCTATTCGTGTGCATTTCACACAAAGGGCTCGAGACCTCCAAGATTATTCGGGTGCTGAATCCCAGTACGGGAGAGATCATCACGGAGATCGTCGTTTCCTGGGGGCCACGAAGAATCTGCAGCGTGCCTGGTGACCTAGCGATTGTAGAGCACGCTTTTCTACCCTACGGATACCAGGAGTATGCCTGTGATGTCATAGACATGAATCGTATGACCATCGACAAGACGCTGTATTTCAACGGCATTGCGGGGGAGGTACTGGTCAACCCCGAAGGCAGGTATTTCATCGGAGTAATTGATGTCATGCAGGTCTACGGTGGATATACCCTGGTGGAGTTCGATACAATGACGCGAGACACTGTTGGAACCCCCATTACGCTTCACACCGACTTCATGTTTGAAACTGCGGTTTTTGCAGCAGCGTCGAAGATGTATGCCCCCATGTACCCAAGCGAGGAGCCGCCGACCTCCAGCACTGTTCGACCGCTGGGTGTCCTGGAATTCCCCTCCGGCAAGCTGCTGGGCGTTATCACTATGCCCCACAACGTCCTCCACATGCTGAGAGTGGGGCAGAAGGTCTACGTGGCCAGTTTCCTGGGATCGACATGGACAGGAGCACTGGAGGTGGGTAAGGGTGTAGTCTCAATAGTGGATACGAATACCGATCTGGTGATCAAGACCCTGGACGTGAGCCCCGGCCCACAACACATGGCCTACTCGGAGACCACGGGGAAGCTCTACGTGGCTTGCGTTGATGGCAAGATCAGCGTAATAGACCCGGTAACGGACCAAGTTACTGGGACAATTGTCTGCGATGACTCCAGAGCGTCGGGGTGGGGATTCATCAAGATAAAGGTAGCATCGTGAAATAAGACGTTCTGATTTGTAGCAACTGTCTTGGTTGTCAAGATTCCCTCAAAGGCACAGGAGACCAATGAGTGCAGTCTCTTGCCATTGCCTGATCTCAGGCCGCACTGCTTCAGCAAATCGGGCAATCGCCCGGGCGTCGATCCGATCGGTCTTGGCTAGCCGGCCGGTAGCTTTGGCGAAGTCCCTTATCTGCCTTGGATTCATGACGACCAACGGAAGTCCTTCTGCAGCCAGAGCTCCAACACAGGGCATCTCCAACCCACCGGTGGCCTCCAGGACCACCAATGTGGAGCATAGGGATTTCAGGTGGTCCACAAGACGAACTATCCCTTCTTCCGTGTTGGGCCATGTCTCGGTGTCAGCTCTGGGAAAGACAGCAAACTCCAACTCCTCCTTGGTAACATCGATTCCTACAAAGACCTTTTTCTTACTCATCAAATACCTTTCCTTGTCTCTTCCTTGCGAAATGCGGGCTTCTTGCGCCCAGGCAACTGTTCGGGCTAGCTTGTATCTGAACGTGGCGACCCCTGCTACAAAACGGGATGGTTACTCCCGCGGGTGGATGCGGTCTGCCACGTCGTCAACCATCCCACTACCATCATCAATATACAAGGGCGGATTTCGCTTCGCTCTATCCGGGCACCCTTCATAGTATCTACCATTACCACGATAATAGCGCGATCAGACGCCGGCTCCCAATTTTGACACTGCCTGACCACGCTCATATACTGGTTGGGCGATCGTTATGTTAATCTCCCAAAGGAGCCGCCTCTGAAGACAAAGAGCGAACAACTGGCTGAGACTGTCCATGAGTTTATTGTCCGGAACAATCTCGTCCGGCCTCAAGAGACAGTCATCGTGGGCGTTTCCGGAGGAGCCGACTCGGTTTGCCTGCTTCATGTTCTGGTGAACTTGAGAGAGCAACTCGGCATTGCTCTCCATGTCGCCCACCTCAATCATATGCTGCGGGGAGACGAGTCCGAAGGCGATGCCAGATACGTATCGGATCTGACAGAGCAGCTTGGAGTGCCTGCCACAATCGAGAGCCGGGACGTCAAAGCCTACCAGGCGGCACATCGCCTGTCGCTCGAGGTCGCAGCCAGGCAGGTAAGATATCGTTTCTTCTCGGACGTAGCCGAGGATGTCGGCGCAGCCCGCATTGCTGTGGGCCATACCGCCGATGATCAGGCAGAGACGATCCTGATGCACCTGGTGCGGGGTGCAGGGCCAACGGGGCTGTTGGGCATGCAGCCTTCGACCGTGTGGACGTCGCCGGGTCTGGCTGGCCTTACCATTATCCGCCCTCTGCTGGCGGTCAGCCGGGGGGAGACAGAGGCCTATTGCGAGCGGCAGAATCTCTCGCCACGTGAAGACTCCTCCAACTTGTCACTCTCCCTGTTCAGGAACCGCATCCGCCGCGAACTCATGCCGCTGCTGCGATCCTACAACCCCCGGATCGGCGAGGCGCTGATTCGCACCTCAGACACTCTGGCCATAGAGCAGTCCTTTCTTGAGGACTATGTATCCGAGATCTGGCCCAAGGTGGCCTCAGAAGAGGACGGGGCTATTGTCCTGGATCGCAAAGCCGTCACATCGCTCCACCCCGCCGTGCAGCGCCACCTGCTCAGGCGGGTGACAAGAAAGGTGCTGGGCGATCTGGAAGACATCGAGTGGAAGCATATTGAGAAGATGCGCGACAGCCTCACGTTGCGGAAAGGCAAAAGGGTGATCCTGCCGCGAAGGCTGACTCTCTCCGTGGAGGGCCGGAAGATCAGGTGCCTGCGTTCTGAGGATTTTTAGGGCTGCTGCTCTGTACCCCAGTTCTGCATGACTCTCTTCAGTTGTTCTGCCAGCTTCGGGCTTGACTTCAACCTCTTGATGAATATGGGGCAGCCCTCCAGGAGCATGTTCTGGGCCATTGATGCCATGTTGAGCACCATGTTGCGGAATTCCGGGTCGGTGGTCTGATTGAGGTTGGCCCCCAGTGGCGACTGCCTCATCTCCCGAATCAGGTCTTCCGTCCCAAACCGCATCGGCACCACACAAGCCCTGAACCACGGACACTCTTTGCACTCTACCAAAGAGGAAGCTTCATCCAAAATATCAGCCATAATAACCTCCCTGTACAATCTCACCCACTAAACCATCGCTGTGCTCGCCAAGCATCCTCGCTGCCTGCATCCGGCCTGCCAGATCATCCTCGCTCCTGGCAAACACGCGAAGGTAATTGTCGGTACGTCCGCTCCACAGTCCTTCGCCTGATTTGTCTTCCCACAGCACCGTCATGGTTCGACCGATGAACCGGGAGCGGAATTGCCGCACGCTGCGACGAGCCAGCGCCATCATCCGGCCGCTGCGATGTTTCTTGACTCTCTCATCGACATGATCCGCCATTGTTGCCGCTGCCGTGCCGGGGCGCTTGGAATAGGGGAAAACGTGGATACCGGAGAAACCGATCTCATCGCAGAACCGATAGCTCTCTTCAAACTCGCCGTCGCCTTCGCCGGGAAAGCCGACCAGCACATCAGTGGTGATAGCCAGGTCGGACACGGCATCCCTGACCCGGCGCACTGCCTCCTGATACTCGGACACAGAGTATGGACGGTTCATCCGACGCAGTATGCTCTCGCTGCCGCTCTGGAGAGGCATATGCAGGTGGGGACAAAGACGATCGTCACGCCACAGGTCGATCATCTCCGGCGTCAGGTCCTGTGGCTGGAGCGAAGAAAGGCGCAGCCGCTCCACCTTTGTCTCGCCGAGAATGAGTTGAATCAACTCCGGCAGTCCGGAAGAGCTGTGCCCATTTGACCGATAGTCCCCCAGCTTGGTTCCGGTGAGCACCACCTCTTTGTGTCCGCCGGCCACCCTGTTTTTGATATCTCCCAGAATCTCGTTCAGCGGTCTGCTGCGTCCGATGCCCCGCGTGTATGGAACCACGCAGAATGAACAGAAGTCGCTGCAGCCCTCTTGAATCTTGACCAGTGAACGCGTTCGGCCCCAGTTGCTCGCGCGGTCCCCGGCCACCTCTATGCTCCGGGGATGTCCATTGCTCTCGATGGCAGCTACCAGGCGATCTGCTTCGTTGTCACCCAGAACAGCGTCAACTATCCCCAGCCGCCTCAGTTCTTCAGGCGCCCGCCGGGCATAGCAGCCGGTGGCGATCACCAGAGCGTGGGGATTGGCCCGCCGCGTCGATCGCAGCACCTGACGTGATTTCCGGTCAGCTACATGGGTTACGGTACATGTGTTCAGCACGTAGACATCGGCCTCTTCAGCGGATGCTGCTACCGTGTGTCCTCTCCCGATCAGTAGACGGGCCAGATGCTCCATCTCTGCCTGGTTCAGCTTGCAGCCCAGGGACTCTAATACGACTTTGCTCATATTTGCTCTGACAGCAGTGATTCTATTCTATAGCCATAACGCCCGATGCTTCAAAACAATATGCTAGAATACTCATGAGCTGCTCCTGGCGGCTTCTAATTACGATGGGTTTCGGTTCATCAGGGAGGTAGTACATGTGGTTGCAAACCAGGATGTTCTTGCTGGTCGCGCTTCTCTTCGGCATACTCTACGGTGTCATCACCGCGGTGGGGACTTACATAGGTCACGGGAATGCCTATTTCTACCTGGCACTGGCCTTTGTCTTTCTCGGCATCCAATACCTCATCGGCCCGGCTATTGTAAGCTGGACCATGAAGATCAGGTGGGTCTCCGAGCAGGAGTCTCCGGAGCTGTACCGCATTGTGGCTGAAGAAGCCAGGAAGGCCGATCTTCCTATGCCGAAGGTCGGTGTATCGCAACTGTCCAGTGCGCCGCCCAATGCCTTTGCCTTCGGCAGAACTCACCGGGATGGGCGCGTCTGCGTCACACCGGCGATTCTCAGACTGCTGAACAAGGACGAACTCAGAGCAGTCATAGGGCACGAGATGTCCCACATCAAGCACAGGGACATGATGGTCATAACCCTGCTTTCGGCCATCCCCATGATCATGTACTGGCTGGCTTGGAGCCTGATGTTCCGTGGGTCCTTCGGCGACCGGAGGGACAGCGGAGGCTATGCTGTTCTCATCGGCCTGGGGGCTCTCCTGCTCTATTTCATTACCAATCTGCTCGTTTTATATGGGTCTCGCATCCGCGAGTACTATGCAGACGAGGGCAGCGTCAAGCTGGGCAATCAGCCGCACCATCTGGCCACGGCTCTCTACAAGCTGGTCTACGGCAATGCCCGGGCCAGGAAGGAAGACCTGAAGGAGATCGAGGGCGTGAAAGCCTTCTTCGTCAATGACCCTTCTCGCGCCTGGGCCGAGATCAAGGAGCTGTCTCAGGTAGACCTGGACATGAGCGGGACCATCGACTCCAGCGAGTTGCAGTCCCTCAGATCGAAGACCATCCGGCTCGGCTTCCAGGACAAGATGATGGAGGCATTCAGCACCCATCCCAACATGCTGAAGCGGATCAAGCACCTGTCTTCGCTGGGGTATTAGGGGGCGTCAGCTTGTCCCCGATTGAGGGTTGAGTCAAGAACACCGGTGAAACGCCAGCCAGAGCTAAGCAGTCCGGCGCTACAGCACAGGAACGCCGAACTCCTTCAAGCCCTCCGCCAGAGCGCTCAGCGGCAGGCCGACCACGTTGAAGTAGTCTCCTTCGATCCTCTCCACCAGAACCGCCCCCAGCCCCTGGATGGCATAGCCGCCAGCCTTGTCCAGTGGCTCCTTCGTCCGGACGTAGTTGTCGATCTCCTCCGGCGTCAGCTTCCTTATGTGGACCTTCGTCTCCACTGACCTGGACAGCACCTTGCCCGTTTCGGTATCGAGGATGGTGAAGCCGGTAATAACGGCATGCACCTTACCGTTCAGCGTGTGAAGCATTTTCTTTGCCTCAGAAGCCGTATGCGGCTTGCCCATCACCTTGTTTCCAAGAACAACGATGGTGTCTGCTCCAATAATGAAGGCGTCACGATGCTTCGCAGCGGCGGCCCTGGCTTTGCCCAGAGAAAGCTCCCTGACCATCTCGTGAGGCTCAGAGCCGGAGACGGTTTCCTCGTCGTAGTTGCTGGGTTCCACCTCGAACCGGAGCCCCAGCAGTTCCAGGAGTTCCTTTCTCCTCGGAGACGCTGAGGCCAGCACAATCCTTCTCATATCTGCTTCCGTGAAACCTTGTCGCAGGGCAGGCATCGGGTATTCTGTATTATGAAGCGGCGATTGTCAAAACACAGTGCATTATGTCTTGTTTTGCATTTGCCTTGCATGCCCGTGTTATACTCAACTAGATTAGGGATTAGTGACGAATCGGAGCCAGGGGTTGGTGGATGGTCTTAGGAGAACGATGATCCTCTTTTTTGTTGACTCTTAAGTACTGGTTTATGGGAAGCAAGCTTTGGGATATATTCTGATTACAGCCAGTTACCGGATGGTCTCTTGCAGTGGTAGCCTGCTCCAGATTTGAATGCGACGCCAGTTGCATTACAACACCCAATGAAAACCACGAAATTGACCAGCATGAATTGTCGATTCAAAGGAGCGCATTATGGTCATTGATACCTCGACAATAAGACTGCCGAAACGCATCGGCAGGCTGACGGAGCTCGCCTACAATCTCTGGTGGAGCTGGCATCCACAGGGAAGGGACCTCTTTCGGACCCTGGACTACCCGATGTGTAAGGCTTGCGGGCACAACCCGGTTAGGATGTTGCGCGAAATCAGCCCCGATAAGTTGAGGTCTGCCAGCACCGACCCTGTTTTCTTGTCCCTGTACGACAAAGTGATAGCCAGCTTCGATGCAGATATGGCGTCCCGGGGTACATGGTTTGCTTCGAACTGTTCGGAAAAGCTGTCTGGGCCCATTGCATACTTTTCCGCTGAATTCGCCATACACAGCTCACTCCCGTTGTATGCGGGCGGTCTGGGTGTGCTCGCCGGCGACATCTGCAAAGAGGCGAGTGATCTGGGAATTCCTCTTGTGGGTGTGGGCTTGATGTACCCGCAAGGATACTTCCGGCAGCGCATTTCTATAGACGGATGGCAGGAGGAGGTATATTCGCGGCTGGATTTCGAGAAGGTACCGGTCCTTCCCGTCTTGTCCAAAAATGGAGAGAGGATACGGGCTAGTATTCAGCTCGGTGACAGACTGCTGGCCCTGGCAGCCTGGCAGGTGCATGTCGGGACTACCACCCTGTACCTGATAGACACCAATGTTGAAGAGAATACGCCCCGCGATCGAGAGCTATCCGCCCGTCTCTACACTGCGGACCGGGAAGTGCGGATTCAGCAGGAGATCGTCCTGGGCATAGGGGGCGTACGGCTATTAAGGGCTTTGGGTATTCGGCCGTCGCTCTGGCACGCCAATGAAGGGCACACTGCCTTCATGATGCTGGAGCGCATGAAGGAGGAGGTCGAGAAGGGCGCTTCTTTTGCTGAAGCCCTGGGCAAGGTGCGCGCCAGCACTGTCTTCACCACTCATACGCCGGTTCCGGCAGGCCACGACGTATTCTCTGTTGATCTGATGGACAAGTACCTCTTTGACTACTACGTCAAGCTGGGGATTGATCGCGAGGCTGTCTTGAAAATGGGATGGGAGAACCACCATGTAAACGGCTTCAACATGACTGCTTTCGCCTTGGCCTCCAGCGAACACTGCAATGCCGTGAGCCGACTCCATGGCATGGTAGCCAGGAGAATGTGGCAAGGACACTGGCCTCAGATTAAGAACGAAAAAGATGTGCCCATAGTACATGTTACCAATGGCGTCCATGTGCCTACATGGGTAGCGCCCGAAATGAATAAGTTGTTCGAGAGGTATATAGCACCCGACTGGATGAAGAGGCATGATGATCCGGAGATTTGGCAGCGGGTGATGGATATCCCGGACGAAGAGCTCTGGAAAGTTCGCAACAAGTTGAAGGGCAAGCTGATCAGCTTCATTCTGGAAGTGGCGCAGAGGGGCTGGTCCACCAGGGACATGGAAGCTAAACAACTGGTGGCGATGGGGAGTCTGCTCCATCACGAGGTGCTGACTATCGGCTTTGTGCGGCGTTTCACCGAGTACAAGCGCCCGGCCTTGATTTTCCGTGATGTGGAGAGACTGAAGAGGATTGTTGGCGATCCTTGGTGTCCTGTCCAGATCATCTTTGCAGGCAAGTCTCACCCCGCCGATCTGCCTTCGAAGTCCTGCATGCACGGCGTATGCACTTCAGCTGCGGATCGTGATTTTCAGGGAAGGATTGCATTCCTGGGAGACCATGACATGCACACGGCGCATTTCCTGGTTCATGGAGTGGATGTCTGGCTGAACACACCGCGCCGTCTTCAGGAAGCATGCGGCACCAGCGGCATGAAGGCTTCGCTGAACGGTGTGCCTCATCTCAGCGTGAGCGATGGTTGGTGGTACGAGGCCCACAACGGCTCCAATGGCTGGGTCATAGGCAATGGCGTTGAGCCAAGGGGGCTTGAGGACGAAGACAAAATTGATGCTGAGTCCATCTACAGCCTGCTGGAGCGGGAGATCATACCACTCTACTATGACAGAGACCGGAGCGGAGTGCCGCATGGGTGGATTCGAGTTGTGAAAGAGGTGATCCGATCCGTTGTGCCGGTCTACTCTGCCCGACGCATGATGAAGGATTACGTTAACCAGCTTTACGCGCCGCTATGCGACAGTGATGCTGTAAGATCACTCCCGAAAAAGTCTGCGTCAGGCAGCCGCTCTTCCTGAGGTTGACACCGGAGGATTCTATTCTGAGTCTGTCTGGGAGAGCCGCTTTGATGCGATGGCCCTCAAGCGCTCATGCTGAGTGAGCAGCTTCTTCCGAAGCCTGATGCTCTTGGGTGTTACCTCGACCAGTTCATCCTCGCTGATGAAATCCAGGGCCTGCTCCAGGCTCATCTTCATGGGTGGTGCCAGCTTGATCGCTATGTCGGAGGTTGAGGAGCGGATGTTGGTCTGCTTCTTCTCTTTGCAGACGTTTACGGCAAGATCCTGCCCTCGCGAGTTCAGCCCGACTATCATGCCTTCATAGACCATTGTGCCTGGATCGATGAAAGTAATGCCGCGCCCCTGGGCATTGTTCAGACCGTAGGTGACAGCTACGCCTTCGGCTGCAGCCACCAGTGCTCCGCTGCGGATTGAAACGATCTCTCCCACCCAAGGCTCATAGCCCAGCAGAAGCGTGTTCATGACTCCTTCACCTCTGGTTGCAGTGAGAAACGCGCCTCGGAAGCCAATGAGTCCCCGAGTGGATATCCGGAACGCGAGATGCACGTTGCCTTGTCCATCATTGCGCATGTCAGTCAGGCGAGCTTGCCTCTTGCTCAGGATTTCGGTCAGAACTCCAACATACTCGCTCACCGTCTCAATTTCGAGCGATTCGATAGGTTCCAGAAGAACGCCGTCCACCATCTTGGTGATTGCTTCCGGCTTCGATACCTGGAACTCATAGCCCTCACGGCGCATGGTCTCTATCAATATGGCCAGGTGCAGTTCTCCTCTGCCGGATACGAGAAAGACGTCCGGGCTGTCCGTTTCATTGACCCTGAGGCTGATGTTGGTCTCCAGTTCCCGATAGAGCCTCGATCGGAGATGGCGCGATGTGCAGAACTGGCCCTCTTTTCCGGCAAAGGGCGAAGTGTTTACCCCGAACGTCATCTTGACCGTAGGCTCACCTACACGTATACCCGGCAAGGCATCCGGCTGTTCCCGGCTGGTCACTGTATCGCCGATGCTGACCTTCTCGAATCCGGTCACGGCCACAATGTCTCCTGCCAAAGCCTCCTTGACATCCAGACGTTCCAGCCCCAGATAGGTGAAGACCTGGTCGATTTCATGGTCTGATACGTTGCCATCACTGTCAACGATGGCAACGGCATCACGCGGAGCCATCCTGCCCCGCTGAATCCTGCCGATGGCGATCTTGCCCTTATAGTTGTCATAATCCAGATTAGATACCATCATCTGGAGCGGCCCATCATCGATCGCCGGTGGGGGTACTTCACGGAGAATGCATTCAAACAGAGGGACCAGGTCTCTGCCTTCCGTGCCGGGTTCAGTGATGGCTATGCCCTCTCTGGCGCTGGCATAGATTATGGGGAAATCCAACTGTTCGGCTGTGGTGGCCAACTCCAGAAAGAGGTCCTGGGTGAGACTGACCACCTCCGCTATCCTGGAGGTCTCTCTGTCAATCTTGTTGATAACCACGATGGGCTTCAAGCCCCTGCTCATGGCTTGGCGCAGCACAAACTTCGTTTGAGGCATCGGCCCTTCCACAGAGTCAACGAGGAGCAGGCAGCCGTCAGCCATATTCATCACACGCTCCACTTCTCCGCTGAAGTCAGCATGCCCCGGCGTGTCTATGATGTTGATCTTCACACCACGGTAGACCAGCGCCGTATTCTTGGCCAGGATGGTAATCCCCTTCTCCCGCTCCAGAGGATTCCGATCCATGATGAGCTCACCTACCTGCTCGTTGTCACGGAAGACCTTGCTTTGCTTGAGCATGGCATCAACCAGGCTGGTCTTGCCATGGTCAACATGGGCGATTATGGCTATGTTTCTTATATCACT
>CAYYWI010000030.1:12811-13302 GCA_964475375.1 uncultured Dehalococcoidia bacterium
AGCATACCTGCGCTTAAGAGTGGTGTGCAGAGCGATCAGAATGCGGAAAACTTGTGCCTTCTGCAGGACTCATATGTGTGGTGAAGAGTGGCTCAGGCGGTTCTCATGTTTAATCCATTTTCTTGGGCAGCAATCCCGATCTCTTGACCCACCAATAGGCCAGCCCGGTGGACAATACGGTCGAACCTATCAGCATGGTAACATACCAGCCAATATCATTGCTTTGCATGTCGAAGGCCGAGCTGCCAAGTATCGTGGCCAAGGTGTTCGGAACGAGAACGGCCGTGCCCAATACTGTCAGATAGGTCATAATCAGGGCCATTCTGTTGTTCATGATTTGGAGTTGGTTGTTGTAGATGCTCTGAAGAACCTCCAGCCCTGAAGCAAGGACCTCTGAGAGGTGCTCAGACAACCCGATCTGTCTGTTGACATCCTCTGCCAGCAGAGTCAAGCGATATAGCAGCTTCGGGTTGTCGGTGATGAGCTCGGCA
>CAYYWI010000030.1:13312-27832 GCA_964475375.1 uncultured Dehalococcoidia bacterium
CATATCTCAAGGCATGCAGCACGTCATTCGTTTCCCAGAGAGCATCCAGATAGGTGATCAGGGCATGCTTCATCTCATATATCTTTGGACCCAGTTCATGCCGCGGCGTATTGGGGTCCGTCATATCCTTATTGAGATTCTCGCCCAGCACCTCTACTTGCCGCAGGTGCTCGAAGTTTCTTTCGTTGGTCTCGTCGATGATACGCAGGAGGAGCAGAGTGAGCCTGTCCTCAACAGGCACGTCCGGGCGTATCTTTCTGATAAAAGTATCCGCGTACCTTCTCATACGGTGGAATCTTCGGTCCACGTTGAGGGGGTGGATAGTCAGTATGAAGCTCCGGCGCATCAGCACCAGCAGCGGATAAGGTTCCACCTGGAATTGGCGAACTTGAATAGAAGGGAGCCTCATTCCCATCTCGGTATCGAAGTCCTGGTAAGTGTTTCGAGATGTCACAGCAAGAGATGAGATCAAGGCATCAGTGAAGCCAACCTTGGCAGCAGCAACAGGGGCATCCCGATCATAGTCGTCGGTCCAGTAGTCGATCCAGGCTATGACTGATTTGTCCAGAATATCCAGGAACTGTGCCGGAGATTCAGAGTCACTCTTGTATATGGTGCCATCCTGGGTCGCAGCGACGCAGAACCATTGCTTCTGATATCCCTCGGCAGGTACGGTTACTGCTACTTGCTGCTTGCCATTGGTCTGTATTTCAGTCATCGCCCCATCCTTTCCTATTCAGACTGCGATACTGCCATATCCCTGGACTGTAATAACCAGGCTAGGACTTCACAACAAGCAACAATCTTGCCAATTGACCCATCAATCCGACTCATCAATTACGCAAACTACCCTTGATAACAAGTATAGCACTCAGGGGTCAAACTGTTGTTGCACAGACTTGCCGCAACTCAGCAGGCTGAGGGAAGCTATATCTGACTCTGGACAGCAGGTATAGACGATGATATTGTTGACAACATGCAGTCCTTCGATTGTGGTGAATTGTCATCGCAGCTATGATGGGAAACGGGAGTCGGTTTCATGAAGGTACGGGTCGATCGGGAGAGATGTCGCGGACTGGGCAACTGTGTAGTGCTGGCCCCCAGCGTATTCAAACTGGATGATGTCAACAAGGCAGTGGTTCTGGATCAAAAAGGCGCAAATGATAGCCAGCTCTTCGAGACTGCCGAAAGTTGTCCGGAAAACGCCATAATCCTGGAGGATGACGAAGGCCGCCAGCTTTATCCCTGACGTGTCTTCAAGATGCTGAACCTGTTGAGGTCAGTACTTGTCAGTTTCCACGGCGATCATCCTTGCCCTCTCAAGTTCAGCCGGCGTGTTGATGTTGAAGAAGCTAAGGTGCCTTGGGTCAAACCTGTCTATCTCTGCTTCTTCGACATATCTCACCTTCATCCTGCTGAGGAACGACCTGATCTCCAACACATTCTGCTCGATCTTCTCCTGGATTGCCGTCAGGCAGTCTCTAGAGTACACAGCATGCAGGGGTTCGATATTGCCGTGGATTCGTGGCATGATCACATCGAAGCCCGGCGAAACACTCACCAGGTAGCGGAGGAGCTCGGGATTAAGGAAAGGCATGTCCGCCGCCACGGCCAGATTGTATCTGCAGTCCGAGGCCAACAATCCGGCATGGATACCACCCAAAGCTCCCTTTCCCGAATAGATATCTGATACCAGAGTCAAGTTGGCTCCCATCGCGTCCGGCAAATCGATTCTCTGCTCCTTTGCAGTGACGATAAGAATATGCTCGCTTACAAGCGTCAGGCTGTCGATGACCCGCTGAAGCAGCATTCGATCGCCGACCACTGCAGACAGCTTGTTCCTGCCCAGACGTCTGGCCTTGCCGCCAGCCAATATGATCGAGGCTATATGATCAGTCACCCCACTCTTCTCCTTGACCTTCATTCTTAATCATAGTCAACATGCCGGCGGCCCTTCAAGATTTTCCTGCAATGGGCGCAGGATAGTAGCGCTGTTCTTGCCCATCGACTTGCAAGCCCATCTCTGTCGGGTCTCAGTGTAGGTCACCCAAATAAGTTAAGGGGCTCGATGCAAAACACCACACTTCGGACAAGTCGAGGCTGCAGATTCTCACCATGTGGAGAAACTCGTGAGAAATAAGGTGAGCTCTTTGAGACACAAATGTGAAGATTTTGCTGCAAACTAGCTCTTATTGGCTTGGACAAGACTATTATGGACTGCCAAAGTTTTTTGATGCGCTTTGCTCAAGGCCAATCCACTGCTCAGAGATCAGGTGTGAGGCACATTGATGCTGGATAGCGTGCAGTACGAGAGCGGCTGCCTCGGGGAAGTAGTGAGATTATGACGCTTCGCAGGAAAGGGATGCTCACGATCTTTCTGGCGATGACCGCCACAATCGTCATTTCTCTGATCGTCTCACAAACGATCCTGATGAGGCGCTTTGATCAACTGGAGCGTGAGGAGACTGCCCAGAATGTTGGCCGCGCCGTAGGCGCGCTGTACAGCGATTTCTCCAAAGTGAGTATCACATCGGGAAACGAATTGACGCCCAACAGGGTGGTTATCAGCGACGAACAGACATACATAAGGCTGGACGTGGACCAGTCCATATTCACAACCCTCGGACTCAACTACTTACTCTTTGTCACCGATAACCAGCAACTGGGTTATGGGTTCGATCTGACGCAAGGCACGCCGTTGCCGGTGCCGGCGGATCTGACGGCTCAACTCTCCGAGGGAAGCCCTATTATGCGGCCGCCGGAAGGTCAGGGTGCATCAACAACAGGGATAGTCATGCTTTCAACAGGCCCTATGCTGGTTGCCTCATATCCAACCGTGGTCTCAATCGGTGGGATGCCTCAAGATGGCAGGCTCGTCCTAGGGCGATGCCTGGATTCCGCCGAGATAGAACGACTTTCTGAGATCACTCGCCTTCCACTCACCCTCTACAAGATTGGCGATTCCGCATTGCCTGATAAAACCAACACTCTCATGCCATCCGACGATGGCAGTATCCCAACCTATGTTCAAGCGCTGGACAGGGACACTATTGCCGGCTACGGCGTCCTCAACGACATTTATGGCCAGCCAGCACTGGTTCTGGAAGTAGACCTGCCCAGAGAAATACACCACCAGGGGCAGACAACGATGCTGTATCTGTTGTGCGCCATTGCGGGTGTTGCCGCACTGAGTGGCGTAGTCATCAATCTTGTTGTAGACAGATCCATATTGCGGCGCATGTTGCGGCTGAGTAATGGAGTCGTGAAGGTCCGCACAACAGGCGACCTTTCACAGCGGATCGAGGTGACAGGGGATGACGAGCTCACGAGCCTGGCCATGAGCATCAATTCCATGCTGGCATCGCTTGAAAAATCCCAGAAGGAGTTGCGCGAGAGCGAAGCCCAGAATCGGGCGCTGATTAAGGGAATCCCGGATTTCATGTTTCGTATCCGTAAGGATGGCACTGTCATTGAGGCCAAGTCAGCCAAGGGCGGAGATATGCTAGAGCCGCACAAGCAGTTCCACGGCAGAATGATGTATAAACCGGTGAGAGAATACCGTGACTTGTCAAGAGAAGTAGTCAGCGGCAGCCTGAAGCACGTGGATGAGGCCATTAAAACCTGCGAAACCCAGGTCTTCGAATTCCAGCTTGTCTACGATAGCCGCGAGTATTTCTACGAAGTGAGAATGGTGGCCAGTGAGAAGCAAGATGAGCTGCTATGCGTGGTTTTTGATGTAACACAACGTCATGAGGAAGCACAGAGAAAGGAGATCCTGATCAAGGAAATCCATCACAGGGTGAAAAACAACCTTCAGGTGGTCTCCAGTCTGCTGTATCTGCAATCGACACGGTTGAATGACAAGAAAATCACTCGGATGTTCGAGGAAAGCGCCAACCGGGTCAAGTCCATTTCTCTGATTCACGAGAAGCTCTATAAGGAGCGACTCCAGCCGCAGAATGAGACAGGCAACGTTGACTTCAATGATTATGTGCGCGATCTCACAGATGCTCTATTCACGTCTTTCGGTGTTGACCGGCAGACTATACGGCTGGTTTGCGACACAAGCAGCGCCTTCCTCACCCTGGATGCGGCAATCCCTTGCGGGCTCATAGTCAACGAACTGGTCTCGAATTCGCTTAAGTATGCTTTTCCCGAAGGCAGATCCGGGGAGATACGCATCAGCTTGTACGGCGATGGCGAAGGCAGGATGATCCTAGCGGTCTCCGACAATGGCGTTGGACTTCCCCCTGATCTGGACATAGACATGACATCTTCACTGGGTCTGCGACTGGTAACGATGCTGGCGCAGCAATTGGGCGCTGACATGCGCATCAACCAGACTAAAGGAACAGAGTTCAGATTCGTATTCACAGACTCCAAGAAGAAAACGTCGGCCAACGAGGGGTTGCCGAGGCAGTCCCCGGGTGCTCAGCCAGTGGGTGCAAAGGTATAAGGAGAGTGAGGAAAATGGAGAAAGCGCGCATCATGGTGGTTGAAGACGAAGCTGTAATCTCCATGGAAATCCAGGAAAGACTGAAAAAGATGGGGCACGCGGTCTGTGGCACCGCCGTTTCAGGCGACAGTGCAATCAAAACAGCCGCTGAAAAGCACCCTGATCTGATCTTGATGGATGTCAACTTGAAGGGGACTGTCGATGGTGTGGACGCAGCCAAGCAGATCAGAAGCAACATTGACACTCCGGTCATCTTCCTCACTGCTTTCGCCGACGACAGGACGGTGGAGAGAGCCAAATTGACTGAGCCTTTCGGCTATCTGATAAAACCATTCTCCGAAAAAGAGTTGTATGCGGCAATTGAGATGGCACTTTACAAGCATGCCATGGAGTCAAAACTGAGGGAGAGCGAGCGACGCTATGCAACCACATTGAGATGTACAGCGGACTGTGTCATCGTCACCGATCTGAATATGGGGATTATCTTCATGAACCCTGCGGCAGAGGCTATTACCGGCTGGAGCCTCCAGGAGGCATCCGGCAAGAGACTGGAAGAAGTATTCAGCATCATAGATGAGAAGTCCTTTGCCCCCCTCGAGAGCCCCATAGCCAAGACTGTACGCGAGAACGTTACCATCCAGATGAACCATCCGGTTATTCTTGTTTCGAAGGGCGGCAAGAAGGTGCCCGTCGAGGACAGTTCGGCCCCCATGATTGATGACAATGGGAAGATGACTGGAGCGGTGATGGTGTTCCGTGACGTCACTGAACGAAAGAAGGCAGAGGCGGCGATCAAGAACGCGTTTGATTCACTTGAGGAGCGTGTGCGAGAGCAGACTGCCGAATTGAGACTCAGCTTCGCCAAACTGGAGAGGGCCATGGAGGGCACCATACACGCTATGGCCACCATGGTTGAGGCCAGAGATCGCTACACCGCCGGCCATCAGCTCCGCGTGACCGATCTTGCTTGTGCCATAGCCCGGGAAATGAATTTGCCGGAGGAGCGTATACCGGTAATCCGCATCGCCGGGCTGATTCACGACGTGGGCAAGGTCTGCGTGCCAACCGAGATTCTCAACAAGCCTGCCCAGCTGTCGCCAATCGAGTTCGAGATCGTCAAGCAGCACCCAAAGGCTGCCTACGATGTCCTTGACAAAATTGAGTTCCCCTGGCCGATCGCCGACATAGTATTGCAGCACCACGAAAGGGTTGATGGGTCAGGTTACCCATCCGGCCTGAACGGTGAACAGATTTGCCTGGAAGCTGAGATAATAGCTGTGTCAGACGTAGTGGAAGCCATGTCTTCACACAGGCCGTACCGGGCGGCCCTCGGGGTGGACAAAGCCCTGGAGGAGATCTCAAAGAACAAGGGCAAGCTGTATAATCCTGCGGTTGTGGATGCCTGCCTGCATGTTTTCCAGGAGGGAGGCTTCAAGTTCAAGGACACCTCAGATGCTTCTTGAACCGATGCGTGAGTCCGCTGTTCCCCCTCTCACAGCTTGAACATCCTTTGGCCTCCGAGAGCCCCCATTATCTTGTTCGCTGCGGTCTGTCCCCTTGCGCATTGTGATGCCTTCATCTCGGGATCGCCTGGCAAATATCGTCCCTCAAGAAACTGGTTTGCTGCGGGCAAAATCACCAAGCAGACTTCACCCAAGCGGCGCGTCCCGATCAGTACCACATAATCGAATCGTAGAAAAAATCGAGGCCGCCACCACGCCGGGAAGCTGCAACAGTAGAGGCACAGTTGGACCATGAGTGCATGAGGGGCCAATCAGATGCTACTGGGATTTTGTTGGAGAGGAATGGGGGAGGAGCGTCTGTGACTTGGTCAGGGTCACTTTTGCGCTTCGGAATGGCTCAGCCTGAAATATATTCAGTTGGTTCTCCTCCCCATCCTTCCCCTGGGGGGTGTGACGATGGGATCGTCACTTTTGTAGTGTACAGCCTTTTCCTCACCTCAGTGTCTCACCGAGCCACACGATTCTCACCTGGCACTCTCAAAGCACCCGGGAATCATCACAGATATGTCACAAGCCGGCGGGGATGAAGAGGATAAGCGGATCACACGGGAAATAGGCTTCTGCCAGATGGCGTGTCAACTTGGCGTTGACCGATGGCAACAGAGCCTCCTGACCTAAGAAACCCTCCCGAATTCCTTGAACCTGTAGCCGAGGCCGCGCTCACTCAGTATGTACTTGGGATTCTTGGGGTCCCTCTCTATCTTCTGCCTCAGGTAGGTGATGTACAGGCGGACATATTGGTCCTCATCACGGTACTCTGCTCCCCAGACTCTGGACAGGAGCATTTCGTGAGTAAGCAACTTGCCGGCGTTGGTCACCAACTGATATAGAAGGCGGTACTCTGTGGGCCTGAGACGAACCTCTTTCCCTCGCACTATGACTTTTCTCTGGTCAAAGTTGACCCTCAGTTCATCGTCAACCACTATCTCTGAGTTTGCCAACGCCGCCGGTTCTGTTCTCCTCAGTACTGCCCGGATGCGAGAAACCAACTCCCTGGGGCTAAAGGGCTTGGTGATGTAATCATCCGCACCAAGGTCAAGTCCTCTGATACGGTCAATCTCGTCGTTCTTGGCAGACAAGAAGATCACAGGTACCGCGGAGTTTTCACGCAGCCCTTCCAGGGTTTCAAAGCCATCCATCTCCGGCATCATGATGTCCAGAAGTATAAGGTCCGGTCGCTCCCTGGATGCCTTCTCGAGTGCCTCCGGCCCGTTTGCTGCTCTGACGACCCGAAAGCCTTCCAGCTCGAGATTCATGGCTATGAACTCGACCATGCGTGACTCATCATCGACTACGAGCACCGTCTTGCCGGAGAATGCAGAAATCATTTTAACAACTCACTTCGTTTTGCTGAGGGCCTCAGCCCTCCTTATTCACTGGCAGGGTTATCACGAACTGCGAACCCTTCCCGACCTCGCTGTACGCTCCTATCTTGCCGCCATGAGCCTCAATTATCGACTTGCATATGTACAGCCCCAACCCCATCCCCCGCACCTTGTATACCTGAACACCCTCTCCCCTGTGGAAGCGCTCAAATACCCGGCCCAACTCGCGCCGGGGTATCCCAATGCCTTCATCGGAGACTGTAACCGTAACGTGCTCTTTGCTCGATCTGCCGACTATGGCGATCCTCCCACCCTTCGGCGAGTACTTGATGGCATTGTCCACCAGGTTGGTCAGCACATCCTCCATCCTGTCCGGATCAACGTATACCTCCGGAAAGTCCGGCTCAAAGTCCAGCTCGAACTTGTGTTTACTGGTTACTGACTCCAGCCGCCTCACCACCTTGGCGGCCAATGCGGACAGAAGCACAGCTTCCTTCTTCAGGGTTATGGTGCGACTCTCTATGCGCGATGCCAGCAGAAGCCTGTCCACAAGCTTGCTCAGTCTGTCGCATTCCTCCTCGATCACCTGGAGGCCTTCCTGAAGTGTCCTCTGGTTCCATTCTGCATCGCTTCGGGCCAGTGTATTGGTATAGCCTTTGATGATGGAGAGAGGGGTCTGCAGTTCATGACCCAGCATGGACAGGAAGGTCGATCTGAGATTCTCAACCTCTCTCAGCCGTCTGATGTCCCGGACATTGACTACCGCACCCTCCGCCCGTCCGGACAAACGGGAGCGAGCTACCGAATATACCATGGCCACTTCAATATCCTGGCTATCGGCAGTCTGGATCCGCCCCTGCAACTCGCAGGTTGAGGAATTGGAGTCTGGACGCGTAATAACCATGGGGCACCTGGTTGTGCTGCAGATCGACCGACCTTCCCAGTCACGAAAGTTCAAGACCTGATAGCAGGGCAGGCCGAGCACTGCTTGTCGGGAATACCCCGTCAGTCTCTCCATGGCTGTGTTGAAGCCCACAATGCGACGCCTCGTGTCTATACTCATAATGCCTTCGGCGCTGCCCTCGACCATGGATTCCATCTTCGTCTTCTCGTCCACAAGGTCTTGGACCAGTCTGGCATTGTCAACCGCAATAGCTGCTTGCCGGGCAAAGGCGGTCAGGGCCGCCTGGTCAATTCCCGAAAATGACGCCGCGCCACGGGTACGCATCACGTAGATCAAGCCCAGGGATCGGCGCCCGACTTGCAGCGGCAGTGCAACGATCGGGTCCAGGATCAGCCCCTGGTCAGACTTGGGCAGGGGCACTCCCAGGAGATCTGAAAGGACATTGAAACTCCGAGAACTCAACGCAAGGTCGGGGATGGCCTCATCGAGCAGAGGGAAGAGCTGTTCCAGGGCCACGACATCCAGCCCGTAAGAATCTGTTGGAACGAAGCAGTGCTCCTCATCATCCCATGTAGCTACAACTCCCGCGCTGCCTCCCAAAGCCTCTACGGCATTTCGCAGGATCATCCTCAGTGTTGCCCGGAGGTCAGCTTCCTGCGGCATGGCATCAGCAAATTCCATAAGTGGAGTCAGTTTCTAATGAAACACTCTGCAATTCTAATGCAATTCCAACAGTATTCTAGCGTTATTCTAACACAGCCCTCCATATACTTTTAAATGCAGTCTTTGTCTGCAGGCTGGTACAGTTGTCCTGCAAACTCTAAATAGCAAACGAATATACAGGATACAAGTCAGAGGAAGGAGGAATGCATGACTGGTAAGAAAAAATTGGAGCCGCTTGGTGACAGGGTTGTAGTCAAACCCTCCAAGCGTGAAGAGGTGTCGAGGAGTGGTATTGTGCTGCCGGACACGGCGAAAGAAAAGCCCCAGGAGGGCGAAGTATTGGCTGTCGGCCCTGGCAAGATGACCGATGACGGGAAGAGGATCGCCATGGACGTTAAGGTCGGAGACATCGTCATCTATGCAAAATATGCCGGAACCGAACTCAAGATTGACGACGAAGAGTTGATCGTTATCCGCGAAAGCGACATTCTGGCGAAGAAGAGCTAGGGAAGGAGGAGCAGTAAGACATGGCAGGAAAGCAGATTATCTTCGGTCAGGAAGCCCGGAGATCCCTTAAGAAGGGTGTGGACACTCTGGCCGATTCCGTCAGGCCGACTCTAGGACCCAAAGGCCGCCCAGTGGCCATTGACAAGAAATGGGGCCCGCCCACGGTCATCAATGATGGCGTCAGCATTGCCAAGGAGATCGAACTCCCTGATCCATATGAAAATATGGGCGCTCAGCTCCTGAAGCAGGCATCAGCCAAGACAAATGACAAGTGCGGTGACGGTACTACCACTTCCACCCTTCTGGCCCAGGCAATGGTTGCAGGTGGGTTCAAGAACATCACCGCTGGTGCCGATGCCATGGCCATCAAGCGCGGCATCGAAAGGGGCGTGGGCATCCTGGTCGATGAGCTGAAGAAGAAAGCTATCTCTGTCTCCGGCAAGGAGCAGATTGCCCAGGTAGCCACCATTTCCGCCGTCGATGCACATATCGGCAACCTTATCGCCGATGTGATGGAGAAGGTGGGCAAAGACGGTGTTATCACCGTAGAGGAATCCAAGGGTCTTCAGTTCGAGACCGAGTTCGTGGAAGGAATGAAGTTCGACCGCGGTTACATAAGCCCCTACTTCATCACCAACCCTGACCGCATGGAGACCGTCATCGATGATCCGTACATACTGATCACCGACAAGAAGATTTCTGCGGTGTCCGATATTCTGCCGGCTCTGGAGAAGATACTCCAGGTCAGCAAGAACCTGGTTATTATTGCCGAGGATGTTGAGGGCGAAGCCTTGGCCACCCTGGTGGTCAACAAGCTCAGAGGCACTATCAACTGTCTCGCCGTCAAGGCTCCCGGCTTTGGCGATCGCCCCAAGGCCATGCTCGAGGATATGGCCATCCTCACCGGCGGCAAAGTGATCTCCGAGGAAGTCGGGCGGAAGCTGGATTCAGCAACCGCTGCCGACCTCGGCCGCTGCCGAAAGGTAGTAGCTGACAAAGACAACTGTACAATCGTCGAAGGCAAGGGATCAGAGGATGCCATCAAGGCCAGAATGAAGCAGATCAAGGCCCAGATCGATGAGACCACCTCTGACTTCGACCGCGAGAAGCTGCAGGAAAGACTGGCCAAGTTGGCCGGCGGCGTAGCCGTGATCAAGGATGGCGCAGCCACCGAGACCGAACTGAAAGAGAAGAAGCACCGCGTTGAGGACGCTCTGTCTGCCACCAGAGCTGCTGTAGAGGAAGGTATTTTGGCCGGCGGCGGCGTAGCTCTGCTCAATGCCTCTGCCAATCTCGAGCAGTACATCAAGGAAGGCGGCGATGAGGCGACCGGCATTAAGATCCTAAAGGAGGCGATCGAGGAGCCTATCAGATGGATTGCGATCAACGCTGGTGTCGAAGGATCGGTGGTGGTGGACATGGTAAAGAAGAGCAAGCCGGGCGTTGGCTACGATGCATCAAAGAACGAGTATGGCGATATGGTGAAGAAAGGTATCATCGACCCGTTGAAGGTTGTCAGGACGGCGCTGGAGAACGCAGCCAGCGTGGCGGTCATGATACTGACTACCGAAGCGCTGGTTACGGATATCCCGGAGAAGGAGAAAGCTCCGGCAGCACCAGCCATGCCACCCGAGTACTAGACAACAGGTAGCGAAGCACAAGAACAGGGGCGGTCCTTTTCAGGGCCGCCCTCCTGTTGGCATTCAGAGTGAAAAGACTCAAGCTACGTTTGAAAATGGTATGCTTGTATTGACTCTGCCAAAGGCCGAGGCTATGAAGCCAAAGCAAGGTAAAGGCGAAGAGTGCAATATTGAGTAGCTCATTCAAGGTGCTTCCCTTTGTTCATGGACATGAAGATTGAGGTGCAACCGAAAGCCGATATACCGGGTGTTATTCCGTGCCTTCGCTGCGGTGAGTGCTGCAGGAAGTACCAGGTTCGCATGGATCTGGCTGAAGGGCACCGCATCGCCGACAGCTTGGGATTGACCTGGGAGGAGTTCCGCAACAGCTATGCTGATCGCAGATGGCCGGGAGAACAGAGTATCCTACTGCGGCAGGAGCCCGGGGGATGCCCTTTCCTGGAGCGATGTGGGGAGGGTACGGAGGCTCGTTGCAGTATCCACTCGTTCAAGCCCGCCAGTTGCCGCGAATGGACAGCGAATCTAGATCGACCCGAATGCCAGGCTGGCTTGGCGAAGCGCTGGGGCCTTATCGTGAACTCTAGGGGAGAACTCGAAGGTCCTGACGAGAGAATCAGGGATTTTCGGCTGTATCTGGATTCATTGGCCGGTGACAGGAGGAGTTTATATGCCCATCTATGAATATGAGTGCAAGACATGCAGCCTCAAATTTGAGGTGAAGAAGAGCTTCAGTGAAAATCCAGGTGCCGACTGCCCTCAATGCCACTGCCAGGCACAGCGCATCTTCTCGCCGGTGCCCATCGTTTTCAAGGGACCAGGGTTCTATGTCACTGACAACGCCGCAGCGAACAGCGGACTCAGCAGTCGGAAAGATGGAGAGAAGCCGGAAGCAAAGGCATCTGAATCCGAGCCTGCAAAGGCCAAGAAGGATGAAGCCAAGGTATGATAGCATGCAGAAGTTTTGCCGCCCGGGTGGCTGGCAAATCCAGATTCCCCATGTAGCAACGAGAGACAACAGGTAGCGTTTTCCTGGTATTCACAAACATCCAGCCCATCTTCCACAAGGTCAAACTACATTCTGAGACTCATTCAGTAAAATACTGCCATGGCAGAGACAGACTACTATGAAATCCTGGGGGTGAGCCGAGAGTCAGATCCGGCTGTTATAAAGAAGGCTTACCGCAATCTGGCCATGCAATATCATCCCGACAGGAATCCGGGCAACGGCGAAGCTGCGGAGAAGATGAAAGAGATTAACAGAGCCTACGCCGTCTTGTGTGATCCGGAGAAGCGTCGCCTCTATGATACCTACGGCCAAGCCGGTCTCGAAGGCTACACGCAGGAGGACATATTCCGCGGCGTTGACTTCAGCAGCCTGTTCCGGGAATTCGGCTTTGGTTTCGGCGACAGCATCTTCGATGGCATCTTTGGCCGCAGAACATCAAGCAGAAGAGGACCGAGAAGGGGAGCTGATCTACGGTACGATCTGAGTGTGACCCTGGAGGAAGCCGCCTCCGGCACGGAGAAGACTTTGGAGCTGCCCAAGGCCGCCATGTGCCTGTCATGCGGCGGTAATGGGGCGCAGCCGGATGGTCTGGAAACCTGCAGCAGGTGCAAGGGAACCGGCCAGATCGTCAGAGAGCAGAGGTCGGGATATGGGGTGGTCAGGCAGATCACCGTCTGCAGTGAATGCCGCGGCCGGGCAAAGACAATCAAGAAGCCGTGCAAGGACTGCGAAGGCAAGGGCGTCCTGGAGACCAAAAAGGAGATCAAGGTCAGCATTCCTCCCGGTGCCGATTCCGGCTACAGCGTGAGATTCGAGGAAGAGGGAGAGGCGATTGCCGACGGTATACCCGGCGATTTCTACGTTGTTCTTGACGTACAGAGACACCCGCTTTTCGAAAGAAACGGCGATGACATATATGTTCAGCATGATATCTCATTTGCTACGGCGGCGCTCGGCGGGCAAGTGATGGTGCCCGGCATCAACAGCGATGTCAAGATTGATGTAGCTGAGGGCACTCAAACCAACACAGTCATACGAGCCTCTGGGCAGGGAATGCCTCGCCTTGGCAAGCGTGGCAGGGGAGATCAATATGTCGTGTTGAGGGTGATTACTCCGACCCACCTCAGCCGCGAGGAAAAGGATCTGTTGAAGCAATTTGAGAAGCTGAGACAGAAATCCGGCAAAGACAGAAAGGGCTAAGCCCGGACTGTCATTCCCCTGATAATTCGGCCATCGAAGGAAGGCACCTCATTCGACTGGGGCCCGTTCACCCTGAAGTCGAGTGGAGAACAAGGCCCGTGCTATACTGATGCTGACAGGCAAAATTTCAACGAGACAGGAGAGTGCCAACTGTGGGTGAGGAACTGGGTCGAATAGAAAAGCCAACCGTAGAGTCCTTTGGCACAGAGAGGAAGCTCTTTGTTGTACCCCTTATACTCCGAGGCAGCGATGCTCCTGCCGAGTATTCGGAGAAATTCGATTTGTACTGGCAGCAGGTCAGCGAACAGTTGGAGAAGCTCGAAGAGAAAGTTGGCCGGGTTCACCGCATCTACCATGAAGCCATCATTTTCGGCGGGGAAGAGGGACTGAGTATTCTGGAGAAGATGAATACCCGCAGCTGCTCGATAGTCAAGGAAAGGTGCAATGAAGGCTCCATACTGGAGGCTACCGATGACCGGGAACTGGCCGAGGAGAGCATGGACTGGGAGAGATTCCTGTTGGGTGGCTTCCTCAGCGAGAAAGTTGCCAGGATGGTGAGCGAGTTCTATGTGGAGGCATCTCGAAAAAGGTACGAATACATGGCCAGAAAGATAGATCAGTCCCTGGGCCAGGGAGAGAGGGCCATATTGTTCATCACCGAGGGACATGCCCTCCAATTTCCCGGCGATACACAGGTCTTTAGTATATTTCCACCGGCGCTGGATCAGATCCACAAATGGTTCCGTGACCGGTCGGTTTCTGATTCTGGTGGCGAGGAGTAGCTGTCACCACCTCACCAGCCGGCTTCCGATACCTTGGCAGTTCTCAAGCCGTGTAGACCATCTTCGGTGATAAACGTGTTATTTAGTCCAGGAAATAGCTTAGTTACGATTCTCTGGAACAGAATTGAGCTTGGCTTTTGCGTTGGGCGGAGTCGCCTTTTTGTGCCCGGTCCGGAAGAGTAATTCCTTTGGCGGCAGTATATCCACAGGAATCGGGGTATTGACAAAGTACCAGCGTTTGTGTGATATATGTGATATATTCAGTTGTTGCGTCAGGTAGGTGGGTGGAAGTGGAGGATTGCAGAGGTGGCTCGGCTCCGTAGTATGCACATTAGAGAGTCATCTGAAGAATGAAGCCTTTATACAGCGGCTACCTTTCTGAGGGTGACATTCGAATGTTCAGGCAGGAGCAGATGACCACCTTTTTTGTTAATGTTGTACGTCCCCCTCTCCGGGCCACTGCGCCCCCTCTGCTGCGCGAGTGGACTTTCTCCCTCACTGGTGGCCCGGAGGG
>CAYYWI010000031.1:0-26737 GCA_964475375.1 uncultured Dehalococcoidia bacterium
GATGCCGATGCTGTCCAGCGCTACCTCCGCCACCCTCCCGGTCATGCCGATCGGGCGCAAATCAACCAGCAGAAGATGGCTGTCCGTGCCACCTGTAACAATGCGCAAGCCCAGGCTGGCCAGCATCGCAGCCAGAACCTTGGCATTCTCGGCCAGTTTCTTCTGGTACACAACAAAATCAGGCTGCAGGGCTTGATGGAAGCAAACAGCTTTGGCGGCGATCACGTGCATCAGCGGCCCCCCCTGTATGCCGGGGAAAACCGCCGAATCCAGCCCTTTGGCCAGTTCCTGCCTGGCCAGGATGAAGCCTCCTCTAGGCCCCCGAAGAGTCTTGTGGGTTGTGGCCGTCACCACCTGCGCCCATGGTATCGGCGAAGGGTAGATTCCCGCAGCGATCAAGCCCGCCGGATGGGCGATGTCCACCATGAACTTCGCCCCTACTTCGTCGGCTACCTGCCGGAACCTCTGACAGTCGATGATCCTGGGATAGGAACTGGCCCCAGTCACAATCAGCTTCGGCCGGTGTTCTTTGGCCAGCCGCTCCATTTCCTCATAGTCCAGCAACTCGGTCTCTCTGTTGACTCCATAGTGCACAAACTTGTACAGCTTCCCGGAGAAACTGACCGGGCTTCCATGCGTGAGGTGGCCTCCGTGTGCCAGGCTCATGCTGAGCACGGTGTCACCCGGCTTCAGAAGCGCCAGATATACGGCGGCATTGGCCTGGCTTCCGCTGTGCGGCTGAACATTGGCATACTCCGCCTGGTAAAGCTGCTTCACCCGGGCGATGGCTATCCGCTCCGCTTCATCGACCCACTCGCAACCACCGTAGTAGCGACGCCCCGGATAGCCCTCAGCATATTTGTTGGTGAGCACCGAGCCCTGGGCTTCCAGCGCCGCCCGGCTGGTGTAGTTCTCAGAAGCGATAAGCACCAGCTTGCGCCGTTGGCGTTCCTCTTCCTTCTGTATGACGGCCGCTATCTCTGGGTCATTCTTCATTAATTCGCTCATACTTCCCTAGCCAAGGCCAAGCCCCATACTGAGCTGGCGCCAGCTCTTCTCAGGGCAATGGCACAAGAATTCATGGTTGCTCCAGTGGTACAAACGTCATCAACGACTACAACCCTCTTGCCTGCCAGCCTCTCATCCCGGCACTCGAACGCATCTGCCAGATTCCTCTGCCTTTCTTCGGCATCTGCAGTCTTCACCTGGGCTTTGGTGTGGCGCACTCTGACAAGGGAGCCCTCAAGCACCGGAAGACCGTCAAGCTTCCCAACCTCGGTGGCCAGAAGGGCGGATTGATTGTAGCCTCGCGACCGCAGCCGCCTGTAGTGCAACGGCACCGGAACCAGAACATCCGCCGCCAGCGGCTTGGCCTCCAGGTATTCCGCCAGCATTCGCCCTAAGGGAGCAGCCAGCGCCCGGAAGTGTCCATACTTGAGCTGATGCACGGCTTTACGCACCACTCCCTGGAAGGCGAATGGCGAGCGGATACCATCGATCTCCAGCTTGCACCTCCGGCAATACGGACAGTAGTCCTCCCGAACCAAGGGCTTGCTGCAGGTCGGACATAGCGGCGGAGACAACCTGGGCATAGCTGCTCGGCAAGATGTGCAGACAAAAGCTCCCTCCATTCCACAACCAATACATCGGGGAGGGAAAAGAAAATCAATGACTTTGCCCTTGACCTCGTCCAGTCGGGCTATGAACTCGCGTCTTCTGTTGATCAAGATAGTCTAGCGTACCCGGGAATTATGCATTACGCCGCTGATGACCGGCTCGTTTATATAGACGTCTCCGTTCCTGATTTTGAGGTTGAAGCCACAATTGGGGTTGGTGCACACCCACGCCTTATAGTGGATTGGTGCACCCTGGCTGCCGAAATCCGACAGGGGTACCAAATCGCCCGCGTTGCACTTCTGACACTTGGGCAGATTGAATTGCTCCACAAAACCACCTCCCAGCTTGTGATCAACAAATAGTATATAGCATCGTTATTCGCTTGTGCAATTTGAGACTGTGCCCTCGAAGTAACGCTTCTCTGTCGGCAGCCTCAGTCAAACCCGTACCACTTCACCACGCTGTCCACCACCTCTCTGTCCGACCGGAATGCGTTTATGGAATTGTCATTGTCCGGGTATCCTATGGCTATCCCCAACAATATCAGTTTCGAGTCCGGAATACCCAGCATCTGCCTCAGCACCTGCGGATAGTGGACTGCCTGTGCCTGGGCGATGGTTCCCAGTCTGTGCTCCACAGCCAGCAGCATGATATTCTGGGCCACCATGCCGCAATCGAAGACGGGCCATACGTTGAGACCGCCACGCTGATGACAGAAAGAGCGATCCACACAGATATAGATGGCGGCCGGCGCACCGTACAGTCTCGGGCCCTGCAGGTACCACTCATCACCAGCCATCTGACCGCCCGGTCCTCTTCGCTTCGCAGCCTCGCTCATCTTGACTGCCAGATTGCCGAACCGGTCCTTGTAAGGCGCGGGGAACTCCTCCGGCCCGGGAAAGTCCGGCGCGGCCCTCACCCCAACCTGCCCTGCGAAGGCATCCTTGATCGCCTGGAGCTTACCTCCAGTCACGATGACGAACTCCCACGGCTGGGTATTGGCCCAGGATGGAGCACGAACGGCAGTCTCAATTATCTTCCGCAACGTTTCCTGTGGCACCGGCTCCGGTTTGAAGGCGCGAATGCTTTTCCTTTTCTCAATAGCCTCTCTCAGGTCCATCTCTCAGCTTTACCTCCGCTGCCTGCAGTTCCAGTCTTGCCGGCTTCGCTTTCAATTCAATAATGTGGCCTGACTCTACTACGGACCATCGCGGCTGGTCAAACCACGTGGTCACGGCATAACGGTGCAGCGGCACGCTGCCGGGGTTCGTGGGAGCCACACGGGTTGAAAAGGCCTCATTCACATGGCCTCACTCTTTCTCTGACTGGAACATGATAGAATTCCAGAGGGAGTCGCTGTTCTTCACTTCGCAGAGAGAAGCGAAAGATAGACAGATGGTCACACCTCGCATCCTGCTCATCAATCCGTGGATTTACGACTTCGCCGCCTTCGACCTGTGGGCCAGGCCGCTGGGACTTCTCTACATCGGGGAGAGCCTGAGGCGAAAGGGTATAGATGTATCTCTTCTCGATTGCCTGGAGACAACCAGGCGGACAAGGTACGGAACCGGCCCCTTCCGTAAGCAGGAGATCGTCAAGCCGGAGGCGCTGAGAGGCATACCCCGAAGGTACAGCCGCTACGGCATATCAGAGGACGCCTTCACGCAGCAACTGAAGTCTTCTCCTGGACCGGACCTGGTGCTGGTCACCGCCACCATGACCTACTGGTACCCCGGAGCCTTCCGCGTCATCGAGCTGGTGCACGAGCACCTGCCCGGCACCCCGGTCATTTTGGGTGGAATCTATGCCACGCTGTGCTATGACCACGCCAAGGCGTTTTCAGGAGCCGACCACATCTTTCGTGGCAGGGCAGGCAGCAACCTTTTTCGACTGCTGGCTCAGCACATTGCGCTGGAAGTCAAAGGCAACGAAGATCCGGTGATGGATTGCCATCCCGCAATCGACCTTGCCGCCGATCCGGGATACGGCGTTCTGATCACTTCTCAAGGCTGCCCGTTCTCCTGCAGTTATTGCGCCTCTCGATTGCTGGTCCCGCATTTTCAGCAGAAGAGTGTTGAAGAGTGCTTTCAGGAAATCCTCTGGATGAACCGGACGCTGGGGCTGAAGGACATCGCCTTCTATGATGACGCACTGCTTGTTGCCGCCGAATCCCGCTTCATTCCTCTCATGGAGAAGGTCTGCGCGAGTGGCCTGAACGTCCGCTTCCACGGCCCCAACGGCCTCCACATACGGGAGATCAACACCGGGATCGCCGGGCTGTTCAGGCGCGCGGGGTTCCACACCATCCGGCTGGGGCTGGAGACGGCCAGGTCAGGAGCGGATCGAGCCATAGATCAGAAGGCTTCTTTCGACGAACTGGTGGAAGCTATATCCGCTTTGCGAAGCGCTGGCTACGAGAGTCCTGAGATCGGCGTCTATCTGATGTCCGGCCTTCCCGGGCAAACCAGGGAGGAAGTCGAGGAATCGATGCTGAAGGTGAAAGAGGCCGGAGCCAGGCCGTATCTCTACGATTTCTCACCCATCCCCGGAACGGCCATGTGGGAGGCTGCCAGGAAGGCATCACCCTACCCCATCGAGAAGGAGCCTCTCTTCCAGAACCCTTCGCTGTCTCCCTGCGCCCCGGAAGGGTTCACCATCGAGCGGCATCACTGGAAGAAGTCGATACTGGGCGGAAGTTGAGAGATCCGAAAACCGGAGCACAGTATCTTGCTTAAAGTTATCAGAGAAGCCCGTTTATACCCTGATGAGCATGCGGGCAACAAGAAAGTATATCAAGAGACCGAATACGTCCATCACAGTGGTTATCAGTGGTGCCGATACGAAAGCAGGGTCAACCTTTATCATCCGGAAGAGAAAGGGGAGTGCAGCGCCAGTCAATGTCGCCAGTGCTGAGATGACGATTAGCGTAATACTGACCGTCGCTGCCACGTGGAAGTCCTTCCCCAGCAAGTACGCCCAGAGAAGCACTACGGCT
Organism: uncultured Dehalococcoidia bacterium; assembly: GCA_964475375.1. Classification (GTDB taxonomy): domain Bacteria; phylum Chloroflexota; class Dehalococcoidia; order UBA2247; family RBG-13-53-26; genus JAFGCL01. The sequence continues at coordinate 4,613 of CAYYWI010000031.1, forward strand.
CCAAGTATGATGCCAAGAACCACTCCCACCCAGACCTCTCGCAGTGTGATAGCCACAGCCCTTCTGGGACTGATTTCCCCGGTAGCCAGGCCGCGGATCACCACCGTGGCCGACTGTGATCCGATATTGCCACCGGCATCGATCAGCAACGGAATAAAGGCCGCCAGGATAATGACCTCGCCCAAAAGGCCCTCCTGACCGGCAATAATTGAGCCGGTGGCGGTGTTTACCAGCAGCAAAAGAACCAGCCAGAAAATGCGCCGCTTTACTGCGCCGAAGATGCTGGATGTGAAGTAGCCCCGCTCCGTCCCGGGCACAGCACCGAAGCGATATACGTCCTCTGTGACCTCTTCTTCCACAATATCCACTACATCATCGTAGGTGATGATACCTACCAGGCGCTGCTCCCTGTCCACTACCGGAACAGCCAGCAGCTTGTGGTCACGCAGCACCTTGACAACTTCCTCCCGGTCGGTGTGAGTGAAAACCATCGGCGGATGCGGGTTCAGGATCGTGGCCAAATCCGTTTCTGAAGCCGACAGCACCAGGTCCTTCAGAGAGACAGACCCCAGCAAATGGCGCTGGCCATCAGTAACATAGCACTCGTAAATGGTTTCTCGATTTATGGCAAGCTGTCGAATTCGTTCCAGCGCCTGCTTCACAGTCATGCCAATGTCCAGATCGACAAATAACGGCGTCATTTCCCGACCGGCGGAACCCTCATCGTAGCCCAGCAACTGTAAAGTAACCCCACGCTCCTCCGGCGAGAGGACCCTGAGCAACCGTCTGGCCACAATAGCCGGGACTTCGTCAAGTAGCTCAGCGCGGTCATCAGGAGCCATCGCTTCCAACAGAACCCGCGCCGCTTCGTCAGTGAACGATTCCAGCAGTCGATTCTGCTGTGTACCATCAAGTTGATCGAAGACGGCTACCGCCAGATCTTTGGGCAGCAGCCTGAAGGCCATAGCGGCTCTTTCCGGGCTGACGTCGGTCAGAAGCTCCGCAATGGCAGCCGGCTCCAACTGTATCAGCCGCTGGCGCAGCGTCTTGAAGTCCTTGCTTTCCCAAAGCTGATTGAATACGTTCTTATCTGACTGCTTCATTCAACCACTTCCGAAGGATTGTGAACGACTGGCGGCGGTAGTAAACAGGATCCTGGGGTCACGCTCTACAGAGAAGGTTCTCCACCGGCGAACAGGTGCCACATCATGGCATCATGGGTAATCGTCCTGCCAGTGCGTCTCCTGATCGGATTCGGCAGAGGCAAGATACCTGCTTAGAGAGCGACGCTCTGTACGGATCATTATAATACCCTGATGATAATTAACAAGCTGAAACACAAGAGGTTTGCATTCGGCTCGGCAGCCGAGGCACCACTGAGACCTACGAACTCCTCCCTGAGACCGAGAAGCCAAGCTGGACCTGTATGGCTCGTTCGACCTGAGCCATATCATCCCGCGACAGATTCCCCACTTGAGTGATCAGGCGTTGTTTGCTGACGGTGGTGAGCTGATCCGCCATGGCTTTGCCGAGTCTGCCATTCAGGGTGACAAAGGCCTCGCTTGGATAGAGGCGCTCGACATTGCCTGTCATTGGAACCACCTGAACCCCATTCAGGTGCTTGTTCGAGGCATCGTTGCTCACGATCACCGCGGGGCGTTTCTTCCGGATTTCACCGCCCATGGGCGGCTCAAAGTTGATCCACCACACCTCACCGCGGTTCATCGCTCACGTCTCCGAGGGTGCCCTCAGCCCATTCGATGGCGTCCGCTTCCCGTTTGTCGTCCTGAGCCATCTGAGCGTATGCTGATTCAAGCTCCTCGTCCAGGACGTGTGGGCGCACCAGATTCTCGATGAAGTGGCTGATGCGGCCGGCACCCACCCTCTTGTGAAGACCCTCATACACCTTCTCGTCGACGGTGATAGTCAGTTTCTTCTGCATGATGCACCTCACGTGTTATACGTACAGTATACGTATTCTATACCATAACGGACTGCTTGGCAATGAGCGTCCTTAGGACGTTGGCCGCGGGGAGTCTTGCTGCGCTTGATCGAATAGGAGCCGCTCTTCCAGAACCCTCCGCTATCGCCCTACGCTCCGGAGGGGTTCACTATCGAGCGGCATCACTGGAGGAGGTCGATAGTGGGAAGACACGGACGTTTCTGGCCACTGGGAGAGGCACGTGTCGTGCACGCATCGTCAATCAGAGACCCGTGACACATTGCTCGGCCTATGACAAAGGGAGTCGAGGTGCGAAAGTAGTCTTTTCATTTGGCCGTCCGGGTCGCTGAACCAGTCGGTTGACCAAATACGGTAGATATTCCACTTGAGTCCTCTAAGAACCTCTTCACGCAGTCTGTCTCGGTCACGCACGGACTTGGCAGAATGGTATGTTGCCCCATCACACTCAATTCCGAGAATGAAGCTGTCTCGGCTGCCGGGGTCTCTGACACCAATATCAATGAAATACCCAGCTACGCCAACCTGTGGCACTACCTCATAGCCGTTCTGGCGGAGTCTGTCTGCAACCACCACCTCGAAATCACTGCCAGGCTCCCGGCTTGTCGTGACTCCAGCCTCTAGCCTACCGACATTGGCGTAGTCTAAGTAGCCCTTCAGTATTCCCACCCCGCGATGGGAGGTTTCTGCGGGGATGATGTCGGTAGACTCCATGGATGAAAACAGGATTACCTTCTCCCTAGCGCGAGTAAAAAGTACGTTAAGACGTCGATGGCCGGCCGCGCTGTTGATGGGGCCGAATCGTTGAAAAACCTTGCCAGTCTCGTTGGGACCATAGACAGTTGATATGAAGATCACGTCGCGTTCATCCCCTTGAACGTTCTCCAAGTTCTTGACGAAGAATGGTTCAATGGTCTGCTGCCATTTCTCTCGGTACGACTCAGCGAAACGGTCACGCGCGAACACGCGATCCATTTCTTCTACCAGGAACTCGCGCTGGGTTTGGTTGACTGTGACTACTCCAAGCGACCGGTTTGGGTAGGTTTTCATGAAAGCAAGAGTCTCGTTGACAACCGCCTCTGCCTCAGCGACGTTAATCCTGCCACTGTAGATGCCTTCCACTCTCCGATACTCTACACCCAAGTCGCAGTGAGTCTCGAACGGAGAGGGGAACAGAATCAACTCCTTGTCATAGAAGTTCTTGTTGGAGAATGCTATCAGGCTCTCATGCCGTGAACGGTAGTGCCATCTGAGATTACGGCCCGGGCGGAAGGTGGCCAGCGCTAGGTCAAGAATGGATTCATTGTCAATATAATCCTCGAAGTCCTCCTCTTCCTCTGGAGTGATTTCGGTGCGGTCAAAAAAGGTGGTCGGCGGGAGTTGCTGGGGGTCACCGACCACCACCAACTGCTTTCCCCGCGCGATGGATCCCAGCGCCTCTTCTGGCTTCATCTGCGACGCTTCGTCTATGATCACCAAGTCAAACTCCACAGTGCTCTCTGGTGAGATGAACTGGGCCACGCTTGCAGGCGACATCATGAAGCAGGGTTTCATCTGTTGTATCGCCCGGCCCGCTCGCCTCATAAGATCGCGAAGGGGGATGTGTCGTTGCCTCTTCCTTATCTCATTCTCGATCAGTGATAGATTGGTCCATTCGCTCCTAGGTCCTGAGCCTATGCCTCCCCATATTGGGATTCGATATAGTTTCGCAGCAAGACTGCGCCTCTGGAGCTTGAGGATGTTTCGATCCAGTTCCTGAAAACTCTGGCGCACCGCGTCGTGAGTCGCTCCAGAGAACTGCCGCAATTCTGGGAACTCCTCCAAGGCTGCACGCATGATGGATCGGTAGAACACCCTGTCAAAGGCAATCGCAAGATGCGACGGCTGTAGCCCAGATTCACGATAGGCATCCAATATCTGACCCATGCCATCTGCTACAACAGGGGCTTCCACCCGCAGATAGTTGAGCCAACTAGACAGCTCTCCATCCCCTGAGACAGCGCAGCCAACGCGAGAGCAGAGGGTTTCTATCTCGAGAGACTCGACAGCTGGACTACGAAACATCTCGAGAGCATTCACTTGACCCAAGAAGAAGACCTCCTTTCGGGACTCCGTCTCTGCCTGCCATAGAGACGTGAGCTTGGCGCATGATTCCCGCAGTCTCCCGTCATTGACGTGGTAGTCCTCGAGGAGGAACTGTGCACAGCCGGATGGTAGGTCACAGGATTGGAGAGACGCTGCCAATTGACAATGGCGGGTTACATAGTCGCAGTCGGTGTCCGGGCCAAGATCGTAGCCGCCTAAGATCGCTTTGGCTATCGCGTTCTCGTTGATGGCTCTTGCCAAGTTCTCCAACTCGACCAGTTGCCGTACGACCGCTGGTAACAAAGACAAAGAGACGTTGTCGGCTACACCTATTCCACGTAGTCTCGCATGCAGGGATGCCAGTGCCTCTGCAGATGCCTCAAGCTCGGAGCTTTCAGATTCAAGATCACTCAGTGTTTCCTCACTGCTGATCAGAGTTTCAACGTCGTTTCTCAGGGATTGAAACTCAGGACGAGCCGCAAGGACAACAACCGTGTCAATGTCATCTATGGAGGCGAAAAGAAGAAACTTGCGAAGTGTTGCGTCCAGCGCCTCGCTGCCCTTGAAAGAGTGGACAACCCTCATCGCATAGTCGTTGACCTCAAGGAGCAGTCCAAAGGGTGTGTCCAAACCTTCGAAATCGTCTCCGCAGACAGACCGCAGCCTCTCGCCTGACATGAAGGCTCGATACTCATCAAGGTAGTCCGCAATCAACCCGAGGTCAGAAGCTATCTCCTGCCGACTGGCCTTCGCGTCATGAGTACGGCATAGCAGACGGTATTGGTTCAAAGCTTCCTTGTACTGCTTGCCACGCCTCCCCAGCCATCCAGCAGTTCGGATCACTAGAGCACTCCGGCGGAAGCTCTCGGGATCGCTGTCCACTTTGATGACAAACCTGATCTCTAGGTCCGTTCGTTTCGAGATGAGGACCTTGGCTTGTTGCGCGCCTCTCTCCAACGTGTCGTGTGACTGTTCTTCGAGTAATGGTGCACGGCGCCTGAGAAGTGCGTTACGCGGTGTCGACCTCAGGACGTCCGATGCCCCAAGCATCCTGATCGCGTTTGTCACGGTTGGTGGCCCCTCAAGATGCAGGACCTTGCTGAGGTGACGCACTCGCTCGGCAACATGGCGGCACGACGCTGCGAACTTGTGCATGGACTCTGCTTGCGATTTCAGGTGACCGACCTCAGGTCCAAACGATCGCACCCCGTGAGGCATGACGGCAAGGGAATCTACCAAGGCACTGAGTTCCTCTCGAATACCAGTTCCAAGAAGGGAATCGCCGTCAAAGACGGATCTTAGCTCGGCAGACAAACCTTGATACCGACGACAATGGCCAACAAAACTGACCACTGCCTCGATTGTGGGAGAGTCTTTCAGATTGGCAAGTAATCTCGGGGCAACGTCAGGCCGGTGCTCCGGCAAGTTCGTACTGAGTTTGCTGGCAGCAATGCGAGCGGCGTCGATAGTCAACTGGCTGTCCGCCTTGAAGAGACTGAGGAGGTCTTTGGCTTCAACGTGCATTTCGATCAGAACCTCGTGCCATGCCTGCATAGCAAGTTTCAAGTCCCCCTGTTCGTAGACAGACATGTCCGACGCACGACAGCCGAACCACGGGTGATTCTCAATCACTTCGCACGACATCACTAGGTCTGCTGCCGCTCTCCAGCGCCATCAGCTTGGAATGGGCTCGCTGTCGATCGTATTCATTCATCTCCAATGCGGCGGCGTTGTACAGACGATCAAGAGAAGCAGGCAACGTCAGACCCTCAGAGGAAAGACAGTTCGCCTGTTCAGCCCACAGTAGCTCCTGAATGGTCTTGCCTGTCTTGCCGTATTGTTGATTCACGCGGTTGGCATACGCCTCCAGCTGCTCCCTCAACCTCTTGTGCTCGTCCAGCGCAGCGCCCAGCGTCGGTGCATCTGTGAAGCCAGTCGAATACAGGCGCTTGCTGAGAGATGCGAGTACTTCTGACTTTCGGGCCTTGGTCGAATGCAATTCAAGGCAGAAGTCCCCTAGACCAGCGTCATCAAGGCGTTTCTTCACGACTTCGAGAGCGGCCATCTTCTCAGCCAAGAAGAGCACGCGCATATCCGAATTGAGGGCTGCAGCGATGATGTTGGTTATCGTCTGGGACTTGCCGGTTCCTGGCGGCCCCTTGATCGCCACATTCTTCCCTGACATGACATCTACAATAGCTGAGAATTGAGACGAGTCAGCATCCGTAATAAGCGTCGGTGCCACTTTGGACATTTGTGGGTCGTCGGAGCTGTACTCTGTTACAAGGCCGTCAGCACAAGATTCGCTGCCACCCAACAGGTCTAACAGGACGTCATGGTGGTTGAGTGGACGCTCGGGAAGCCATCGCTTGGGTTCGAGGTCGTGATACATCACCAGACGTGCGAAGTGGAAGAGCCCAACTGTGACAAAGCGCCGTACCCGCCAGCGCGGCATTTCTTCAATCATGTCTTGGACCTTCTTGAAGTACGTCTCCGGCGAGTCGTCCTCCTGAAAATCCGGGACCTCCAAGGCGAAGTCTCGGCGAATCCGTTCCCTGAGCGTCAGGTTGATCTCGGTCGGTTCTCCTGTGCTCTGCATGGAGTATCGATAGACCTGCCGTACGAGCTCTCGCTCCATCTGAAGGGGATGAAGCAGCAGTGGCGCTAGAAACGCCTTTTCGCTGTCAGTGGACTCATACCATTCCAGGAACCCAAAGGCACAGAATAGCGTATTGATGCCCATCTCATGGAGTCCGGTCTGTGTTTGGTCTCGTAGACCAGACAACTTGCGCTCCATCTGATCGGGAAACAATAGCGTCTGTATTCTGTCATCTTCGTGCTTTTCAGCCCTCTTTCCAGATGGATCAGGCGTTGGGAGGTCATACGAAGGATTGAGTCCGATTCTTCTTGCATACTCGGCAGCGGACACCGTCTCACGTGAGGATCGAGGGTTCATACCCAACTTCTGGCGGACGCGATCCCTCAACGCCTTCTCGACTCTCTGACCCGCTGCAGAGGTAATGTCCTCCTTCTCCCCCAACTCATCAAGTTGCCGAAGGTACGCCTGATCTGAAATGCGAGCAGCCTCCAGCGCTAGCTGAAACTCCTCGGTCTCCTCGTCGTCACCCTTCTGCCCGATTCCGGGTAGGGCGGCAAAAATGAACGCCTTGCCGTCCTTGATCCTCTCGTGCAACTGGTCGGGAAGCTCGTCAATTATGCGCACATGGGTGCGTGACCTCTCCGAGAACGGAAAATTCAGAAGTCGATTGTTGTTCTTTAGATCGAGGAGTCTTATGCGCAGATCCGCAAGCAGCCGGCCTGTGACCTTCCACCTCTCCTCCAAAGACACAGGCCTGGAATCTCGGTCGTCAGCTTTCCCTGGAGCGGGATCCGGATCGGGCATATTGTCTCCCATTTCGTTCAGACGACCAGCGCCGATGTCTGCAGAGATGTCTGTTCTATCCCGGACCTTCCCCACTACGTTCGTTGGAGGCCCACCAACATTCGTGGTCTCTTCATGGTCAGCCTGCAATGGTGAAATTCGAGGACGTTCGCATGCTCCGATCTTCCTCAGGCGACTACTCACCTTGTTCCTAAGGACTTTGGATTCCCGTCCGTTCCGGTGCTGGAGTTCCTCCAACAGGGCTGCGAGGACCTTTGGGTCATCCTGGTTGTTCAGGAACAGGGTGGAAAGGTGTGTTACAGGGCTTTGGATATAGGGACGACTCCCCACATCATGACCTCCACGTGGAATACCGCCGTCTCCGGCCATCTACTGGGATCGAAGGGAGATCGACAAACAGCATCGTATGCATCAATCCTGCAAGTGGCTGGATTGTATACCCACTGGTCAGGGACGTCAAGAAAGCCGTGCCTGTTCCCCCGCCCTATCCCCAAACCACACCTTTCCGGTATCATATTCTCTGGACTCAATCATTGAAAACAGTCAGGAGGAACTGGATGAACATTTCGGGAAAGACCGCATTCGTGACCGGAGGCGCTAGCGGGCTGGGAGAAGCCACCACCAAGCGCCTTCATGCTGCCGGAGCAAACGTGATGATCGCCGACTTCAACCGCAAAAACGGAGAGGACCTCTGTAAGCAGTTGGGGACCAGGGCCGCCTTCGCTGAAGTCGATGTGACCAAGACAGAGACGGTGAAGGCCGGGGTCGAGTTGGCTCTCAAAACCTTCGGAGCCATTCACATCCTGGTGAATTGTGCCGGAAGCGGATGGGTGGGGAAGATCGCGGACAAGAACGGCCCGCATGACATGGATGCCTTCAAGAAGATCATCGAATTGAACCTGATCGGCACCTTCGACTGCACCCGCTGGGCAGCGTTCCACATGCAGAGCAACCAGCCCAACGAGGACGGCGAGCGCGGGGTGATCGTCATGGTTGCATCTGTAGCCGCCCTCGAGCCGCAGATGGGGCAACTGGCCTATGCAGCCTCGAAGGCGGGGGTGGTAGGAATGACCCTGGCCATTGCCAGAGACCTGGCTCGTCCCGGTATCCGGTGCTGCACCATCGCCCCAGGGACGTTCGACACTCCGCTAACGGCGCTCATGCCGAAGGAAATGAAGGACGGCATCACCCAGCACATCCCGTTCCCCAAGCGTTTCGGCAAAGCAGACGAGTTCGCCATGCTGGTCCAGCACATCGTAGAGAATGCCTTCTTGAACGGAGATACGATCCGTCTGGATGGCGCGGTTCGCTTCCCGCCGAAGTAGCGCCGGAACGGCTTCTCCCAAGTCGAGGACGAGATATGCGATGCGGGCGCAAGCATGCTTGCGCCCGAGTTCTCTTTTTATTGCGGTTCGGGGGTCCAAACCGCCTGCCGGGTGATGAGCTACCTTATTCCCATCCCCACCATGCGACCCTTGTTGGCGTTGGGGTCCGAGGTCCCGCCGGCTCCAGCCCGATACAGCAGTTCGTTCAGCCTGGCCGGATTGCTGGTCTTTGCCATGGCGACTTCCTGAGAGACAATACCTTTCTTCACCAGGTCCGTCATGGCCATTTCCAGCGTCTGCATGCCTTCTTTGCTGCCCATCTCGATGTTGGGCGGTATTTCGAATATCTTGTGATCACGGATAAGCCGCCGGATGACGTTGTTGGCCAGCATGATCTCCACGGCGGCCACCCGCCCTCCGCCGATGCGCGGCAGGAGTGTCTGCGACACAACCGCCTCGATCACCTGGGAAAGTTGCAGCCTGACCTGTTGTTGCTGGCCGTACGGATACATGTCGATGATGCGGTCGATTGATTGGGCGGCATCGACGGTATGCAGCGTGCCCAGCACCAGGTGGCCGGTCTCCGCTGCCGTCATGGCCGTGCTTATCGTATCCAGGTCCCGCATCTCTCCGATGATGACCACATCCGGATCATGGCGGAGAGCGTGGACCAGGGCAGCGTGGAAAGAGAGAGTGTCGTCTCCCAGGTCACGCTGACGGATGATGCACTTGTTGTTGGGAAAGAGATATTCAATCGGGTCTTCGATGGTGATGACATTCTTGCCGGCGTTCTCGTTGAGGTGCCTGATCATAGCGGCCATGGTCGTGGACTTCCCGCTGTTGGCCGGTCCGGTGACCAGGATCAACCCTCTGGGCCGGAGAATGACATCCTTCAGGATCATAGGTAGCCCCATTCCATCGATCGAAGGGACGTCCACCAGCACCCGCCTGAAGGCCAAGCTTACCGAACCCCTCTGATACATGGCATTGACCCGGAATCGAGCCAGACCTTCAACGCTGTAGGCAAAGTCCAGCTCCTTTTCCTTCTTGAAGGCCGTCCTCTGCTTGGTCATGGTGACCTGCTTGAAGAGCTTGGTCATGTCGGCAGACTCCAGCGGCGGCATGTCCGCCATCGGCACCAGGGAACCATCGATGCGCAGGATGGGCGGACTGGGGACCGTCAGGTGCAGATCTGAAGCGCCCTTATCCACCATTGTTTTCAGAAGCTCATCTATTTCCATTTCATCCTTTCCCCCGAAATTCTCGCGGACTCTCAATCGCTGCTATACGGTAATGCCTCCATCGCACGGAAAACGACGCAGATGTCCTGCCCAGTATGGGGCCATGTCCTCACATCTGCATCACCGCAGGCACCGTTCCATTCACCGATGCATCACGCCGCACCCTTTCGCACATCACCGATTCCCATCACAGCTTCAGCCCACTCCACAGGCGAGGAATCAATGGCAGCGGTGATTGAGATCAAACCCCGGACAGTCTGCGGTCGCTTGTCACCGTGATCACTCGACGGATCGCCATCTCGAAATCGTGAGGCGAGGCGCGACCTGCTTTAGCGGGCCAGCGTGCGAAGGGAGAGGATGTGGAAGGTGACTCCGATGGCAACCACACCGAGCAGAACCCTTGCCCAGAGGGCATCGACGGCGAAAACCGCCGAACAGCCTATGGTTGTCCACAGCAGCAGAATGGAGAGCACCTTCACTCTGAGCGGAACCCCTCTCCGCTCCACATAGTTCCTGATGTAGGACCCAAACACCCGGTTGGTCATGAGCCAGCGGTAGAACTTCGTTGAGCTTCTGGCGTAGCAGGCAGCAGCCAGCAGCAGGAAGGGTGTGGTAGGCAGCAACGGCAGTAACACCCCGGCGATCGCCAGCGACAGGAAGAGGGTGCCAATAACCACCAGGCACAGCCTGGCTGCTCTGCTGATGGCATAGCTTCCCGGTCTGACGTTCTCGTCTGTCGCCGCTTTGGATGCCTGAGCAACCCGTCTGGAAACCATCTGCCTTTCATCATTGTACCAGATCATCTCGGACAGGCTTGGCGGCGAGCAGTCTGTAGGGAGTTTACCCGACAAAGCACGCAGGGGTGTACCGGACATACACCATCTCTTCACCCGGCTAGAATCGAGTTGGGATAGTTCTTGGCTCGGGCGCAGACATTTCCAGTCTTAGGTGACTTCATTCGTTGCCTTTCCAATCCCACAAGCCAAGCCTATATAATGGACACGGAGGTGCCACTTGAAAAACAGAGCCGGCCTGCTCGGCAATCTCAGGGTTCTGGACATGACCGATGAGAAGGGCGATCTGTGCGGAAAGATCTTGGGCGACTTCGGCGCCGAGGTCATAAAGATTGAGCCGCCTGGCGGCAGCACTGCCCGCAGCATCGGCCCTTTCTACAAGAACGATCCTGACCCACAGAAGAGCTTGTCCTGGTTCGCCTTCAACACCAGCAAGCGCGGTATCACCCTGAACCTGGAGACCTCCGACGGTCGGGAGATATTCAGAAGGCTGGTCAAGACAGCAGATTTCGTGCTGGAATCCTATGACCCGGGCTACCTGGAAAGCCTGGAGTTGGGCTATTCGGAGCTGGAGAAGATCAAGCCTGACATCATCCTCACCTCGATCACCCCCTTCGGCCAGACAGGGCCCTACAGCCGTTACGAGGCCACTGACCTGATCGGGGTGGCGATGGGAGGGCCGGCGAGCATCATGGGCGAGTTCGGCCGCCCGCCGGTTCGCATGAGTTGCACACCGCAGGCTTATGCCCAGGCAGGCATGCACGCTTCTGTGGGTTCGATGGTGGCTCACTATCATCGAGTTCTTACCGGTGAGGGGCAGCACGTTGACGTTTCGATACAAGAGGCCGTGGTGCTCAGTGTGGGAATCGCCGCCGAGATGTACGATCTGATGAAGATGAACATCATTGGCACGGGGCCCTTCTTCATAGTCCCCAGGCCTGAGCCGTACGGCATACTCTTCATGCGCTATCTCCTTCCCTGCAAGGATGGCCACATTGTGGTGGCCTGGTCAGGCGGGCACCAGGGTTTTGCCAGATCAACCAAAGCCCTCGTGGAGTGGGCCAATGAGGAGGGCATGGCCCAGGAAGTGAAGGACTTCGACTTCTCTTCCACCGGTTGGGATGCCATGAAGGTCTCCCAGCAGACGGTGGACAAGGTGCAGGGGGCGCTCTTGCCATTCCTGATGACGAAGACCAAGGCTGAACTTTTTGAGGAAGCACTGAAGAGGGGTATCATGCTGGCTCCCTGCAGTACCACAGCAGACATAAGCCGCAACCCTCATCTGGAGGCCAGGGGATTCTGGCAGAAAGTGCCTCATCCCGAGCTGGGCGAAGACCTCATCTATCCCGGCGCACCTCTGAAGATGACCGAGGCTCCCTGGAAGATGCAGTGCCGCGCGCCTCTGATAGGCGAGCACAACAGGGAAATCTACGAGGGTGAGTTGGGTTTGTCTGCGGAACAGCTCGCCGCTTTGAAGGCACAGAACGTAATCTGATCCTACCGAAAGTGATCGACCTGAAGGGAGAGAAGGATGGCAAAGCAGGTATTTCAAGGAATAAAGGTTGCCGACTTCAGCTGGGTGGCGGCCGGGCCGCAAATCGGCAGGGAGTTGGCTGATCATGGGGCCACCGTAGTCAGGGTAGAAAGTCACCGCCGCCCGGACATGACCAGAATGGCTAGCCCTTTCAAGGATGGGAAGAGCGGTTGGAACCGCAGCGCTTATTTTGCCGCATTCAACGCCGGCAAGTACAGCGTGAGCTTAAACCTCCGCACCGACAGGGGCAAGGAGGTTGCCAGAAAGCTGGTGGCCTGGGCGGATGTGCTGACCGAGAGCATGATGCCGGGTTCGATGGCGGACATGGGGCTGGACTACGAGAGCTGTCGCAAACTGAATCCCACTTTGGTCTACTGCAGCACCAGCCAGATGGGCCAGTGGGGGCCCCACAGCGGCTTTATGGGGCTGGGTTTCCAGACCAATGGACTGCTGGGCATCTGCCACACAACGGGATGGCCCGACAGCGATCCGACACTTCCGCTGACGCCATATACGGATTATGTCGCTCCCTGGTATGCGCTGGTTGCCATCATCGGCGCTCTGGCCTGGAGGCGACAGACAGGCAAGGGGATGTACATAGATCAGTCGCAATATGAAGCCGGCCTCAACGTCATAGCCCCGCACCTGCTGGACTCCATGGTGAACGGCAACGTGATCAGCCGCATGGGAAACCGTGACCGATACATGTGCCCCCATGGCATCTATCCCTGCCGCGAAGGCCGGTTTGTGGCTATCGCCGTGAAAGACGAGGAACAGTGGCAGTGGTTCTGTGAAGTGATGGGCAATCCGGGGTTGGCCGTGGATGCCAGGTTCGCCACACTTCTTTCCAGAAAACAGAATGAGGACGAGCTCGACAAGCTGATCGGTGACTGGACTAAGGATTTCCCGGCGGAACAGGTCATGACCATGCTGCAGGAAGCGGGTGTACCTGCAGGCGCAGTTCAGCGAGGCCAGGAGATGCTGCAGGACCCGCAGCTCAAGCATCGCCAGCACTACCGCGTGCTGAATCATCCGGAGATCGGGCCGCATTCGTACAATGCTCCGGCCTACAGGCTGTCCAAGACACCTTGTGAGATGCAGAGGCCCGCACCTTGCTTGGGGGAGCACAACACCTACGTCTACAAGGAGCTCCTTGGGATGTCCGACGATGACATTGCCGAAATGCTGATCGATGGTACAATGACCACAGACGCAGACGGCCTGGAGGCATTTTCAGGCGCTAAAGGATAAGAGGAGCGGGGAGGTCGCCCCGCTTCAGATAGTTAAAAGGGGGGACAAGAAGTGGCCAAACTTGATGGCAAGGCTGCCGTTATCACAGGGGCTGCTGACGGCATCGGTGAGGCTTCGGCCAGACTTTTCATTCAGGAAGGCGCGTGCGTTGTCCTGGCAGACATCGATGATGAGAAGGGTCGCACCGTCGCCAGAGAACTGGGCAAGAAGGCTGTTTACACTCACACAGATGTGACTCGTGAGGCCGACATCAAGGCAGCCATCGATCTGGCGGTTCGGGAGTTCGGGCGGCTGGACTGCCTCTACAACAATGCCGGCGCCGCCGGCATATTCGCTCCGATCCAGGATGTCCCGGTGGATGCTTTCGACAAGACCATTGCGCTCCTTCTCCGGGCCACGTTCATCGGCATCAAGTACGCTGCTCCGGTTATGAAATCCCAGGGCTCCGGCAGCATCATCAGCACCGCCAGCACGTCCGGCTTTCATACCGGTGACTCCGACCACAGCTATGCTGCGGCGAAGGCCGGGATAATTCAACTGACCCGCATGGCTGCCATGGAGTTGGGTGAGAGCAATATCAGGGTCAACTGTATCTCGCCGGGGTTCATAGTCACCGGCGCTTTCCAGAAAGCGGCAGGGCTCACCCGGGAAGCGTACGACAAGAGGCGTGAGGCGGTTAAGGCTCACTTCGCCACTCTCCAGTCAATCCGGCGGGCAGGCCTGCCCGAAGATATTGCCAAGGCGGCACTGTGGCTGGCCGGCGATGACTCCAGCTTTGTGAATGGCGCCAATCTGGTCGTTGACGGAGGGCTGTCGAATGGCAGGACCTGGACGCAGTGCCTGACCGACATGGGCCAGATAGGCACAGTCTTGTTCAGTTGAGACCGGGGCACAGACAGCGCCACAGGCGTTCAAGAATCCGGCAGGACGGCGCGATGAAGCAGCGCCGGTCAGCACCGCAACAGCCCCCATGTTGCGATTCACCGTCCGCCACATTGTCTCTCTATCAAGATCGTTATCTATGAGAGACTTCTGATAAGCCACATCAATATAGTGAGACAAATGCGTGATCTAACTGAGCTACAATACCAATGCGCACGAGATCAATGGTCAACTCTGATGAACTTGGACCGATGACATCACAAAAGGCCCATGGAAGGAGGACCAGTGAACATGCTCGAAACCTGGCGTAGGAGGATCAAAATCGGCATCCTGCCCAAGATGCTGCTGGTGTGCTTAGTCATCATAACCGCCTTTGGCATCTTCTGGTCATACTGGGCTCTGCCCAAGTTCCAGGCAGACAAGATGCAGGATGCTGAGATAAGAACCAAGAATGCCGTGGAGCTCGCCTGGGGCACGGTTAATTACATCTACGGACTGGAGACATCAGGGCTGGTATCAACAAGCGAAGCTCAGGCTAATGCGCTTCTGGCAGTAAGCGGGCTCCGTTGGGACACAGGAGATACTGATGGTTCCTTCTGGATTATCGACAGCCGCCCGGTTCTGCTTCTGGATAAAGAGAGTCCGAACTTGGTGAACACCTCTGTCAGCAACTTCACAGACGACAGGGGTAATTTCATTTTCCGAGAGGCTGTTGACCTGAGCCAACGCGAAGGAGAGGGATCATTCACATACCGCTGGCCGGACACAAACGGCAGCAATCGACAGGTGACCAAGTTGTCCTATGTCAAAGCCTTCGAGCCGTGGGGATGGGTAGTGGGCACCGCCGGACTTGCCAGGGAGGACATAATCGCTGATTACAGAGACTGGAGGGATGCGCTGGGCTGGACGCTTGGCGGGATATTCGTCCTGTGTTTGTTGATGTTCTGGCTTGTCACCCGGGCTACAATCGGCAAGCCTCTGGCGTTTCTGGCCAGGACCTCTGAAGCCCTGGCGCAAGGCGACGTGAACCAGGAGATTGAAATGAGATCGAACGACGAGGTGGGCACCCTGGCGGCGGCCTACTCGAAGGTGATCGACTACATGAAGGAAATGGCCGCTGTTACCACCAGCGTGGCAGATGGTGATCTCACCACACACGTTAACCCCAGATCGGAGAAAGATGTGCTCGGTCACGCTCATGCCAGGCTGATTGCCAGGCAGCGCGAGCTGATCGGAAAGGTGAAGGGTGCGGCTGCAAATGTGGCCATGGCCAGCAGGCAACTGTCCACAGCTTCGGAGCAAACCGCCAAAGCTACTCAACAGATAACCGCCACCATCCAGAATGTGGCAAAGGGTGCCAACGAGCAGTCTTCCTCACTCCAACTCACCGCTCAGAGTATGGACCAGATGATAAAGGCCATCGACCAGATTGCCCTCGGTGCTCAAGCGCAGGCCGAAGCTGTGTACAAAGCTACAGCCACTGTGAAAGAGGTGTCAGCCGCTATATCTGAAGTGTCAGCCAATGCACAGGCAGGCTCCGAGGCCTGGGGAGTTACAGCCGCCTCTGCAGCCGATGGTGCACGCAGGACCCATGAAACCGTGGAGGGCATGGCCAAGATAAAGAAGGCCATGGACCTGGTATCGAAAAAAGTGAGCGATCTTGGCGGGAGGTCTGCGGAGATCGGCAAAATCGTGGCCACCATCGACGACATTGCCGCCCAGACTAACCTCCTTGCACTCAACGCTGCTATCGAGGCAGCTCGTGCCGGCGAGCAGGGGAGGGGCTTCGCCGTTGTTGCAGACGAGGTCAGAAAGTTGGCAGAGCGCTCCTCTGTCGCTACCAAGGAGATTGCGACCCTGGTGGGTGCGATACAGGCAAGCGTTCATGAAGCGGTAGACGCCATGCAACAGGGAAGCAAGAATGTCGAGAGCGGCTACGTGATCGCCGCCGATGCCGGCGCATCTCTGGATGCCATTCTGGAAAAATCCCAGAGCGTGAGCAAGCAGGTCGAGTGCATATCCAACGTCGCGAGGCAGCTCAGCAACCTCAGCACTCACGTGGTCGAGGCCATTGAACAAATCAATCAAGTAGTGGAAGAAAACGCCGTAACCACTGAACAGATGACCAATAACTCCAAGGCGGTCTCCGGTTCCGTCGGCAGCACAACCAGCATCGCGGAGGAGAACAGCGCCGCAGCCCAGGAAGTATCAGCTTCGATAGAGGAGATGTCAGCCCAACTGGAGGAGACCCTCGCTGCTGCACAATCCCTGGCTGACATGTCTGAGGAAATGGAGCGGTCCGTCTCCGTCTTCAAGACCGGCTAGGCTATTTTTGTGACCACAAGGCAGCTTGCGCCGTCTGGTGAGAACAAGCGGCTGTATTGAGATTCAAGGGTGCCCTTCGTGAGGCACCCTTTTCTCTTCTTCATTTCACCCTCCACCGATGGCGAAGAAGACATACAGCTCGTCGCCGTCCTTCAATGGCTTCGAGTACTCGCTCATGAGGAGCTTCTCACCGTTAACGAAGAACTGCATCAATCCCAAGAGCTTCCCCTCTTTGTCATAGACCCACTTCCTCATCTTGGGATACCGCTCCACCATGAGCCGCAGACACTCCAACGGGTTGGCCCCTGCCACCTCGAACACCTCGGGTTCTTGCTGAAGCTCGCTGAACTGACGCAGCAGATGTGACAGCTTGACCTTCACTTTCATCTGACCACTCACTATTGACATTGTCTTCTCGAAACGCTCTGCACTCCGGCAACCGGCTTGCCGAGGGTTCAGTGGCCCCTCGCCTCGGGCGAGGGGCCACTACTCTAAACTCGCACTACTTGTACAGCCTGGCCACTAAGTCATTGAGTCCTAGTCTGGCCAGTGTCTCCTGGGTCGAGCGTCCGTCAGGGGCAAGCCCCCTGGCCGGGTAGAATTCCTCCAGGAGCGTTTTCATGTCCGGCACTGACCCGGCCGCTCCGCCTTCCGCGGCAGCCGTAAGCATCCGCACCGGTAGCCTGTCATCCTTGTTCGTCATCCCCATGAGGTTGTTGATGCCGCGCTTCATGTGCCATATCCGCTCGCCACACTCTGCCAACTCCGGGAAAGAGTAGTCGAACCCGCTCGACGTGACCATGAGGTTTGTCAGGTCTTCCGCATTGATGGCGCCCGTCACCATGTAGCAGAGTATGGCAGAATTGTATATCGCTCCGTAGTCCTGCCCCCCCTTGACCGCGACTCCCCACCCCTTACATCGGGTCGCTGGTATGGCAGGCACCCCGAGGACCCGTGGCATAGGAAAGCGCCAGCCCATGGAGCGCCCTGGGATCATGCATGGGGACCTCCATGCCTTTGACCTCTACTACGAAATCGGTCGATCCCAGGCCGATTTTTTGTGCCGCTCGCTTGGAGCCCTCAGCCAGCAAATCCCCGATGCCTTCCCTCTTGGCTATCTTGTTGATCATCTTCATGGCAGCGTCAGCATCTCCCCATTTCAGCTCGATGCCATCGAGATCCTTGGCCTTGAGGATGCCCTTCTCGAAGCACTCCATGGCCCAGGCAATTGTTCCGCCGCAGGAGATGACATCCAGGCCGTAATCGTTGCACATCTCGTTCATCTTGATGACCGCGCCCATGTCCTCTATCAGCAGGTTGCTGCCCAGGGCGCCGACTCCTTCATATTCCGGCCCGGGACCTTTGAATCCCTTGAACGGGCCCTCCTTGATGTCCATGACGCGCTTGCAGCCAACCACGCAGCCGTGGCAGGATTCCGTGCCGCCCAAGAAGGGGGGACTGTTCTCGACCACACCACCGATCTTGCCGGCACCGGGGTTGCCCACTATGGTCCAGTTCTTGCCCGGGATATCTCCGGTAACCATGCTCACTTCAACAGCGGCGACAGTGCCGCTCATGCCGAGCACCATGGTCACTATGTTTTCCTTCGCCTTCTGGATGGCGATCTTGCGCCTTTCCGCGAACTTCTCAGGCTCCGCCAAGGGTACCTTGCCGCTGCCGATGGCCACGACGGCCTTCACTTTCTTCGATCCCATCAGAGCGCCCAAACCGCAGCGGGCGGCGAAGTCCTTCTCCCCGTTGCAGATTGCGGCGAATCTCACCATCTTCTCGCCACCCTGTCCGATGGCTACCACCTTGGGCTTCCTGCCCCCGTGACGTTCCTTGAGAATGCGGTGTACTTCGAAGTTGCCCTTGCCCCACAAGTCAGAGGCGTCTTTGAGATCCACCTTGTCATCCTGGATGAGAAGGTAGACCGGCTTGTCTGAAGCTCCAGAGAAGATAATCTCATCCCAGCCGGCCATCCTGAACTCGCTGGCGAAATCCCCCCCGCAGTTGGCCTCTCCAAAAACATTGGTTAATGGCGACTTGCCGCACGCGGCAAAGCGCGAGCCACCCGGGAGGCTGTTGCCGCTCAGAGGCCCGGTTAGTATAAAGAGCGGATTCTTGGGAGACAGAGGATCGACTTTGGGGTCAACCCGGTCGAATATCAGCTTGGCCCCCAATCCGCTCCCACCGATGAATTTGCGCAGGATATCCTTGTCTAGCGTGCCCTTCGAGATCTTGTGATTGCTGAGGTCGATTTCCAGCGTTCTGCCTTCAAAAACAGCCATGGTTTGCCCCCCTTTCACTTGAGAATTGTCGATAGGTGCCGAAATTATAGGGCACGAAAATAATTCAAGTCAAACGTAATTTGTGACTGACGCTAATGTCTGAGGTGCGAGGATCCGGGTGGGGTCTTGGATACTTTCCGGGCAAGCGAGGCGACTAGATGCGGGCCGCCATTTTTGCCCATTCCCAGGCATGCTCGTAGAGATGCAGCCCGCTGCTGAGACAGATCAACTCGCCATCAGGCACTCCAATCTCAGCGGCCATGTACTCCTTCATGAGTTGGAGCGCCGCCAGATTGGACGGAAATCCCCCCCAGAGGTCCCAGGATCGAAAATACACTACAAAATGAAAACGGCCATAGCGGACTCTGGTGTGGATGCCTCTCAGGCACGGCGGGTCTTCAAGGTGGATCGACTCTCGGCTGCCCACCGCCATGTATGCCTGGTTCGTGTTCGGGCCACTCTCCCGGTACATGCGGATGACTTCCACCATCTGGGGTTCCAGGTCCTCACCGTAGGTGTACTGTTCATTCTCCGCCTTGAACGACGTCATCAAGTACGGTAGATAGGATTCCACGTATTCCATGGTCGTCGGCGGCGGCACGCCCTGAGGGACGTCGGGCACCAGGGGCCTGATGCTCGGCTCACGTATTTGAACAACAACCAGGTCGAGCTCTCTTCGGCGCTGCCCCTGGAAGCTGCCGCGGTCTATCTTGTATTCGTAGCCATGAGACAATGCCGCTCGAAGACAAAGGAACCAAGCCTCAGGCAAGTCCCTGGCCTCGATATTAGTGACTTGCATGCAGTTCTTATCCATCAGATCCTGCGTCCCTGGTTGTTCAGGATCCAGTCGACCCGAAGCCGCCTGCTCCCCTGCCGGTCTCCTTCACATCAGTCACCACATTGACATCGACGCCCACCACCGGCAAGATCACCAGTTGCGCTATACGATCCCCCTGATTGATCTTGTACGGTTTCGAGCTCAGGTTCTTCAATTCAACCATGACGGTGCCCCGGTAGTCGCTGTCAATCCAGCCGGCCCCCACCTCTATGTTGGCCTTTACCGATAGCCCCGACCTCGATCCTACACGGCCAACTGTTCCCGGCGGCAGCTCTATTACAATGCCCGTGGAGACCAGGGCTCTTCCTACTTCAGCTCGACCATCCGCCTGGCAGTGCGTGGGCGGCACTTCCAGGTTCTCAGCCGAATACAGATCAAAACCGGCGCTACCGGCTGTCATCTTCGCAGGCGCTTTCGCCCCCGGCTGAACCAGCTTTACTCTCAGTGACTGCATACCACCGCTGCTCACCATCTAAACAACTCGCGGTCCGCACTGTCCCTGGAACTTGGAGGTTGCTTCACTGTATGACAGATCGGCAGGTGAACTCAATTCATGGAACAGTATCTGGCAGATCGGCACGCCCGGATAAAGAGCTACCGGCAGTTCACTGACATTGGCCACTTCCAAGGTCAGCCGGCCTTTCCAGCCGGGATCTATCTTGCCCGCTGTGTGAGGCAATATGCCGATCCGCGCCAGGCTGCTTCTGCCTTGAAGCTCTCCGCACAGATCGTTCGGTATCTCAACCCACTCCACCGTGGAGCAGATCATAACCTTACCGGGATGCAGGATAAGGGGGTCATCTTTGCCCAGCCTGATTTCATCGGTTATGGCAGGAATGTAGTCAGGGTCCTGCTTGATCAGACGGTAGTCAATGAAGGCACACTTGACGGTATTGAAAACCCTGATTTCCTTGGCCAGTGTCAGGTCAACGGAGGCTCCACCGACCCTGCTCCGGGCCGGGCGTGGCCGTATTACTATGTCGCCTTTTCTCATGCGACGCCAGATATCCACATTAGATAACATCAATGCATCCTCCAGTCTGAAATGGCCTGACGTTTGCTGGGTGAGCCAGCGAGTAGATTATAGTGACCACCGACGGCTGCTTCAAGTTCACTGCCGGTCGCCGGATTCGTACAGCCTGTGCTGCAGGATGTATTCTTCAACCGCCCGGGGCACCATCCGTCGGATGGACCTGCCTTCCGCCCTTCG
The DNA here is from genome assembly GCA_964475375.1 of uncultured Dehalococcoidia bacterium. GTDB lineage: Bacteria > Chloroflexota > Dehalococcoidia > UBA2247 > RBG-13-53-26 > JAFGCL01. The sequence continues at coordinate 25,752 of CAYYWI010000031.1, forward strand.
GCGCCGGATCTCTGTGGCACTGATATCAACTTGCGGCACCTCTACGAAGATAACACGATCCGCCACACCGGGGACGGCCTCCTCCAGAGCTTTCAAGTCAGGGAGCTTCCATCCAGGCCGGGCGAAGGCCGCCAGCCGGTAGAGTCGTACAAGCCTCTGGGGTTCCTTCCACTTGGGAAGGTCCACCAGCGCGTCACTTCCCAGCAAGAAGATTAGTTCGGCTTCCAGCCCGGATTGCCTCTGCAGTGTTTCCATCGTGTCCACGGTGTAGGAAGGTCCCGGTTTGTCAGCTTCGATAGTGGATAGTTCAAAGGTCTTTCGCCGCCGGATCGCCAGCCGCACCATCTCCAACCGGTCCTTTGTCGGCGACACCTCCATGCCCGCCTTGAGCCACGGCTGGCCGGCAGGGACAAAAACGACCCTGGCCAAGCCAAGAGTGGACTGAACAGACCGGGCCACGGTCAGGTGCCCGAAGTGAATCGGATCAAAGGTCCCGCCGAATACGCCGATTCTCATGGAAACCTCAGCTTCGGACTGAAGTAGATGTCATCCGGATACACACACGGCCCATCATTACTGTCAAGGTCGATCCCCGCTGCCTTGTAGGATCTCCAGATGACCTCAGAGCAGTGCAGATTTCCACTGTTAAGCTTGAGTGGCAGGGTGGCAGCGGCAGTATAGTCAAAGGGCTTCCCGACTTGGGCAAGCGCGTAGTCTACTGCCTTTCGTATGATCTCGTCCCGACCGGGAATGTCTTTGAGCCTCCTCACGGAGACCTCCGCAGGCAAGTCCCTCTCCAGGAACTCAAACAGGGGTGTGAAGATAACCCCACCATTGAAGGTAGCCTCAACCACGCCGGGATAAGGATGCTCCGAATACAGAGCCATGTGATCCCAGTATCCCGCATGGCACCAGCCGTTGTAGATATCCACCACGAGGATATCACCCGGCTCCAGCTCCTCATTCCAGGCCGAAGTCATGGGCAC
>CAYYWI010000032.1:0-1236 GCA_964475375.1 uncultured Dehalococcoidia bacterium
ACTTCCCTCTCACCTTCTCGGTCTTGCCTTTCGGTGTTGCCACGTCGGCCTCAAAAGTGTAGAGGACCACGCCCACGACGCCATCATAGACCTCCACCCACATCGGAGCCAAATGGAAGCTGACTATGGGAGGGTCGGTCTCGGCTGCCTTCAGGGCGAAGTCCCGGTCATGAGGCAATACACTGCCAGCCTCCCAGCCGATGTACCGCGGGTGAATGGCGGCTTTGACTGCGGCGATGTCTCTCTTCTGGAGGAGTCGCCAGATCTCCTGGACCCTTTCCCAGAGTTCCTGTTGTTCAGGCGAAAACGGCTCATCGGTTTGAATATCCAGCATTGTTACATCCTTTTTTCCCCGAACATTGTTAGCCTGCGGCTATCCCAGGTGGTGGTTGGCTTTGATCCGTTGCAGCAGCGGGCCGATGTCCAGTGCGCTGCCACTCTGCGGCGGCGCGCCCAGAGGATCATCAACGGCCGGAAGTCCCAGCAGCACCTCGAAGGTCGCCTTTACGGAATAGGCCAGTGCCTGAAGGTGATAGCCGCCTTCCAGAGCGAAGACCATGCGGCCTTGACATAACTCGGCGGCAAGCTGCTTCAATATCGTTACCATCCTGGCATATCCGCCCACAGTCACCTGCATCGAGGATATGTTGTCAGCCCAGTGTGCATCGTACCCGGCTGAAATCAGGATGATCTCGGGCTGGAAGCGGCGTGCCGCTGGAACCACGATTTGCTCAAAAGCCAGGAGGTACTCCCTGTCGCCGGACCATGGAGGCAGCGGGATATTCACTGTGTGCCCGAGCCCGCTGGCTATGCCCGCCTCCTCCACCCGGCCCGTTCCGGGGTAGAGCGGATACTGATGTGTTGAGATGTATAGCACGTCAGGATCATCATAGAAGGCGTCCTGCGTTCCGTTGCCGTGGTGTACATCGAAATCTACAATGAGAACCCGGTCCAGGCCGTGTTTCTGCGTGGCTCTTCTGGCGGCAATGGCCACGTTGTTGAACAGGCAGAAGCCCATGGCGTCAGTCCGCGTGGCATGATGTCCGGGCGGTCTGACCAGAGCAAATGCACTCTCGACCTCCCCCTTAATGACCATCTCTGTGGCCTTGGCCGTGCCTCCGGCGGCGTAGATGGCAGCCTCGTATGAGCCTGCAGACATCACGGTATCGCCATCCAGCCAGCCCCCGCCATCACGGCCGCTCCGATCTGGCAGAGGCCGACACCGTGCCCCCAGCC
>CAYYWI010000032.1:1246-12275 GCA_964475375.1 uncultured Dehalococcoidia bacterium
CATCACGGCCGCTCCGGTCGATCCGAGTAATGTGCTGGGCGGAATGCACCAGCAGCAGGTCCTCCAGCGGAGCGGGGGCGGGGGTGATGCTGACGAGCTGCCGCCTGATCTTGCTGCTCTCCAACAGACCCATCGTCGTCTCCAGCCTTCGGGCATTCTCCACGTGATCTCCAGTGTCGTGCCCCAGATAGATGGGATCGTAGACCAGTCCTACACTCATAGCTCACCTGTCCTCCCGTGTTCAATCATGTTTTTCCCCACCAACGCCTTGTATGCTTCCATCAACCGCTGAGTCAGAGGGCCGGGGCGACCGGAGCTGATGCCCCTGTTGGCGATGACGGTCAGGGGCATTATCTCGAACATCGAGTTGGTCAAGAAGACTTCGTCTGCTTCGAGGAGATCGGCAGGTGAGACATCCACCTCCTTGACCTCAATGCCCAGTGCAGGTGCCGCTTCCCTGATCACCACCTCACGGGTGACCCCCGGCAGGATTCCGCTGTGCTCGGCAGGTGTGAATAGTCTATCACTCTTGGCGTAGAAGATGTTGCTTGTTGTGCCCTCGGCCACCAGTCCATCGTCGTTGAGCATGATGGCGTGATCGACACCAGCCGCGGCGGCTTCCTGGCGGGCCAGCAGGATATCCAGGTAGCTCAACGACTTCAGGCTTGAACCGGGTGACCGGCTGCACCGACGAATGCGCGACACGATGGCAGTGAATCCGCGGTGGTAGTCCTCATCAGATGGAGGCACATAACTACCGGCCGTGATGAAAATAGTGGGTTCTCCCGCTTTCGGTGTCGATCCCATCGACTCCTCTTCGCCACCCGACACGGTGAGCCAGATGCGGGCGTCGGAAAGCTGATTGGCTCTCAGCGTGCCATACACCGCTTTCTCCAGGCTCGGAACGCTATCCAGATCAATGCCCAGAATCTGCGCTGAGCGCCCCAACCTGACCAGGTGCTTGTTCAAGCGGAAAACATGCCCGTTGTAGGCCCGCATGGTTTCGAACAGGCCGTAGCCGTACAGGAAGCCGTAGTCCAGAGGAGAGATGCGCGCCTGCGAAAGAGGCATCAGTGAGCCGTTGAAGTACACGATCGCTTCCATTTGCTATCTCATCATATTTCAGTAACTGCGTGCGGTGACAGGTTCAGCGCCTGGAACAGGGCTTCGGCCTTGTGCAGCGTCTCCTGGTATTCCGCCTCCGGCTCAGAATCATAAACGATGCCGCCGCCTGCCTGTAAGTATACCTTGTCGTTTTTGACCAGGATGGTGCGGATGACGATGTTGAGGTCCATCCCGCCGCTGAAACTCAGGTATCCGATGGAGCCGGTGTAGATGCTTCTCCGCGTCGGCTCCAGTTCGTCGATTATCTCCATAGCCCGAATCTTCGGAGCGCCGGTGATTGAACCTCCGGGGAAGCAGGCCTCCAGCAGGTTGATCCGATCCTTGCCGTCAGCCAACCGTCCTTCGACACTAGACGTAAGCTGAAACACCGTGGCGTATTTCTCCAGCGTGCAGAGTTCGCTGACGTTAACCGTGCCGATGCGGCAGACTTTGCCCAGGTCGTTTCTCTCCAGGTCAACGATCATGACGTTTTCGGCCCTGTCCTTGATGCTGTCTTGAAGCTCCCGGGAGAGCGCCTCGTCTTCAATAGCCGAGCGCCCCCGCGGGCGCGTGCCCTTCATGGGGCGGGTCTCCACTCGATCGCCGTCCAGTTTCAAGAACCGTTCCGGCGAGGCGCTGAGCACAGTCACCTCGTCCTGGTTGAGATAGGCAGCGAAGGGCGCCGGATTGATGGATCGCAGCCTCCGGTAAAGGTCGAACGGATGAGTAGCCAGCTCTCCCTCAAATCTCTGGGACAGGTTGACCTGGTAGATCTCGCCGGAGGTGATGTATTTTCTGGCGGTCTCTACTGCGCGGAGGTACTCGTCATGCGTAAAGTTGGAGTGCAAGGCCATTCTGGAGAGGTCCGCCGGTGAGGACTGCTTGAACGCATCAAGTGCCATCTGCCGAGGCAAGCCGCATCGATAGCCTTCCAGCACAGCTTTGACTTGTTTCAGACGCTCCCTGGCCTTCTTCATCCTCCGGCTTTCGTCCTGTTCAGGGAAGCCGCTGGAGGCAATATAAGTCTTGTGCTCCAGGTGATCGAAGGTGATGACCACATCGTAGAAGCCGATGCAGCATTCCGGAAGCTGCAGGTCGTCAATGGCTTTGCCCGGCACCTTCTCGATGAAGTGGCACAGATCGTAGCTGAGGTATCCCACCGCTCCGCCGGGCAGTGGGGTGGGCGACCCGCTCGGCTCCAGATTGTATCGTCCGAGCAACTCACGCAGGGATGTAAATGGATTCCCTCTCTGTTCCTCTTGGCATCCTCCGCTCAGCAGGGTCAGCACGTCACCGCGGCTCTTGAGCACCAGGAAGGGATCATACCCAATGAAGGAGTACCGCCCCAGCTTGGCAGGGTCCATGCCGCTGTCGAGAAAGAAGGCGAACGGCTCATGGTGAAAGAGGCTGAAGACCCCGGCAGCGCTGAAAGGTAAACTGACTTCTTCAACGAGGAGATGGCGCTTCATTAGTCCTTCTTGTCTGATGTATTGGTCGGTGGAAACGTCTATCGCATAACGTATCCGAACACTTTACATAATAGATAAGTTTGACGGCTCTCGTGCATGAGTGCTATAAACAGATACGACAACGGCTTGCTCACTGGGAATCCAGATGACAGCTTCTTGTACGTTCAGTGTAGGCCAATCCAGAACAGGAGGGTAAGCGGTCATGAGTTCTATCCTACTACAGTTTCCCATGGTGCTGGTGCTCATTTCCAGTCTGCTTGGTTCGTTCTTCCCCTTTGCTGGTTCCCCTGCGGCAGTGCCTCCTGCTGTAGATGTGACTGGCCATGAGGGAGAACGGACGGCGGCGTTCCTGGCCTCCGACACCGATGTGTACTTGACAGTCAATCTCGATCCCACTGACGATCAGGTAGATGCTTTCTGGAAGATCGTCAACAGGTGGTGGCAGAATCCGAACCTCCAAGCCAAGTGGGGTAAGGCGATGACCGAGAGTGACAACTCCAGTGGCATCAATGTCGAAGAGGATGTCTTCCCCTGGCTGGGTCCGGAGGTAGCAGTGGGAGTGCGCAATGCTATCCCTGGGCCAGACTATACTGAGGGGCCCAACACTGAGCTTCATAGCGCCATGACAGCAGTTGCCGGGGCCATGTTTGAAGGCAGCACGACTACACTATCAGACACGAGCGGCAGCGATTTCTTCTGGAATGGCAGTGCAGGCCAGTTGAACGCTAACGGTATCGACCCTGCCAACTTCGTTGATGGGACATTCAAAGCTACTTATGTTTTCAACTCCAGTGGCGAAGTCGTTAGTGCTGTAAATGGTGGCGCTAGCGGCTCCTGGACCGGGGTTATCTGGGATGACTCGCAAGTTCGCTGGCAAAACGTCTCCCCTCCTGAAAAGACAGAGGCCGTATGTTTGGTTGGCACCATGAACGAGTCTGCCTCGGATGCCTTCTTTGAGAAATTCAAGGCTTGGCAGATCAAAGACTCCTACTATGAGTATACCTACGGTAGCTACTGGCGGAAGAGCGGCGTAGAGTTCGATGGGGCCACCGCCTATCGTGGCGTGAAGATAGTGATTGTCAAAGACTACTATGAAAGCAGCTCTCAGCCCAGGACTACGACTGAATCGGCGTTCTTTGCGTTCACTGATACGTACATCCTGATCTCAAATACACAGAGCGCCCTGAATCGCTCCATTGACCTGATGAAGGATGGAGGCAATTCGCTGGCTTCGACAGCCAATTTCAAGGCAGGTCAGGTTGCATTGCGCGCGGATCGGGTGGGGATGCTCTTTGCCAACTATGGACATATCTGGGACGAAGCCAAGGCTGCCGCACCGGCAGAGCAGAAGAACTGGATTGACATTGGCAAAAGCTACTTCCCGCCATACTACGCGGCTGCTGTTCAGTTCACCGCCAGCGGCTTGACCTTGACTGCATCATACCCTATCCCCGATGGTACGCCGACAGCCACCGCAGGAGGTCCCGACCAACTGAGGAGCGCCACTCTTGTGCCGCAAGATTCTCTCTTGTTCCATTCGGGACAGGATCTCAATGCCAATTGGACGGCAATATCGGGTGAGTTGCAGAAGAACTGGGCAACCATTACTGATAACGTGCCGGCGGATGCTCTTCCGCCTGGCATGACCATGTCTGATATCAGCAGCTTGAACAGCCTGCTCACCTGGATCAAGAACAATAGCGGCGTTGATGTCAACGCTGGCGTCCTCGGACTATTGACCGGCGAGTACTCCTATGCTCTTCTGCCAATCAGTACTGACAACAACGGGAGCATGAAGCAGGTTGACCAACTCCTGATGTTTGAGGTAGCGAATCCGACAACAATAGCCGCCAGCCTGGACAAGATCCGTGATGCCATTGAGAAAGGTGCTCAGCAGGCGGAACTCAATTCCGTTCAGGATGCCGTGAACGAGATGAAGCAGGCAAACAGCCTGACCACCATACAGGGCGTGCAGACGCCCACAAACAACATGGGGGCTTTCCCGGATACCACTACGACTCACGGAAGCACCGGCGTAGGATGGACCATCTACCGGTGCGACAGAAACGGCGATGGGGTGTATACGGGGTATCCAAATGACACGTCATACTACTGGGATGCTTCCACGGTGTGGAGCTACACCTGTGACGACGACGGGACTGTTCACCAGTCTGGCGGCCCGGATTTCGCCTGGGACACGGTGACGATTGGCGGAGTTCAGGCCAAGCTGGTTCCGGCGGCCTTGTGGGGCCAGAGTGGAGCCCCCGCGCAGAGGCCCGGCTGGCTGTTCCTCGATGTCGGGAGTGTTCATTACCTGGTCATCGGTAGCACCACGGATGCTCTGAAGGCAGCCGTCGATGCCAGCCAGGGTAAGATAGCTTCGCTGGATGAGTCTGAGAGCTACAAAGGGGTCCTGTCCATGCTTCCGGACACGAAGATGTCTCTAGACTACTTCGATCTTGCCGGCCTCGTCAACCTTGGTGTGACACAGTCCCAAAGGCAGGAGTTGCAGGAAGTCCAGAATGCCGTGACCCTGATGATGCAGCAGAACGGCCTGACCGCCATACAAGGTGTGCAAACGCCTACGAACAACATGGGAGCTTTCCCGGATACAACCACCGCTCATGGGACTGCCGGCAAGGGATGGACAGTTTACCATTGCGACAGAAACGGTGACGGTCAGTACACGGGTTATTCCGGGCCGACTCCGTATGACACCTCTTACTACTGGGACAACGAAACCCAATGGGCCTACACCTGCGACAGCTCAGGGAAAGTCACTCAGCATACTGATCAGGGAAATGCAGACACTTTGTTGACGGTTGGTCTCATCCCTCTTCGAGCTGCCATGGGCTTCACCTACGCCTTGGGACCCAACAACACTGTTGTCTCGATTGGAGTCCTGTATCTGCAACCGCCGCCCTTGATTCAGCAGAACGTACCTGAAGGCACGAATACTGTGCACATAGCTGAACAGGTCTTCGACATGACCAAGTTGAATGCCAACATCGGTAAGTGCGCGGTCAAGATAGACGTCGATATCAAGGATGCGCCGGATGGAGCCAACATCCAGGTAACCGCGCTGGATGAATTGCCAACGGACGTCAGTTCGGCCTTTGAGATAGTTGCCAGCGACGGCAAGGCGACCATTCTGGAAGTAGCGTACGGGATACGGGTAGACAAGACCGGACTCACGGCGAGTAACGTGGGCACAGCCACTCTCACCATGAAGGTAGGGCGAAACTGGGCTGACGCCTACGGCGTGGACAAGATCCGCGTCCTCCGCATGAGCGATGGTGTCGAGGAAGTACTGCCCACAACCTTCAAGGGTTACGAGGGGGACTACGCTGTATTCGAGGCTGTCTCTGCTGGTGGTCTTTCGACCTTCGCTTTGACCGCGTTGAAGGCTTCGGACACAGCCTTTGCCGTGACAGACTTGGTTGTCGATCCCGTGAAGGTCAAGACCGGCAAAACCGCAAACATCAGCGTTAAAGTGGCCAACAGCAGCATCGTCCCGGGTACCTACAAAGCGGTGTTGAAGATTAACGGAGAAGAGGCAGACAGCCAGACCGTCAATGTATCGCCGGGAGCTTCAGAGACAGTAAGCTTCGCGGTGACAGAGAATAAGGCGGGAACCTACAGTATAGATGTGAACGGATTGACGGGAAGCCTTGTAGTGTCAAGCCCCACTAACTGGGCCTTGATTGGCGGGCTCATTGGCGGAGGATTGGCAGCGGTTGCCTTGGTGATAGTTGGAGTTATGTTGATGCGCCGACGCCGTCCTGAGACGGCAGGGCCTTCGGCCTGAGATCCCAGTAGTCTATAATACAATTGTCATCGTGGGGTGGGGTCACACGGAGCCCACCCCACTTTCTTAGGTGACCATTAGCATGTTCCTTTCGCTGATAGCCAAGGCAATATGGGCGCGGCGAGTCAGAAGCTTGATGACTGCCTTGGGCGTCGGCATTGGCGTAGGACTCATCATAGCCATTCTGACCATTGTCAGCGGTATCAGGGACTCGCTCGGAGTCAGTGCCGAGATTACCCAGGCTGACCTTCTTGCTGTTCAAAGAGGCCTTGCCGGACCATCAGGGGGCTCGATTCCTGAGACCTGCATCAATGATTTGGAGACCTACGAGGGAGTCAAGATTGCCACCGGATTCCTGCTCACCTCCGTCAGTTTTGGTCAGACGTCATTCTTCACTATATTTGGGGTCCGTACGGAGGACGGAGATTTGTACCTTGGTGAGGAGCAGATTATCGAGGGCAGATACATTCAGAATTCGGGCGAGATAGCGCTCGGCAAGATTGCTGCAGATAGCCTGGGCTTGTCCCTGGGAGACAGTGTCGATCTTGATTCCGGCGAAGAGTTCAGCGTGGTGGGGATTTTTGATACCGGCAACGCTTATCTTGATAGCGGTGGTGTCACATCACTGAAGGACGCTCAGGAGGTGGTGGGCAAGGAGGGCAAGGTCACTTTCATCGCGATCTACCTGGATCCGGGGACGGACAAGAGCGCAGTAGCACAGCAGATCGAATCAGACAAGCGCTTCCTGAAGTTAATCTCGTCTCCGCGTCTCCTGGAAGCATCATCCACAGTGAAACTGGCGGGGGCTCTTTCCTGGGTGCTCTCGGCCATCGCCCTGATCATGGCTTGCATAGGCGTTTTCAACTCCATGTCCGTGTCGGTGTCGGAACGAACCAGGGATATAGGCATTCTCAAAGCCGTTGGTTGGAGCCGCTGGAAGATTCTGGGGATGTTTCTTGGCGAATCCCTGCTGCTCAGCCTGGCAGGATTCGCAATTGGCTGTATCCTCGGGACAGCCACTATCCTGATCGTCTCAAATATGCCTGCTGCCAGCAGTTTTGTGGGTCCATCGTTTGCAGGACAGACATTCCTGGTGGGCCTGATTGTGGCATTGGTTCTCGGCCTTGTTGGAGGGGCTGTACCAGCTTTCTCGGCATTCCGTTTGTCCCCAGTGGAGGCTCTGCGCAGTGAATAGCACCATGGTGCAGACAGAAGGTCTGACCAAGACCTACAAGCGAGGGAAAGTCGCCGCGCTGGACGGTGTCAGCATGGAGGTTCACCGGGGCGAGTTCTGTGTTATGTTGGGACACTCAGGAAGCGGAAAGACGACTCTGCTCAACATGATCGGTGCTTTGGACCGTCCGACTGGCGGCAAAGTCCTGGTAGATGATGTCGATTTGTCGAAGGTGAGGGAACTCAGCCGTTTTCGCGCGGAGAAGGTCGGTTTTGTGTTCCAGATGTACAACCTCATCTCCTCGTTAGATGCGTGCCAGAATGTCCAGCTTCCCATGTACAGCATCAAGAGAAGCCCGAGACAGAGGGTTGAGCGGGCAGTAGAACTCCTGGACATGGTTGGCTTGAAGGACAGGTGCAATCACCATCCGGCAATGCTTTCGGGTGGAGAGCGCCAGAGAGTGGCCATCGCCAGAGCTCTGGCTAACCGTCCGCCTCTGATGCTGGTCGATGAACCGACCGGCAATCTGGACCTTAGAACTGGCCAGCAGATAATTGAGTTGCTGCATCGTCTGAGCAAGGATTCCGGCGTTACCGTCGTAGTAGTGACGCATGATCCGAGGGTGGCTGGCATAGCAGACAAGACTGTCTACATCAGCAAAGGCCGAATAGTGGACAGGCAACCAATCGGCATCTAGCCGCGAGCATGACTCGAACCGGCTCCCGATAGCCCTGATATGTACCTTGTGAGGAGCGACGGCGGAATTCGGATTTCTCTTCTTCTCCGTCTTCTTTCCGGGCCTGCGCTCATTAACTCAGCTTGGCCGTAGGCTGCTGCGCTGTCTCCCCGGCGAATCTCTTATTGAAAACGCTTGAGATGTTTGGACACTGCAAATGACCCATTGACACTACTCGTCGTCCGCGACTAGAATGCGCTTAGAGGCCGCAGGGACACCCGAAGTCCCTTTTGGTGGAGGAGGTGTGTCATGGTTACAGTTCAGGATTTGAAGCCGTTCAATCTGTTTGCCGGCCTGGATGACTCGGAACTGGTGGAGATTGCCGGCCTCTGTACCAGGCGCACGTACGAGAGCGGTGCTGAGATATTCTCTCCCGGCACGCCGGCCGGGGATGTCTTCATGTTGGAGGGTGGAAACGACGCTGTTCACATCGAGATCGCCATGTGCGAGCACGGGCCAAAGACTGTCATCCACACGCTGCAGAAGGGCGAGGTTTTCGGCTGGGCGGCTCTGGTGCCGCCTCACATCAGAACGGCCTCAGCCCGATGCGTTGAGAGAGCCAGCATCATCTGCCTGGATGGGAAGGCTCTGATGGTGCTGCTGGAGAAGAACGACCACATGGGCCACGTTGTGATGAAGAACCTCAGCGGCATCCTCAGCTCCCGGCTGGCCAACACCACCGTTGTCTTGCGGCGTGAGATCCGGAAGCTGGCCAGGAAGCCGGTTACTGCGGCGTAGACGGGCATTCAGTCAGGTGTAGGGTGGCTCAAGTCCCGGCTCATTGGGACGGACAATCCCGACTTATCCAATTTACGGTGGATCCGCTTCTCTTGATCCACCCTACCGGGCAGAGGCCAGAGGGTAGATAGACGGTCAGGGAAAGGAGTTGTGCAGATGGGTCAAGTCGTCTACTGGATCGTGCTTGTGGCATTGTTGTTCGCGGCATGGTATTTCCTTCTGATCAGGCCACAGCGTAAGAGAGTCAAGGAGCATGAGGCCCTGATGGAACAGCTGAAACCAGGTGACCATGCCATCACGGTGGCCGGGATGTATGGGGAGGTCGATCGAATCAGCGAACATACCGTTGTATTGAAGCTGGAGGACGGAGCCAGGATGAAGGTGTCTAAGGCAAGTATTGAAAGACTGGAGGAGATCGACTAGCATCGTTGCGTGATCCCTTATTCGTGCTCTTCAGTACGTAGGATGGATCAAGTCCCGGTTCATCGGGACGGATCCACCAGATTTATCCAATCTATGGTGGATATGCTTTGCCTTACCTCTTCCAACACACCAATCACGGTTCCGTTGCTGGGACCCTTATTTTCGTCCCTTCTTCAGCTTCTTGATCTCCTCTTCCACTTCCTTCGCGCCCTCGGCGTAGAACTTCTCCTCGTCCGGGGCAAGCTCCTTGAGCAGACGGAGGAACTCACCGGCGTGGACTCGCTCCTCGTCGGCTATATCCTTCAGAACCTCGGCAGCCAGCTTGTCGTCGATCGACTCCGCAAGCTGCATGTACATCTGGACCGCCTCATACTCCGCTGCGGTCACGAACCGTATGGCTCTGATGAGTTCGCTCTTAGTGAGCTTCCTGTCGCTGGCCAGACCTGAAAATGGTGAACCGAATTCCGGCATTGTGGGCACCTCCTCTACCTCGAATCTCCTGGATTCTACAATCTGCACGCCCTTGGGAAATCATGCGAGCCATTCTCCGAGCGAGGAGAAGGCGGCGGCAATCCACCGCATTCATCCCACCACGTCACACCACCCAGAGATTGCCGCGTCGCCTTACTCCTCTCAATGATGTCACTGCGGACCTGGGGACAACCCAAGCCCCGGCAGGGACGATTCCCTGCACCATCTGTGATTCCACAGCGCGCCCGCGCTAAGCCAGGCTCCTCGGACGGTATTGGATGGACTCAGCCAGGTGCTGGGTCTTTATCGTTCCAGTCCCGTCGAGATCGGCAATCGTTCGCGCCACCTTCAGGATTCGATGGAACCCTCGTGCCGACAGGGACAACTGCTTCATGGCAGCGCGCAGCAGGTTCTGAGCGGAAGGCTCCACCTGGCAGAACTCTCTAACCTCCAGCGCCGTGGCATCCGCATTGCAGGCCACACCTCTTCCGTTGAACCGGTCCCGCTGCATCTGACGTGCCGCCTCCACCCGCGCACGCACCTTCTCCGAGCTTTCGCCCAGTGTCTCATCTGCCAGCTTCTCGTACTCGATCCGTGGCACCTCAACGAAGATATCGATCCGGTCCAGCAAGGGGCCGCTGATTCTCTTGGTGTAACGGGTGACCTCGCTTGAAGAGCAGCGACATTCCCTCAGCGTATCGCCGTGAAATCCGCAGGGGCAGGGGTTCATGGCAGCCACCAGCATGAAATTGGCCGGGTAGGTGACTGTGCCCTGAGCGCGGCTGATGGTCACCACCCTGTCCTCCAGAGGCTGGCGCAGCGCCTCCAATGATATGTGGCCGAACTCGGGCAGTTCGTCCAGGAAGAGCACACCCCGATGGCTCAGGCTTATCTCTCCGGGCCGGGGCATCTTCCCGCCGCCCACCAGTCCCGCGTGAGAAATCGTGTAGTGCGGAGACCGGAAAGGCCGCTGCATTATCAACGGAGTGTCCTCCGGCAGGAGGCCGCCGACACTGTAAATCCTGGTCACTTCCAGGGACTCCTCCATGGTCATCTTAGGGAATATGGAGGAGACGGAGCGGGCCAGCATTGTCTTGCCAGTTCCG
>CAYYWI010000032.1:12285-26403 GCA_964475375.1 uncultured Dehalococcoidia bacterium
CTCCCCGGCGGGCCGATCATGAGCATGTTGTGTCCTCCGGCGGCTGCCACCTCCAACGCACGCTTGGCGTGTTCCTGTCCCTTGATGTTGGTCAGATCGATGGCGCTGTTCACCACCGTATCTTCCTCCAGCGTCGGTGGCACACAGCACGGAATGGGGCTGTCTCCCCGCAGGTGTGCGATAAGCTCCGAGAGCGTGTTCACTGGGATCACGTCGATGCCGTCTATCAGTGCTGCTTCTCTGGCGTCGCACGAAGGGACAATGACTCTGCGAATGCCTCTCTCTCTGGCAAGGGCCACCATGGGCAGAATGCCCTGCGCGTGCCGCACGCCTCCATCAAGAGATAGCTCTCCCAGGAACATGATCTGTGAAACGTCGGCAAGCACCTGCTCCGAACTCAGGAGGATGCCCACGGCGATGGGGAGGTCGTAGGCCGGGCCTTCCTTTCTGACATCGGCCGGCGCCAGGTTGACCGTGATGCGCCGTGAAGGAAAGGTGCAGCCTGAGTTCCTGATGGCGGACCTGACGCGCTCTTTGGCTTCCTGAACTCCGGTATCCGGCAACCCCACTATCGTGGTGGCGGGCAGGCCACTGGCGATGTCAACCTGCACCTCGACCAGTTGTCCTTCGAGTCCGAGTACAGCAGCGGAGTTCACTTTGGCCAGAGCCATGCGTGCGTGCCTCCCATCAGATTGCCGTAAAGTGGGATTATATCAAGTCAGAGACCTTCCTAGCAATACCCACATCCATGAGATACGTTCCCGCTTCCGCCATGGTGCCTGGATTCGTCACAACCGCCCCCACTCGGCTATGAGCCATGAGCTGATGGCTCGAAGGCGAGGCTGAGACTCATTGACCCATGAGCATCGCCCTGTTATCTTGTAAAGAGATGCGAAACATGAAGTACCAGGCTGTCGTTTTCGATTTTGACGGGACACTGATGGACACGCTTCAGGATGTGGCCGATTCCGTCAACGCCGTGCTTGCACGGTCGGGTTTCCAGGAGCATCGCCTGGAAGACTACCGGCGTTTTGTTGGGGATGGTGTGGAGGAACTGGCCCGACGCGTCTTGCCGCAAGGCCATCGCCAGGAAGAGACGGTGGCTAAGGTGCTGGCCGCCGTCAGGGAGGAGTACCGCCAGCGCTGGATCAACCACACTCGTCCGTATGATGACGTACCTGAATTGCTGGATGCCCTGACAGAGCGCCGCCTGAAGATCGCCATCCTGACCAACAAGCCGGATGACTCCACCAGAGCCATGGTCGCCAAGCTTCTGCCGCACTGGCACTTCAATATCATTCTGGGTGCGACGCCTGCCCTGCCCAGGAAACCCGATCCTACCGGAGCTCTGCAGGTAGCGGATAGCCTGGGCCTGCCGCCAAAGGCCTTCATCTATGTGGGTGACTCGGATATAGATATGAAGACAGCCAATGCTGCGGGCATGTACGCAGTGGGTGTGCTGTGGGGTTTCCGCACACCCGAGGAACTCATCAGGAACGGGGCGAAGGCGCTGATCAGGGAGCCGCTCGAGCTGCTGGAATTGCTGTAGCATGATAGGAAGCGGGATTTGGCTGGAAACGGAGGAACACCTTGAAGATCCAGGTCAAGGTTAAGCCTCGCTCCAAAACCGAAGATGTCACGAAGGAAATGGATGGGGACATTTATGTGGTCAGGGTCAAAGAGCCACCGGTGGAAGGCAAGGCCAACAGGGCGGTGCTCAAGCTGTTGGCCAGGCACTTTGGGGTTCCCGAAAGCCGGTTGAGGATTGTCAGCGGTTTTACCAGCAAGAACAAGGTAATCGAGGTGATGTCAGCCTGAGGGGGATGAGATGGGAAATGGAAGCGGTAAGGCAGACAACAAGCCCGAGGGTGACCCAACCAGGAAACGTCCCAGCTTGAGAATGGCATTCACCAATATGAGGGTGAAGATGCCGTTACACAGGAAGCTCTATCTCCTGTTCCGCAACAACTGGATCAAGATCCGTACCAGGCAGAGTTGCTGCGGCCATCTGGGCGAACCCGGTTGCTGAGAGGCCGATGATTAGCCCCGGGTCGGGGCACGGGCGTATGCAATGCGCCCCTGCAGAGTTTCGTCTTGACGGTGCAGCTAAGCGTCAAGCATCACCGCCAGAGCGCGATCGATCTCCTCGCGCCATGCTTCCATCCGGAGGCTGAAGGCTTTGATCAGGCCGTAGCATCCCGTGAGCATGGTGTCGCCGTGGGGAACTGCCGGATGGAAGCCAACCTTCGTGCCTTTGGCGATATCTTGCCGCGGGCCGGTGATTGCCAGGAAGGGCCGGCCTTGACTCTTGTCGATGATCAACGCTCCATGTCCCCCGTCGCCGAAGACTTCGTCATAGGTCAGGATGCCCCGCACCAGCCTGTCGGTCAGCTCATCGATCTTGGCGCTGTTCAGGAGGTTGGTGTGGTGCTCATAAAAACCCTTGATGGTCAGGCCTTCGAGATGGAATGCCACTGTGTGGGAATTGCCGAGGTTCGTGGTCAGGACCCGATTGTGTCTGGCGACCGTGCCATCCTGGAGCGCACCCAAAGCTGCGGCTGCGCCGGTGTCCATCAGAAGCACCGGAACGCCCATGTCCACTGTGCTGGCTGCCGCCTTCATCCGCGTCAGGTGTTCCGGCAACTCTGTCGCCAGATGGGCAAAGACACTGAGATTGTTGCTTTTCTCCATAAGCTGCCGCAGGTACTGAAAACGGAAAAGGCGATTGGAGACGCCCTTCGGCGCAAAACCGTGATCTAGCACTGCTACCGCCACAGCATCGAAGCGTGTCTCAACACCAAAGGATCCCAGTGCTTTCCTTATCGCCCCCAAATCGAGGTCCTTCAGGTTGATCACCTCGAACCTGGATCGAGTCAGCACCTCATCGGGAGAGACTATGGTTACCCCCATGCCTTTGACCACTTCCAGGTCATCATGAAAGGTCAGTGCCGCTTCTTCAGTGGCATAAGCCGCCAGTCCGGCTGCTATGTGCCGTGCAAGAGCGCTCTTGCTGGGACCTCCCCCCATGGTGTTGCCTTCCAACAGGATCGGCCATCTTTGTCTGGTTGCCAGTGCTATCCGCTGGGCCACCAGAGCCGTGGGGGACGGCATGATCATCTTGACGCAGTTCTCGATTACACTCGAGCTGTCAAACAGTAGAATATCCTGGGTGCTCGTCCCCACATCTACAGCTAGAATGCGCAAAGTTCTCTCCTGTGGAACGATCCCCCGTTGATCGAATCATATCCTCGTAATCCCGAGGCTGCAACCGGTTATATCCATTCGGGTGAGTATGAAGCCGCTAGGGGAGAAGTTCTCCAACACCGGATCGAGGGTGCGTCGGGGTTTGGAGCGTCGCCGGAGCGCGCACTCTGAGAATGTTACGATGGCGAGTATTCAGGACACCTTGACAGCGGTCTTGGCCCCGACCTTGTTGGCATCCATGAAGCTCTTCAGCGCCTCCTGCGAGTTCATGGTGAGCTTGAAGGTGGTTGTCTTTGCCAGCTTCTCGGTGCTGACCAGTATGGGATACTTCATGAATTCCAGGCCGCCCACCTGCGACTTCCGCTGGATGTGTAATTTCCATCCGATACTTACCATGGGTCCCCACATCCAAGAGGGAAGGCCGAGTGACGGCTTGCCGGTGAAACCCAGCATCTCTCTGTATCTGACCGATCCATCCGCGCCGGCGTTGAAGACCCCGGATTTTCTCTCCTTGACCAGAGCCACATCCAACCTGGACAGGTCATCCTCGAATATGAACTGCCATGGAGGATCGAAACCCGCTATGTACATTGTTATGGGCAGAAACAGGACGTTCAGGCCGGATGGCCCGGCGTCCGGTCCTGTGACCGCCACGACGCGCACAATAGTTACACACTGCTTCGGATGGCTCCTCATGTACTCCTGGAACATAAGATCGACTTCGGCCTTGTCCTGTCCGTATGGGAAATCATGGACCGGCCGGAGTGGCTGGTCCTCAGTGATCAGAGCAGGGTTATCACGATGCGCACCGTAGACCGTATGACTGCTCTGATAGAAGAGGGCTTCCACCGATGTTGCTTCGCAGGCTTGCAGGAAGCTGCGGGAGCCGCCTATGTTGATGCCGTGGGCATCAACGGCCGAATGAGGAGGGACAACGAAAGCCAGATGAAATGCCGAGTCCACCTTGTTCTGAGCGAAGATATCGATGAGAGGCTCCCGTACATCCCGCTTGTAGAACTTGAGTTTGCTGGTGGAGTAGTGTGGCGGCTTGATGTCAATTCCGACAACGGTCTCTACATCTTTGTCCTGGTCCAGGAGCTTGAGTATCTCTGTGCCGAGGTAGCCGGATATGCCGGTGATGACAACACTCTTCATGTTTCCCCCCTTACCAGAAGGCTTGAATCTTGGTCCGAATCACCTCGGACAAGCATTCTGCCCCAGGCAGCCGAAAGTATCGCCCGACCAAAGGCCGCCTGTCAAGTGGGGTATGGGGCCCGTGGAGGCGTTCATGCGCCTGGTGTTTCCACTGAAATTCCTGGGACGCTATAATTATGCGAGAAGGCAGCCTTTTCAATGCATCAACCATCCGACTTCTGGTTCTGCTATCATGCGGCCCAGCATCCGCTTGCAGAACGTGCAACGGAACAACGAATCATCGCAGGTACCTCGCTATAAGATGACTATAAGCACAATCTCCTTTGATATGAACGGCACTCTCACCCAGGGCAGGTTCGTGGAGCTTGTCTGGGGTGAAGGCATACCTTCTTTGTACGCCGAGAGCAGGAGAATGCCGCTTGATAAGGCGAAAGACGTCGTCTTCCAGGAATACGCCAGTGTCGGTGACCAGAAAACGGAATGGTACGATATCAGATACTGGTTTCGCGTGTTCAACCTTGGAGAGGACTGGATGAAACTGCTGAAGGGTTTCCGGAGCGAGGTAGCGCCATACCCGGAGACAATCGAGGTCCTGGAGGAGATGGGGAAAAG
Organism: uncultured Dehalococcoidia bacterium; assembly: GCA_964475375.1. Classification (GTDB taxonomy): domain Bacteria; phylum Chloroflexota; class Dehalococcoidia; order UBA2247; family RBG-13-53-26; genus JAFGCL01. The sequence continues at coordinate 17,257 of CAYYWI010000032.1, forward strand.
GTATCAGCTTGTCGTCACCTCGAATGCCACCAGGGATTTCATGGACATTGAGCTGGCTGCCGCTGGGATCGACCGCTACTTCTCCAGTCTCTTCTCCTGCACCTCGGACTTTGGAGAGGTCAAGAAGACGCCTGAAGTATACGCACAGGTTTGTCAGGCTCTGTCAATCGAACCTAAGGAAATGGCACATGTTGGCGACCATCCTCTTTTCGATTTCACAGCGCCCAGCCGGCTCGGCATCAAGGCCTTCTATCTGGACAGGAGTGCCGAGGGTGACGGAGACTTCGTGGTACGCGATCTGAGGCAGTTTATGAATAAGATGCGCTCAAGCCGGCGCAGCTCACACTTACCCGAGAGCGCCTGATGCGGATTGGCCTGCTTTCGGACACTCATGTTCCTCAGGCTGTATCCAGATTGCCGGTCGAAGTGGAAGACGCCTTCAAAGGCGTTGACCTCATCCTCCATGCCGGAGACATCTTCCACTCTTCAGCTTTGGACCAACTCGAGCGCGTAGCGCCGGTGCTGGCCGCCCGCGGCGACGGCGACAGCGGTCCCATCCTGGCTGATCCCAGGGTGAAATGGAAGCACATCCTGAGACTTCACGGCCAGACCATATGGCTGATTCACGAACTGCCATACCCTTATCCGGTCGCCCTCTGGAAGACCGGAAGGACCCTGGCCGGTGGTGTGAAGGACATCCCCGATGTAGTCGTTTTCGGCCATGATCACTGCACCATCATGGAGCGTCACAGCGGCATCCTGCTGGTCAACCCGGGAAGCCCCACTTTCCTGAACTATCGCAACGGTCTCGGGACTGTCGGACTGCTCGAGGTAGATTCGGGAGCCGCTGAGGCCCGCATCATTGCCTTGTGAATTCCAAACAGATAACGCTGGGCCAGCATAACCTGGCTCAGCGTATCTGACTTCAAGTCGCCTATTCAGTTTTCGATAGCGGCAGTCTGCCCTAGGTTGAACTGAAGGCATGAGGGAAGCGCCGCTTCAGTTCTTCCTGTTGAGATGCGGATGGTTCCATCAGGTCAGGAAGCCCCTTTGATGCCGTTGACACAGTGGATGCGTGGCCTTTCGGCGATTCCGTAGCCGGCACACCCTTCAGTATCTCATCAGCCTTGGACTCAGCGAGGGAGATAAGACTCTTAAGTTCGCTGGCTTCGCGTTCCAGCGACTGAATTTTAGCCAATGCCTCACTTCTCTCACGCTCGAGCTGCTTCGCTTTCCCCGCAACCTCCTCCAGTTTCTTCATCAGTGTATCCTGGGCCATGTCTCTCCTTTCTCTTGGAGCGTTCTCACGTCGATTCCTTGGTTTTTCGCGCAGGGGGAAAATCGTTGTCGTGGACTCGTCTCCTGAACTCAGAGTCTAGCCAAACCCCCTCTCATTCAGATCACAGAATCAGCATCATGCCTCACAGATTCGTATCCGGAATTGTGAGACCGACCTCACGGATCAGGATTCCCTTTTCTATATCTGCAAGTGCTTCGAATGAAAAACTATTGCAACCCTGGTGACCAGTGCTATAATCCTCTATTAGCTTATCTTGAACGGCGTTATATTGGACAATTGCCAGATCATTTTTCCCATGCAGAAATCAAGTCGAGGTACTAACTCGGGGTCGCGAACCGGTCACAAACTCCCGATGCAAGTAACCTATACGGAGGGGGACGTTATCTATGGATAAAGCTTGGTATGAGGTTGGTAACTGGTCACTCGATGCCAATATGAGTTCAAAGTTAGACAAGGCACTGACTGATTTCACCAGCCGCATAGACGACGAGCTTTTCCAAAGATTTGGACAAGAGTTCATCTGCATAGTAGACTGCGCCATCGGATCCAGCACCATCCGCCCTCTGGACGTTGCCTGCTCTCCTCACAGCAAGAAGAAATTCCGGCACCAAGTCTACATAATGGTCTTCCGGCGCGAGGTTGAGAAGCTATCCGAAAAAGCCACTCTGGGTGAGGTGGCACACCAGTTTGCACATCTCCTGCTCCGCCTCGATCACAAAATTGACAGCGAGACCATTCCCACCGGCGAGGAAATGGCCGACACACTGGCCATCAGTTGGGGTTTCAAAGAAGAGATCGATGCCAACCTCTCCGAATGGGAGGCCTTAGAGGGGAATACTCGCGGTCGAGCGCGAAAACAAAAGTAGAAAACTTTCAGCCGGACATCATTCTATTGGCTGTCTCAGCTTCACTCCTATCATCGTCCCGGCTATGCTTCGTTCTCCTCCCCTCTTCGAGAAATCTCACATAGCCGCACTGTACGCAATCTAAGTACCAGGCACCAAGGTACCTGTTCAGGATTGTGATCCCACCACACCTGGGGCACTCACCGGACGTTGCACTCATTCCAAACTCCAACTTCTAGCGATCCTGCAGGTCTCTCTTGATCTGGTCGAACTGTTCTTTTGTAATCTCACCCCTGGCATATCGCTCTTTCACAACAGCCATGGGATCGACTTTTCCTGCATTCTCACCTCTGGAACCAGACCGTCTTAGCACCTTTGCAATTAACCACGCTACAAGTGCTACTATTCCAACCCAGAATGCAACCATCAAGAACCATCCGAACGGCATCCACCAACTCCAACCTTCTTGCCAGCACATGTTCATTACCTCCACGGCAATCGTTGGAAATAGTGTATGTAGCGTAAGCCTGACTTGATGTGATTTCTATCACTCCAGAAAGGCCCGGCCAGTGCCACTACTTCCGCAGAGTCAGGCTATCGCAGATCAGCGAGATCGGCTTTTCCGGCACAGGCTGTGGACTCATAAAGCATGGCCGCTATGGGAGCCGGAGTCGAATCATGTGGATGTTGGCTCACGGAGTTGACGAACACGATGGCTGAGCAGCCATCATATTCAGGCCTCGATGCGCTTGGAGGAAAGCAGGCCGGTGCGGTTGCCAGCCGAGGTCACATTGCCAGAGCTTGCTGCCGGAAACCGGCCACCACCGGACAGTCAGGCCATTTGCAGTGCTCAAGTTTCTTCTTGCCGTCCCTGGTCTTGCTGTGTCTGTTCGCGTAAGAGCACTTGGCAGTGCCGTCAGGTTGAACCATGATCGTGGCAAAATCCGTCACATGCTCGCAACTTAAGGTCGTCGCCGTTACTTGCCATCCCATATCAGTGCTCCTCAGAACCTCGATTGCAGGAGAGTGCAGGCTCTAACCCAGCCAGCGTTTTCTCCTCTTGTAGTGCTTGACATCCCGGTAGCTCTTGGTTTCCCCCACAGCGCTGAGTCCCATATAGAACTCGCGAATATCCGCATTCCCCCTCAGTTTGTCTCCGGTGTCATCCAGAACTATCCGCCCGCTCTCCATCACATAGCCGTGATGGGCCAGCGAAAGAGCCGCTCTGGCGTTCTGCTCAACGAGCAGGATAGAGACGCCCTCTTCTTCGTTGATCCTCTTAAGAATATGAAAGATCTCCTCGACCAGGATCGGCGCCAGCCCCAGCGACGCTTCGTCAACCAGCATAAGCTTGGGATGGGACATCAGGCCTCTCCCGACAACCAGCATTTGCTGTTCGCCTCCGGAGAGGTAGCCCGCCGTCCGACCCCGCATTTCCTTCAGCACCGGGAAGTAGCTGTACACCATCTCCAGGTCCCGCTTCAGGTTCGATCCATTAGCAGTGATGGTGGCTCCGGCCCTCAGGTTCTCTTCCACCGTCAAATCTACGAGAGCCCTCCGCCCCTCAAGTATCTGGATGATTCCCAGCCTGGCTATTGTCTCCGGGTCTCCGTTCTCGATGCGCTTCCCTTCAAACACAATGCTCCCATCAGTGACCTTGCCCTCCTGGGTTTTCAGCAGGCCTGAGATGGCTCTGAGCGTCGTCGTCTTCCCAGCACCGTTGTTTCCCAGAAGGGCCACGATGCTGCCTTTCTCCACCTCCAGGGATACGCCCCGGAGCACCAGTATGACATCCATGTACTTGACTTCAACGTTATTCAACTGAAGCATCGGCATTTTTCTATCACCTAACCCGCAGCAGTAGCCACCTGCTCACCCAGGTACGCCTTGATGACCGCAGGGTTCTTCTTGATAACATCAGGCGGCCCCTCAGCAATCTTGCGTCCGAAATCGAGAACCACAATCTGGTCGGTAATGTCCATCACCACACCCATGTCATGCTCAATCAGAACAATAGTGATGCCTTTCTCTTCCTGCACATCCAGAATGAACCGGGCCATGTCTTCTTTCTCTTCCACGTTCATCCCCGCCATGGGCTCATCCAGCAGGAGCAGCCTGGGTTCCTGCGCCAGGGCCCGGCCCAGGTCGATGCGCTTGCGCACCCCATACGGCAAAGTACCCACCACCGATTTTCTCCACCGCTCCAACTCCAGGAAATCAATGATCTTTTCCACTTCCCAGCGGTGTTTGACCTCTTCCTGATGCGCCCGGCCATAGTAGAAGGTGCCCTCCATCCATGTCGACTTGAACAGGAAGTGTCTGGCTGCCATCAGGTTGTCGACAACGGTCAGACCGGTGTAGAGCTGTATATTCTGAAAGGTCCTGCTTATGCCCAGTTTGGCGATCCCGTCAGGCCTGAGCCTGGTAATCCTGCGGCCCTCGAAGTAGATCTCGCCGCGCTGCGGGCGGTAGAAGCCGCTGATGCAGTTCAGCGTGCTGGTCTTTCCAGCGCCATTAGGCCCTATAATGCTCAGGATTTGACCTTTCTCCACCTGGAAGCTGAGGTTCTCCAGAGCTTTGATGCCGCCAAAGCTCAGGTCCATATTCTCCACTTTGAGTTCAACGGTTTTGCTGCTTGCGTCTGCCATGTCCTGCCGCCTTTACAGTAGGAAGCTCATCCTGTCCGGCAAATTTGCCTCTCGGATCTCTCTGGAGGCGTTGATGCCTCCAGAGAGATCGTGTCCAATCAGTTTTCCAGTAGTGACTACCAGCTACTACAGGCTGTATACCTTGTTTTCAATGCTGTCCTTGTGAGACACCGTTGCATCGACTGTAACGCTCCATACAGCGGAGCCGTTCTGAATCTTGGTCCACACATCAGCCGCGAGAGCGCGGGCGGTGGTGCTGTCTTTCCCGCCTGCCACCATCCAACTGATGACATCATAGGTCTTTGTTGAAGCCACAACCTTCAAGACAAGCTCGCTGTCCGCCGGAACGCTAACGTCCTGAAGCATCTGCCTGGCTGCGTCAACCGGCTCGTTGGCGGTACCGGCCGCCACACGGCAGGTCACGATCAGCGTATCCAGGTTGATCTCGTACTTGTTTGGATTGGTGATCTTGATGTAGAACTCACCAACGGTCTGCTGGATCATGGTGGCGGAGGACTGCATCTCCTTCACCTTCTCCTTAGCCAGCCATCGGTAGAAAGCCTGCGTGACAGGGGCTCCGGCGTCCACATCCGTCTTCCAGTTGTTGGCTGCGGTCACAGTCCCTGTTGGCGGAGCAGCCAATGTCAGATAGCACATCGACTGCTCAAGGGGAACTGCATCCGTCATCTCAGCCTGTATGAGGCCGAACATCCCGGGCAGTGCTCTTGTTTCAACGTAGCTCTTCTCATCCGAGCCGAGAGCAGACCACACCATGCCATTGACGACCACCTTCTCATAGGCGTTGCAGGTGGCATAGGTTGTAGCAGTGATCAAGCCGAGACCATTGGCTGCAGTCACTTGCGTATCCACCTGTGTGGGGTAGAAGCTCGCGGCAGTGCCGTTGCGGAAGGACTCGTAAGCCAGCCACTTGTAGAAGGCCCATTCTATCAGATTGGCACTGCTTATCGCGTTCTTTCCACCGGTCACATCAGTCGACCATCCAGCGGCAGCTGTGGAGCTCACGCTGGTGGTAAGTGTTGAATAGAGTACATTCTGGTTCAGTGGTAATGCAGGCAACCTCTGCACAGCCGATAGCCCTGCTGTCCCGGCGGCGCTTTGGTCGATCACACTCTTTGAAGCAGGCGTCAGACCGGCATATGTCGCACCAGCCCCATAATACTGCTGAGTCATGCCTTCCTTGAAGGCCGCCTCTCCAACAGCCGCGTCTCCTGCGCCAAGGATTGTATAAAAAGCTGTAGCCTCGGCTCCCGTGCCGGGGGCTGTCAACTCAACCGTTGATTTCCAGGCATCCGCCGCAGTCTGGCCGCCAGGAGAAGCCAGCAGAATACCATAGTACACATTGGACGTCAGGGCGACTGGGTCAGTGGTCTGAGCTACTGCCAGGCTGAAGGTCCCTGTTACACGGTTGTTGACGACCGCCTGCTCAGCTTCAGTCAGTTGCGCCCAAACCATAGCATCAACGACAGGCCTTTCCAGAACAGGGTTCAGGTCAGCATAACCCTCGCTGTACCGGGTCGTCGCGATCTGATCCCGCTTATCCGGATATGTGGCCGAGGCCGTACCGTTCCGGAAAGATGTCTGCGCCATGGCTCGGAAGAAGGCCAGTTCGGGGTCAATTATGGTCATCGCACCGGTTACTGCAGCCTTCTCGGTCAAGGATATCGACGCATAGGTCTTGCCGCTGTAGTCTGCAGCAGCCTTTGCGTTCAATGCCTCCATCCAAGCCGTGGCATCAGTTTTCCACGCATCGGCTGCACCGGCCGTCACCGTACCATATAGAATACCGTAGGCCGTATTCTGTTCCATTGCTTTCGCTGCTGAAGTGTCCACGGTCTGCCGATTGAAGAAGCCCGCCACAGCATTCAGGACCACCTGCTGCTCCGCCGGAGACAGCTTGTTGGCAAAGATGTAGCCGTCAATTGTGGTCTGATCGGCGCTGGTCAGGCCCGCATACGTCGTCGAGACCCCGTCGCCTCTCCAGTAAGGCTGTGGGAACAGCAACTTCGCCACATTGTCCGTGTTGCTCCCCCACACCGTAGGATAGACGGACTTCATAGTGCCGAACTTGAATCCAGCTTCACCTCCCCCTTCAGCCATGGTATTGAGGGTCGCCTCATTGAAGTCAACAGTAGCACCCTTGACATACTGCATGAACTCCATTTCCGGCATCTCCAACGCCGCCTCCCCACTGCTGCATCCGGTCAGCACAAGACCTGATGCGATGACTAGGCACATGCTGACCAGCATTCCTAGTCTAGCCAATTTGTACATGTCTTCCCTCCTTCTGTCGCATAATGCCCTCCCTTTCTAGTATTTGGAAGGCACCATGCATCATACCATGACTTCTACATCTGCTGCATCAATCGTCGACGAGCCAACACTACCCCTGAGGCATCGACAGCGGCAGTATCCACTCCGAAATGGATTGCCATTTCCCGGTTTCGGCCTTCCACTCAAATGCCCTCTGCATCCAGGAGAGTGCAGTGTTGTTCTCAGTGATTTTCCATGTGTTTCCGAAACCTTCGACTTCCTTACTTGTCTCCACAAAGGCCTTCTGCAGCGCCTCGCTGTCAATGTTGTCCGCGCCCACCTCCTCAACAGCTCTCCGGATGGCATCCTCGATGAACATACCCATCTGCCAGCCCGACAGAACCGGTGACCCCATCATCAGCCTGGCAGCTTGATCCGGATGCTTCTTCTCCACATATTCCGTAGCACCTTCGATGAACGGCACGTCCTCACCCCACCATGGCCACCACCCGACATAGTAACAACCATACAGCTTGGACGCGGGGGTCTTGTCAACCACTAGGTCGAAGAAGCCGGGGAAGGCCTCGTTGCCGCTGATGAACGACGCCGTGTACCCTTTGTTCCGGTATTGGTCCACAAAGGTGGACATCTGTGATCCCACAGTACTGACGACTATGAAATCGCAGTTCTTCAGGGCTTCGATCTCGCTTGTCCACGTCACCTGTGTAGTGGTGCCATTCTGAACGCCTACCCAAGTGAACTTGTCGGGATATTTCGCCAGAACCCGGTCTATGCCCTGCTGATAGTAGTCCGTGATTGCCAGGGACCAGCCAATGTGACCGATCTTCGGCTTGCCTTTCCCTGCATAGTCCCAAGTGGACATAATCCACTGCATGGCCGCCTCACCCTGGCTTTGGATCGTCGACCAGATGGAATACTGCCATTGGTTACTGAGCAGCTCTTCTTGGCCCTGCGTGCCGACAACAGGCATCTTGTCCTCAACAACCTTGTTCTTCAAAATGGTCCTGTCCGAACCGCTTGGGATGACCAATGCCATCACACCCTGTCCCTTCAGGGCATTGTAGCCTGGCACCACCTTCGTGTAGTCGAGAGCGGTATCGAAATCGATCCACTCAACTTCCACGCCGGGCAGCGGGTCAGTGTCCTTCATCATCACGAAGTATTCCTTCATCGCCTGCATGGTCGGCTTCATGCCAAACGACGCCGGCCCGGTGTAGTCCGCCAGGACCCCGATCTTGATGACTTTCTTCGTGCTGCTTCCACCTCCGCAGCCCGCCAGCGCCGGTAAGGTCAACAAGAGAATCCCGAGTATAACAAGAGTAGTCAGTCCTGCTTTCCTCCAGTTCATTTCTCCCCCTTTCTTCTGTTTTCGAACTCTGCCGGCCTCAGCCGGCTTCAGCCCAATCTGGTCCTGCTTGACTTAGTACGAGAAAGGATGCAGACGATAGTAGAGTTTGATTCTCTCTATGCGATGGTAGAGGCCCTGTGGTTCCAGCAGGATGAAGAGAACTACGACCAAGGCAAAGACTATCAATGACAGCGCCGGTCCGATCTGGCCGCCGATGCTTGGATATGCCTTGCTCAGCTCAAGTGACAGGTAGTAGACGCCTTTGTCCACCAGCATGATCCCGGCAGCACCCACCACTGCGCCGGTCGTGCTGCCGATGCCACCGATGATGATCATTCCCAGGAACCATAGCGAGAGCTTGAAACTGAACAGGTCGGGGTTGACATAAAGTATGTAATGGGCCAGAAGCCACCCGGATATGCCGGCGAAGAAGCACCCGATGAAGAAGGCCAGCAGCTTGGTGCGGAAGAGGTTGATCCCCATGACTTCGGCGGCAAGGTCGTTGTCCCGGACAGCCACGAACTTTCTGCCGGTGGTTGTCCTCTGGATGTTCTTGGCGACAAACACCATGACCAGCGCAATCGCCAGCGTCAACCACCAGTACTGGACTTCATTCAGCCCCTGGCCTCCGAACGTAATCCTGGGAACATCCATACCAAACGTTCTGCCCGCCCACGGAAGCTCCCTGATGGCGAATATGATGATGAACTGGGC
>CAYYWI010000033.1:0-25526 GCA_964475375.1 uncultured Dehalococcoidia bacterium
TGCCTCTGCCCACGAAGCCGATAGCGTGTGCTCCGACTACCTCGTCACAGTAGCGGACGCAGAGACCGCACAGTATGCACCGCTGTGACTTGACTTGGAGTCGCGCTTCGAAGCGATGAAGGTCGGCGCTGTATTCATCGGCCAGCTTCTTGAGATCACCGCCGAAGTCCCCATCGATCATGGCCTGCGGGGCCACCAGTTCGATGACGGCTCTCCTGATACGGTCGATTCTCGGCGAGCGCGTTCTTACCACCAGCCCCGGCTCCGCCGGGTAGCCGCAGGAAGCCACCACTTCGACCTTCCCGTTCTTCTCAGCCTCCACGCTGCAAATGCGGCAGGCTCCGTATGGCCTGGTCTTGTGGTGATAGCAGAGCGCCGGGATTTCTATCCCCGCCTCTCTGGCAGCTTCCAGGATCGTAGCGCCGTTCTTGGCGCTGACCTCGCGGCCGTCGATTCTTAGCGTTATTGCCTCTCCCATGTCATCCTTCGCGTTTTGGCAGTCTCTGCGCTTTCCTTTGCCGGATTGCCTTTTTCAGTCACCATGCCTCTGTCGTGGTACCGAGGTAATAAGCATAGCCTGCCAGCAGACTGAGTAAGAAAATGAGGTGCCAATCATCGGACAGCCAGTCCCAGAAGTCCCTGTATCTCCTGCTTGGATCATTATTGTCTATTCTCATGGTTATAATACAAAGCGGCCTCTAACTGTGTTTCACCCTGGTGCCCGCTGGTGGCGGCGGGGGCACCGGCTCGCCCGAAATCCTCACCACCGCACTGAAGCGCTCCGGGCAGACCTCGAAGCAGATGCCGCACCTGGTGCACTTCTCCTGGTCGATCCAGTGAACGATCCCCTTGTCACCAACCACGGCTGACGCCGGACAGTTTCTCAGACAGATGAGGCAGGCGCTGCACTTCTGCGGATCGATCCAGTAGGACGTCAGGCTCTTGCAGAACCTGGCCGGGCAGCGCTTGTCCCGGATGTGCGCCTCGTATTCGTCGCCGAAGTAGCGCAGCGTGGTCAGGACCGGGTTGGCGGCTGTGGTGCCCAAAGCGCAGAGTGAAGCATCGGCCATGACCTCAGCGATCTCCTTGATCACAGCGATGTCATCAGTCTTGCCGCGCCCTTCGCAGATGTCCGTCAGAATCTGCCGCAGCACCCTCAGTCCCTCACGGCAGGGAATGCACTTTCCGCACGACTCCTCGCAGAGGAAGTTGACGAAGTAGCGGGCCACATCCACCATGCAGGTGTCCTCATCCATGACCACCATGCCGCCGGAACCCATCATTGATCCCAGCCTGGCCAGTTCGTCGAAATCCACCGGCGTATCGAGGCACGACTCCGGCAGTATGCCGCCGGAAGGCCCGCCGGTCTGGACGCCTTTGAACCTCTTGCCCTTAATGATGCCGCCGCCGATGCCGTAGATGATCTCGCGCAGCGTCATGCCCGTCGGCACTTCCACCAATCCGGTGTTGTTCACCTTGCCGACGAGCGAGAATATCTTGGTTCCCTTGCTGCCCTCGGTGCCGATGGAGCGGAACCAGTCGGCGCCCTTGTCGATGATGAGCGGGACGTTGGCCCAGGTCTCCACGTTGTTCAGGTTGGAGGGCCGGCCCTTGACGCCGCTCACGGCGGTGTGAACGTATTTCATGCGGGGTTCGCCTACCCTGCCCTCGATGGCGCTCATGAGAGCCGAAGACTCGCCGGAGACGAAAGCGCCCGCGCCGCGATGCCCCTTGACCGTGAAGCTGAAGCCCGATCCCAGGATGTTCTCCCCGAGGAATCCGTATTCCCGGGCTTGCCTGATAGCTGTGTTCAAGTTATCACAGGCCAGCGGGTATTCCTGGCGCACATATACGAAGCCCTCGCCAGCCCCGATGGCGTAAGCCCCGATGATCAGCCCTTCCAGAATGCTGTGAGGATTGCCCTCCATCAAGCTGCGGTCCATGAAGGCTCCGGGGTCGCCCTCATCGCAGTTGACGATGACGTACTTGATATCGCCGGGGGCATTCCTGGCTTCGTCCCACTTCTTGCCCGCAGGGAAGCCTCCGCCGCCTCTTCCCCTCAGCCCCGAATTCTTGATCTCATCGATTATCTGTTCCGGCTTCATCTGAAGGAGGGCCTTGGCCAGAGCGGCATAACCCCCTATGGCCAGGTAGTCCTCTATCGAAGTGGGGTCGATCTTGTTATTGCTGCCGAGAAGCAGGCGCTGCTGTCTGTTGTAGAAGGGAACGTCAGCTTCCTTCGTGTATCGCTCGCCCGTGTTGGGGTCAACGTACAGGAGCCGTTCAATTACCTTGTCTTGCAGTATGGTCTCCGTGATGATCTCCGGCACGTCCTCAACCTTGACCTGCTGATAAAAAATGCCCTGTGGGTAGATGGTCAGGAGCGCACCCCGTTCGCAGAAGCCGGGGCAGCCGGTGGCTCTGATTTCGACAAGGCTTTCCAGACCGTGTTGCTTGAACTGATATTGGAAAGCATTCAGGATATCCGCACCGCCATAGGCCAGACAGCCGGTGCCCGTGCAAAGCGCAATGCAGGGCTTCTTCGGGTCTCTTGTGTCGAGAATAGACTTCCGCAGAGCCTCAAGCTCCTGGGAGGAATTCAATCGGCGCATCTGTTTCTCAACCTGCATCTTTACTCGTACTTGGCCAGCAGCCCTTTGACCTTGTCGCCGCTCATCTGACCATGATACTTGTCGTCGATCATCACCATTGGCCCCAGGGCGCAGCAGCCGACGCAGTTGACCGTCTCCAGGGTGAATCTCAGGTCGGGCGTCGTCTCGGTCCGCCTTATGCCCAGGTCCGTTTCCATCTTCTCGACCACCCTGTTGGCTCCTCTGACGTGGCAGGCCGTGCCGAGGCAGACCTTGATCGAGTGGCGTCCCTTGGGTGCAAAGCTGAAAGCCTTGTAGTAAGTGGCTGCCTGATAGACACGCGTGAGCGGGACGCGCAACTGGCAGCTGACCTCTGACAGCGCTTCTTTGGGCAACCAGCCCAAACCAGCCTGCAAGTCCAGCAGAATCTGGATGAGCATATCCTTATCTTTGTGGTGGCTATCCACCACCTTGGTCACGAGCGTTGCGATTCCGGCCAAATCGAACTCTCTCCTCTGGCAATCTGTGACATCAGTTCCACCAATCCCCCTTTAGCAAAGGGGGACTTAGGGGGATTTGAACTTGGGGGACACCCCCAGGCCCCCGGCAGGAAGTATCCTGCACCTCTTCCGTGAAACCGAGCGAATCCCTCTCCCTTGATGGGAGAGGATAGGAGAGGGTGAGAGACCCCACCTCTTGCAGATTTCCTCACACCCTCAGACTCCAGGCAGCGTTCCGCTGCACCGACTCCAAAACTTGTCATTCCGGTCAAATCTGATCTCCCTAATGAATCACCGCATCCGGCGGTACCTTGCTGGGATATGTGCCTATCAGAGTCGGCAGAGTAAGCACCGGCTTCGGCTTCCAGCCCGCCTCTTTCAATTGCGCCAGCGCTTCCTTCTTGTAGACGATGGGCAAATCCTTGTCCGTCCTGACGTAGAGATGCAGGTCCGGCGGCAGACCTCCGCCCATGAACTTCTTGTACAGCGAGATGTAGTGGTTCAACTTCACCGCCCGGCCCTGCGGCGTGTCGTTCTTCCGGATGCAAAGCTTGGCGATGGTGATCATGGCCTTCTCTTTGCTCTCCGTGACGTAGGCCAGATGTTCCGGCGAGGGCTCACCCGTATCCACCATCTCGCCCTTCCGGCCATCCCTTACCGTCCAGTCGCCTTCTCCCTTGTGGGAGAGGAACAGACGGCGATACTTCGACGAATGCGGTCCCAGAACCACCGGAATCCCCAGCCGGTTGCAGCCGGTGGCGATGCTGACGGCTTTCTGAGAATAAGCGCCCCACGCCACCCCGACCGCCCCCACGCGGTTCAGTATGTAGTCCGCGATGACTTCGTAGTTGCCGCGCAACGGCAGCGTGGCGAAGATGTTGGCGATCTTGATGGCCGCGCCGGTGATGTGGGCGTTGGACACGCAGGAACCCACGTTCACCACTCCCCCCGCCTCGAAACTGGCCGGATACTTCTCATAGATGGTCTTGCCCTCGGCGTCTTTCTTCATGCCCACGGCCATGGCGGCGCAGCCGCTGAGCACCACGATGTACTTCCTCTTGGCGAACTCCTCCGCTATCTCGGCCACGTCGTTCATGTCGGGGTAGTTGGAGCAGCCCACAATAGCCACCACCCCGGGAATGGTCCCCAGCACGATCGGAGCGCCGACGTTGCGGATCTCGGTGTCCATGATCGGCCCGCGCCCGGTCCTGATCTTGTAGGCCTCGTGCCTGGCAGCCGTCTGCATTATCTTGAACACGGGCACGCCGTAGGTGCATTCCTCTTCACACTTGCCGCAGCCGAGGCACTTGTCGAAGAGTTCCCTCAAGGTTTCCAGGTTTCCCTTGGCCACCTGGCTGATGCCCACGCTGATGTCGAGCATGTTGGGGCAAACCCGCTCGCACATGTCGCACTGCACGCACTTCTTGGCCAGTTCCTGAGCCTCGGCATCACTGATGAGATAGCTTCTCCTCTGAGGCGCAATCTTCACGGCCACTCTCACTGCCACCTCGCCGGCTTTCTTGGGGTCCAGGATCAGGAACTGCTTGCCGTTCTCAATCATCTCCCGCACTATCTCGTCGGCGTCCTTCTCGGTAGCGTCCTCCAGTCCGTAACAGGCCTTGTCTGAGGTGGCGATGAACGCCGTGCCTACCTTCCGCGCTTCGTCAAGCAGATCGGTTCTGATGCACTGCTCGTCGGTCACCACCACATCGGCGATGCCGGTCCTGATATAGAAAAGCTGCCGTGACAGCGGGCCGATGACCCTGGCATGATCGTGATACCGGGCCGTCTCGTGAGCGGTGCAGCACAGTCCTCCGACCTCTATCTTGTCCTCAAGAGCATTCTGCCGCATGTAATCGATAATGGCCGTTGAGGAAACCGGGTTATGGCCCACGACAATGATCGTCGGCTTGTCTCCGTCCAGAACGGCGCAGCCCATGTCCACCAGCGGCGTCTCAGCGACGGATGTCGGGTATTTGAAGCCGATGATCTGGGCGATGTCGGCGGCTTCCATAGCCACGTGATCCAGCATGCTGGCGTGCATCGCCTTGGACTCGAAGTCGAGGTTGCTGCCCTCCTGGCCGGTATGGAGCGATGAAATCAGATGAATGAGTTCGCGCTCCACGTATTCTATGGCTGTTCTCAGGTCCTTCAGCGTTTCCGGCTTCAGCCCCAGCACCAGCCGGATGTTGGGAGCTTCGACCGCCACGTTGCCGCCGAGGTCGATCTTGAGGTCTTCGCCGTGCTCTTCAATCAGGTGGTCGATGACATGCCGGGCGTGAGCACCGTGAGCCGAAAGACCCATGCAGGCGGCCAGCAGCACGACCCTGCCCTGTTGGCCGGCGATATCGATGCCGCAGGCGCCTCTTTTTCCTGCGGTGAGATCGCACTTGCCGTAGGTGCAGAAACAGCACACGTCGCAGAAGGGCGCGTAGAACGGCGGATATGCCTTCATCAGCCGCATGTCCCAGTTGCGCAGATCAAGGATTTCCGGCATCGGCGTCTGCCCCACCGGCTCCCAGGGATCGCTCGCCCGGATGGTCTCTTCAATCCGTTGACGCTTCCGGGTCTTCTTCGGTTTCTTCTCTTCTGGATCAGCCATGGATCACTTCAGTCCGAACATGCTTCTAATGTATCGCAGCGTCTCCGGGTGGCGCAGAACGGCCAGATTCGCTCCGGCCAGCAGCAGGGAGACAGCGGTCATGCCTTCCCACAATACGCCCTGGTCCTTGTTCTCTTTGGCTTCCTTGGTTTTCCAGCATTCGCCTGCCAGGTTGGCGATGATGGGCATCTGGGTCATGCCGTCCTTGAAGATGACGCCGGTCTGCTTGATGCGCTCCATGATGCTGAAGCTGTACTCCATGCCGTAGCCCAGCGCCGAACTGATGGGGTCGATGACCACCCTGTCTGGCGGGAAGGACTTGCAGACCTTGATATTCAGTTCCTTCATCAGGTTGATGTCCAGCGACGTCTGGGCGATGAGACAGTGCCCGTGCTCCAGGACGGCCTTGGCGATCGGCTCATAGTTCTCTTTGAGAGCCGGTCCCAGCAGTAGGTTCTCGCCGTGGCAGACTTCAGCCACCTTGGCCAGAACAGCGGCATTCTTCTTGTCGTCGTCCGGGCCATAGACGATCAATGGAACGGTTATCAATTCTGCGACCGCTTTGATAAGTTGCGCGGCGGCCTCGGGTGTCGTGTCTTTGGCTGTCGGGTCGGCGCTCACCAGTTGCAGGCACACGGCGTCGGCGCCGTACTCAACGCATTTCCCGGCCCATCTCACGGGGTCGGAGATGACATCCCGGAATGGCTCTACTGCCCACTGTGCCCAGTCATGGGGTTCCATGTCCCAGACTTCAAGGGCCAGCTTGGGCGTGTTGGGAATCGATCCCTGATCGAAGAAGTGGAACGGAAGGGCGTTTTCCCCTCCTATCTTCAGAGCCTTGGTCCCTTTCCCGATGGTTATCTCTCTGACAGTCCCAGCGTACGACTCAACAGGCGCTTTGTACTGCATCTGGTCTCCTTCAGCTCTCAGTCTTCCAGCCAGGAATGCGAGTAGAGCTTCTCGCCTGTGAGGACTCTGGCCGTCTTCACGTAGTCGCGGGCGTCCGCGGGGAGCGGCGCCATATCGATACTTTCGCCGTCCATGGCTTTGTAGACCAGCTTGACGATCTCCGGCCTTTCGCCTCTATTGAAGCTGATTAGCTGCCTGTCCAGCGCGTCCGCGATCACCGAGTATTGCCCGTAACGGCCCAGCATTATCATGTAGGTGCGGTTCAGGATTCCCCTGAGTTGGGGCGGTGTGCCGTTGGATACGTTGGAGAGACCCAGAGTCGATTTCACGCCGGGCAGGACATCGGGGAGTATCTTGATGAATTCCAGGGCTTCCTTCACCTGCTTTTGATCGGCGCTCACCGGAAGCAGGATGGGATCGACCCAGATATCCTCGTTGGGGATACCGAGGCGGTTGGCGAAGGCCACGGTATCCATGATGCTCTCCGTCCGGGATTCCACGTCCGGCGGGCAGCCCTTATCCGTGAGCACGGATATGACCACTTCGGTATTGTACTTCCTGGCCAACGGCAGCATCTTCTCTTTGCTGTCGGTCCTCCCTGATGCGGAGTTGAGCAGAGGTCTTCGCTTGCACATCTTCAGGCCCGTCTCCATGGCCACCGGGCTGAGAGTGTCTATGGAGAGCGGGAGATCGACGATGGCCTGGACCGTCTTCACCAGCCATTCGGTCATCTCGATGGGCTCCTGTCTGGCTGGGCCCAGGTTAAGGTCTATGTAGTGAACGCCGGCCTCGGCCTGCGCTGTCGCCATTGCCTGGATGGCCTTGGCGTCTCGATTCCTTATGGCAGTGGAGACATTCTGGGAGATGATGTGAATGTTCTCGCCGATTATTATCATTTCCAGTCAACTCCAAATCAGTTGTCAGTGCTTCACTACGCGTTAGAGATTCTACCAGAAGTTGGTCTTCCCCTGCCCCCCGCAGGTGGAGGTGCCATGGTTGTTTGGTGTGGCATCAGCCGGATTCGCGCGGTCTCTTCTCCAACTCGGAATTATAGCATCATCGATTTCTCAGAACAAAGCGTTCGGGAGGGCGTAGACCATTCTTTATTCTGCCTGATTTCGCGTGCTAGAATTTACCCGCCATGCGGATCGTCTTCATGGGCACACCCGAATTCGCCGTTCCGGCGCTGGATGCTCTGATCCACAGCGATCACGAGGTTGTCGGCGTCTTCGCCCAGCCTGATTTAGAGGCGGAGCCCCTCTGCCGTTTTGGGTGGCTCCGCAATGACCTTAGCAGTCATTGCGAGCCATTTTCCGAGCTTAGTGAGGGAAAGGCGAAGCAATCTCCTTTCCCCAGGATTGCCGCGTCACCTTTGGCTTCTCAAAGGGTGATCCGGTGAAATTCACTCGATACTTCCTCTACATGAGACAGAGACCTGACCGTGCTAGAATAAGGATGGAATGGATCGAGGAGACCATGAACAGTCCGGAATACACCTTGGTTCAATCGGACGGAAGAATCCGCAAATGGAAGAAAGTCGGGGAGGGAGGAAGGTTTCTGCGGGTTATCCTGCTTCCGGATGGGGAAACGGTCCACAACGCCTTTTTTGATCGGAGTTTCAAGGGAGAACCGAAGTGAAAATCAAGTATTTCTCTGACACCGATACCGCTCTGTTTGAGTTCTCAGACCGGGCTGTTGCCGAGACGAAAGAGATAAACGAGAATATCTACATTGATCTGGACCGTTCGGGAAATCTGGTGGCCATGACCATCGAGCATGCGCGGCAGCAGGCAAGCCTTCCATCCCTGTCTTATGAACACGTAGAGCAGGGACCGCCTGACAAGGCAATGCAGCGGACCAACGAGGCCCGCCGCAAATCCTGAATGCTGACTTTGCCCTATCAAGATCGCAGCTTCGCTTGCCCCAACAGAACACCTCTGCTTTTTTGTTCCGCCCGATTTCGCGTGCTAGAATTTACCCGCCATGCGGATCGTCTTCATGGGCACACCCGAATTCGCCGTTCCGGCGCTGGATGCTCTGATCCATAGTGATCACGAGGTTGTCGGCGTCTTCGCCCAGCCTGATGAACCGGCAGGCCGGGGGCGCACCCTTGTTGCTCCGCTGGTCAAGAAGCTGGCGCTGCAGCACAAGCTGACTGTTCACCAGCCGCCATCTCTGCGCCGTTCCTGTGAGCTGGATCGGCTTGTCAGCCTGCGACCGGATGTGGTCGTCATCGCCGCTTACGGGAAGATACTCCCGGAGAGTTTCCTGAGCGTACCTCCGCATGGATGCCTCAATATCCACGCCTCGCTCCTGCCCCGCCACCGCGGCCCCTCCCCGATCGCGGCGGCTGTCCTGGCGGGCGATGAAGTCACCGGCGTGACCATCATGGTAGTGACCAAGGTGATGGATACCGGCCCCATACTGGCGCAGCGCCAAATCCCCATTCTGCCCCATGACACCACCGGTTCGCTGTTCGAGAAACTGTCCGGTCTGGGAGCCGACCTGCTGATGGACACACTGCCACAGTGGCTCAATGGCAAGCTTGTTGCTCAGCCACAAGACCACGGTCAGGCCACCTACTCGAAGATGATCACCAAGGAAGAGGGCCTGATAGACTGGCACCGGCCGGCGGTTGAACTGTGGCGGCGGGTAAGGGCCTTCCAGCCCTGGCCGGGTTGCTATACCACGTGGCAGGGACGCATGTTGAAGATCATTGAGGCGATTCCCCTGTCTGGAGAAGGGACACCGGGGCGCGTGGTGGCCTTGAGCCATGAGCCAGGTGCTCCGGTCGGCGTGCAAACCGGTGGCGGTGTACTCGGCCTCGTCCAGGTGCAACTGGAGGGCAAGCGCATCATGAGCGCCGCGGATTTCATCAGGGGCCAGAGGGATTTCGTGGGATCGCTTCTTTCCAGCTAGCTGTTGGGCGGCTGCAAGGCTGCAATAATGCAGGGGTGATCGGAGACTTCGTGGGAGTTAAATATCTGCGGGCAGTGATCCTCTACCCATTGATGTTCTGTCTTTTCGTGGGCGGGATACTTCTGTTCCCAGTGCTTCTGCTGTTCAGACGCTACCACAGGAGTTGGGGCGCTAGCCCTGAAGAAGCAGGTGCCACGATGCCTGGCGATGATGAGCTGAGCAGCGCGTTCTTTCAGGCAACCAGAGCCATCACAATCAACGCCGATGCAGACGCTGTTTGGCCCTGGATAGCGCAGATGGGCTACCGCCGCGCAGGCTGGTATGGGTTTGACCAATTCGACAATGATGGGGTTCCGAGTGCGACGTGGATCCTGCCCGAGTTTCAGAACCCGCAGATCGGCGAGGTGGTTGGGGAGGAGGGTTTGACAATCCGTGCGATCAAACCCAGAGAATACCTTGTTCTCGCGTTCTCTCATCCCACCACGGTCTGGGTCTTCAAGGAGGGCATATGGCCGAAGTTTGGAGCAAGTAGTTTGAGCTACCTACTCCAGCCGGTAGCTACTGGATGCACGAAACTGATAGTACGCATGCGGTTCTCGGCGTCACTTCATTCCCTCTCGATCCTATGGTGGCCGTTCTTCGAGGTAGGGGACTTTCTTAACACACGAAAGCAGTTGGTGGGCATCAAGCGACGAGCGGAACGCAGAGTTCATTAGAGGCCGGAGGGATTTCGTCGGATCGCTTCTCTACCGGCCAGGTACTGAGGTCTCGCTCGCGTACTGACAGCGGATTCCAGTCGAGCTTGGCGCGCCTTCAGATTCATGATAGTCGTCCCGGTGCTGATGACCTGAGTGTGCCTCATTTCGTCCGAGTGCCGAACGCAAAACGGAGGAGATTCCTCCTGAGAGCTACAATACGTGAATCGGCGGGTGGCACGGGCGAAGCAAAGCTTGCCCATGAAGCAGCGTAGGATCATTCAGTCCCCAAGTATCTCAACCGCCTGGGACACCATGTCATAGATGATTTGCCTGCAGGACTTGCGCTCCTTGATCAGGACAGCTACCATGCCGCAGGATTCGGGTAACCTGGTCTGAGCACCGTGGCATCGATCCCCTCGACCCCGCTCAGGAGAGCGCCGCACCGGAAATGCCCGCAACCTTGGCGGTCAACAGCAGGTTTTCCAATCCAAGGGTTGGCGGTTGGCGTGTCAATTGTGTGCTATAATTCGCGATACCCATGGGCAAGCCTGGAACCCTGCCTTTGGGTTATTGACATCCGAACATAGAAGTGGAGGAGGGGGGTGGCCATGCAGTCGTCAGAAACCGGATTAACGACCTGACATGACCCACCGGAGCGAGTTAGGAACCAGTCAGCGGACTCCCTACCGCGTGTCCGCCGTCTTGGCGGTTGCAGCCGTCATCACCTCGTCGGCAAGCTTCTTCTCCTGGGGCGTCTTCCACAGGGATGTGCCCATGATTGTTGGGAACATGAGGGGCACGGCACTGTCCATGCTGGCCATCGCGGTGCCCGTCCTCATTGTCTCGATGGCCCTGACGGCGCGCGGCTCGCTGCGAGCTCGGTTTGTATGGCTGGGATCCCTCGCCTACATCGCCTACAACGCCGTGCTGTTCTGTTTCATGGTGCACTTCAACTCGTTCTTCCTTCTTTTCGCTGCGCTGCTCGGTCTGTCATTCTGGGCATTGCTGACCCTCCTGGCGAGCTTCGACCGGGCGGCAGTCCAGGCGGCCGGCTCACGCGTCCCTGTGCGTGCAGTTGCGGTCTACATGCTGGTTTGCCTGGTTGTCTTCGGCTTCGTGTGGCTAAGCGATATTGTTCCGGCGACTGTCCACAACACAGTGCCGGAGAGTTTCGAGGGCACCGGACTCACGCAGAACCCGATCTACGTGCTGGACTTCGCTTTCACCTTTCCGCTGCTGGCAATCAGCGCAGTCTGGCTCTGGCGCCGCCGCGCGTGGGGCTATCTGGTCGCTGGAATGATTGTGATCATGTTGACCATCGAGACCGCCAGCATCGCTATCGACCAGACCTTTGGGCATATTCACGATCCCTCGGCGTCGCTGGGCGCGGTGCCGCTCATGCTGGCGTTCACTGGTGTCGGACTGATGTTCTCGGTGCTCTTCCTGCGCGGTATGAGCGCTCGAAGCTCCTCGCCCGCATGACTGGCGAAGTAGCAACGATCGCCTGCTGGCAGTCGGTCTAACAAGCGCATCCAACAGGCTCCGCGCCTCGGAGTTGTAGACTCGGGCATTCGTAGTACCTGAGGGCGTGGAAGTTGCGGACGTTCTTGACACTGGATTCGACCCTACGTCGCCGCCGCTGAACTTGACCGTTACGGCGATTGTTAGAATAGCGAGTCCGCTTCGAACTGCGGCAAGGTTTCCAACCCAATTCAGTATGAGGAGGTTCCTATGAGCCCAAAGAAGGACACACACAAGTCCGCCAAGCGCACCACCGCGATCAACGAGAAGTCAGAGGGATTTACGGACGAGGAACGAGCGGCAATGAAGCGCACCCGGGAGCTGAAGGCGGAAGCGCGCGACGACAAGATGGACGGGGAAAGCGCCGTGCTCGCGAAGATCGCCGAGATGCCGGAACCGGATCGCACCATGGCCCAGCGGCTCCATGCAATCATCAAGGCGAGCGCGCCAGACCTCTCGCCGAAAACCTGGTACGGGATGCCCGCGTATACCAACAAGGACGGGAAGGTTGTCTGCTTCTTCCAAAGCGCGCAGAAATTCAAGACGAGGTACGCGACGTTCGGCTTCCAGCACGAAGCTAACCTCGACGAAGGCGCCATGTGGCCAGTCGCCTTCGCGGTGAAGAAGTTGACCGCTGCCGAAGAGGCGAAGATCGCCGCGCTCGTGAAGAGAGCGGTGAGTTGAGGACTGAACTCCGCCGCTGCGCCCTGTAGGAAGGAAAGCTCATCGACGGGTGGCACGGGCGAAGCAAAGCTTGCCCATGAAGCAGCGTAGGATCATTCAGTCCCCAAGTATCTCAACCGCCTGGGACACCATGTCATAGATGATTTGCCTGCAGGACTTGCGCTCCTTGATCAACCCGATCACGTTCCCCGCCGGACAGCCGGCCCAGTCCCTCATGCCGGGCTTGTCGAAGAGCGAAAGGGACCTCTCATCTTCGGTGGAAATCATGATCGGCATGGGCGAGTACAGGTTCTGCAGAGGCATGGGGAGGGTCTTCGGTGCATCGGGCTGATTCCAGCGCTGAATATATTTGTTGTTGAGATAGCGGCACGTCTTTCCCGTGTACACCTTGCTGATGACGGCATCTTCATCCGTGGCTTCGAGCATCCTATCCTTCACGTAGTCTGCCACCGGGCTTTCGTGGGAAGTCAGCCAGATAGTGCCCGTCCAGACGCCGACAGCGCCCAGAGCCAGAGCGGCAACCAGGCCTCTGCCGTCGCCAATGCCGCCCGCAGCCAGAACGGGGATGGGGCTTACCGCATCGACCACCTGAGGGACCAGGGCCAGGGTGCCTATTCTGCCTGTGTGTCCTCCGGCCTCGGTTCCCTGGGCTACAATGATGTCAACGCCCAGATCAGCCGCCCGCCGGGCGCTCTTCACGTTGCCCACCAGGGTGAGCACCTTTGTTCCAACGGCGTGACACTGCTCCACAACCTCCCGATTCAATCCCAGAGCGGCGGCTATGACAGCCGGCCTTGCCTCGAGGGCTGCCTCCAACTGTTTCATCTGCGATTCGCAGGTGCCGCCGACCCCGAGGTCCATGAGATCCATGCCGGCGCCACCGTAGATCTCCTCCGGCAATCCCAGCTCATTCTTGATCTTGTCCACGAAATCCCGGTGGTCCTGGGGAACCATGGCCAGCAGTTGATCCTTGGTAGCCGAAAAGGGACTGTTTATGGGAAACACCAGATCGATCCCGAAGGGCCTGTTGCCGGTGTGCTCCTTGAGCCAGTTGGTTTCTCTCGTGATCTGCTCGGGGGACAGGGCGATGGCACCCATTACGCCACTGCCGCCGGCATTGCAGACCGCTGCAACCACATCGCGGCAGTGATTGAAGGCCATGATCGGATACTCAATGCCAAGCATGTCGCAGAGCTTGGTATGCAGGCTGAGAGCCACTTCTGATCCCTCCTCTATTTGCTCAGTTTTGACTAATATGCAGCCTTGAAGGGAGCGTCGTACTCTGTGGTTATCACACCCTCTGCCAGCATGTCTGCTATGTCATCGTCGGTCATACCCAGGATTTCCTTGTAGACGTACTGGTTGTCCTGGCCCAGGGTAGGTGCCGCCTTTCTGATCTCACATGGCGTCTCTGAGAGGAGATACGCCGGCGCGTGATAGGAGTGAGGTCCGATAACAGGATGGTTCAAGACCCGGAAGTGCTGCCGATGCTTCATCTGTGGATCGTTGAGCAGGTCTTCCGCGGTCTGCACCACTCCGGCCGGCACCCCGGCCTCCTGCATCATGGTCATCACCTGCTCCGGCGTGAAGGCCCTGGTCCATTCGCTGATCAGCTTGTCCAGCTCATCCTCATTCTGCTTCCGGTTGACGATGGTGGCGAACTTGGGACCCATGGTCCACCCCGGGTTGCCAATCACATCGCAGAAGCATCGCCACTGTCCCTCGTTCTGCACGGCAACGGCCACCCAGCGGTCTGTGCCGCGGCATGGATAAATGCCATGTGGGCTCATGTAGAAGTCGCGGTTACCGCGGCGCTTGAGGTCTCTTCCGTTCACAGTGCAATTCAAGAGATGAGGCGACAGGAAGGCGATTTCGCATTCCTGTTGGGACTGCTCGATGCGCATGCCCTTGCCCGTCTTGCGACGCCTCAGGAGAGCTCCCATGAGGGCGATCAGCGAGTACCAGGGAGCGATGAAGTCGGAATAGGCGGGAAAGATCATAGTAGGATCGCTGTCCGGCCAACCGGTGGTGCTGCAATAGCCGGCCAGAGCGTTAATGTGATGGCCTACGCCCTTGAAAAGCCTGTGCGGTCCATTTTCCCCCTGCATGGTAGTGCTCAGATAGATCACCGCTGGGTTTACCTTGCAGCAGCTTTCATAGTCCAATCCCATGGCTGCCATGGAACCCGGTTTCATGGACTCGGTGACGACATCGGCCCATTTGACCAGCTTAAGGGCCGCCTCTTTGCCTTTCGGGTTTACCAGATCCAGGCTTATGCTGAGCTTATTCGTGTTGTATGCGGCGTAGAAAGCGCTGCGGTCGACCCCCGGCTTGGAGTCCTTAAAAGGCTGGAAAGCCCTGAGCGCATCCAGGCGGCCATGGCTTTCGATACGAATCACGGTTGCTCCGTGCTCGGCCAACTCACGGCCCACCTGCGGCCCGGCGGCGAGCCAACTGAAATCCGCGACCTTCAAACCCTCAAATATCTGTTTCCCCATTATCAATCTCTCCTTCAAGCTACTGGCTGAGATCAGATGACCCCGTTGGCCTTGAGTATGGCCAACTCTTCTTTTGAAAGCCCCAGTTCTTTCTCATAGACTTCCTCATTGTGCTCTCCGATGAGAGGGGCACGCCGATGTATCTTCCAGGGTGTCTCTTCCATCCTGACCGGCGCGCCGGGGTATTTCAGGCTGTCTCCCAATTCCGGATGCTCAACCGTCTCCCAGAACTCACGCGCCTTCAGTTGGGGGCTGTTGAGAACGTCCTCCATGGTGTTGCACGGAGCCAGCAACAGCCCCTTCTCCACTGCTGCTTCAAACAACTCAGCTTTGGTCTTAGTCAGCAGAAACTTGTCAATGCTGGCATTGCGGGCATCGCTTTCCTGCTGAGTTATAGTGGAGGCATCCCACATCGTAGGAAAGTCGAAGTCCTTCAGCTCCAGCGCGTATCCCTCTGTATTGGCCCAATCCACGGCTGCCCTGGACGACTGGCATCCTCCCGAGAAAGCGCCTCCCCCGAACATGAAGGTCACAAAACCGTCCTTGCAGGGGACAATAGTGCGGGTGAGCAGCGGGCCCAACTGCGGCCTGACGGCGACGAAGTACTGACCCAGGCCCACCAGATTGGCTTTCAGCATATCGTATATCTCGACAGTGTTCATCAGGGTCAGCTCCACTGCATCCTGCATGGAGACATCCACGTGCTGGCCGACCCCGGTCATCTCCTTATGGTAATAGGCCATCATTGAACCCAGCGCGCCTTGTAGACCGGCCTGGAAGCAGGACTGAGGATCAGGGCCCAGGCGTACGGGAGGACGTCCAAGGTCACCCAGGATGCGGGCCATGCCGCCCATGGCGGCGCCAATCAGGTCGGTGGCCTGATAGTGAGCATAGGGGCCGGTTTGACCGAATGGCGTGATTGAAGTGAAGATGATGTCGGGTTTGATCTCCTTCAGATCGTCGTAGCCCAGGCCGATGCAATCCATGTAGCCCGGCTCGAAGGACTCGACGATGATGTCTGCCTTCTCCACCAGCTTCTTGAACAGCGCCTGCCCATCGGCAGACTCGATGTTCAGGGTGATACCTCTCTTGCTGGTATTGGAGGCAAACCAGAAGAGGCTCTTCTCCGGGTCGGGGATGTCCTTGTAGAACGGGCCGATGTTGCGGGCAGGGTCGCCGCCAGGCTTCTCCACCTTGATGACATCCGCCCCGTAATCACCGAGAACCTTGCCACATAACAGACCCTTCTCGTCAGTCAGGTCCAGAACGCGGCACCCGCCGAGTAGTGTGTCATGCTTGCTCATGCCATACCTCCAGATCTTAGCTCGAGGGTCGGCCAGCTATTCCCAAGTCGTCAGAGGGTGCTTTCTGGCACGCTTGCTATCCGCTTCACATGTGGAGCACTTTGCTCCCACAGAAGTTTAGACTGTGCCGGCCTCACCACGCCGCAATATGATGGCCTAAAACAAGGTGACATGTCAACATACATTAGTCTGGTGCAAATAATTAAGAACATCCCAAGAGAAACTGCCATGTTGGCAGCTTATTGGTTGATCGAGGAGCATTTTGTCATGCTGTCTCACGAACTGGCAGATCAGTTACGAAGTGGAGTGGGGTCACTCTGAGGATGGCGAACCGGTGGGTGGTGGCCAAGGATCAGACGCTCCGACCAGCGTGCAGACCGGTGGCGGCATACCTGGTCTCGTTCAGGTGCAGCTCGAGGGCATATCATGAGCGCCGCCGGGTTCATTAGAGGCCGGAGGGATTTCGTCCGGGCTTCCATGGCCAAATCCGGCGATCATCAAAAAGGCAAATGCGTACCGTCGTATTCGCGCTTGAGAATGAATCAGTTGTTCTCGCATTGCGCAGCCGACGTTGCCCTGCAACACGCATCAAGGGTTGGTTGTGCCTTGTGGAATGAACTGATATTTGATCCCAAGTCTGTCTACGCGATCTTTGACTTCCTGACTCATGACAATCTCGTCCGGCCACTCCCTGGGGTGGCCATCTGACAGCCCCTTCCTTGTGGCATCAATAACCACTCCGGATCGCGTGATCATGATGTCGCGTGAAGGATCGATATTGTTGAAAGCCTTCCACAGGACGAGCGAGCTGTCATTCAGGTCAACATTAGAGTCGAAGAGCACCAGTATCCCTTCACGAAGCAATTCTTCTGCGCCGAGAATGCAGTCTACGAAGTAGCGTGAGTTTCTCTCTGCCTGTTTATTGACGTTCAGGAGGATGAGCGAGGTTGTCGGCTGGGCAAAGACCCTTCTCAGACTCACGAATCCTGGGCTGACTTCCTGAAAGCGGCATAGTAACTCTATGTCGCTCGTGGTGCTTGCTTTTTGCTCCGGGCGGGTGCGGGGGCGTTCCCGGGCAATGCGCTTGGTGGCATCGATGCCTATCTTCGAACCGAAGAGGGGTTGAGGAGCGGAGTGATCGAGGACATCGAGTATCCCCTCGGTGATGCTGATGTCCGAGTGGATGTCGATTACCTGCAGTATATGCTCAAACAGGCGCTTTCCGTCGCGCAGGAGCCGTTCGTCGTCAACAACCACGATAGCCTTGGCGAAGCTCATCTGGCCGGTGCCCCAAAGGGCGCTCATTACCTTGGAGGCATGAAGCGGATACTCTTTGGCAATAGCCACGATCACGATGTTGTGGAAGACTCCCTCCCAGGGCATCCAATAGTCCTTGATCTCAGGCATGATGGCCTTGAGTGCCGGAAGGAAAAGCCGCTCGGTGGCCAAAGCGAGATAGCAGTCCTCCATGGGGGGCCTGCCTACCACCGTCGCACTGTACACCGGATTCCTGCGGTGGGTGATCGCGGTCACGTGAAACACCGGATACTCATCGATGAGCGAGTAGTAGCCGGTATGATCGCCAAAGGGCCCTTCAATCCTGGATTCATGAGGGTCTATATAACCCTCCAGAACGAACTCTGCCTCGGCGGGGACCTCGATATCTACTGTTACCCCTTTCACCAGCACCACGGGTTCCTGACGAATGAAGCCGGCGAGGATCATCTCATCCACGCTTCTGGGCATGGGTGCAGTTGCCGCGTAGGTTGTGGCCGGATCTGTACCTATAGCTACAGCAACCTCCATGCGCCGGTTTGCTTCTTTGTATTCGCGAAAATGGTGAGCTCCGTCTTTGTGTATATGCCAGTGCATCCCCGTTGTATTCCTGTCATAGATCTGCATCCTGTACATGCCCACGTTGCGTTTACTATCAGTCAAGCTTCTGCTGAAAACGACGGGCAGAGTGATGAATCTTCCGCCATCCTGCGGCCAACAATGCAGGATCGGTAGCTTCGTCAGGTCCACATCCGCGCCGGTGAGCACAACCTCCTGGCAGGGAGGAGTCTTCAGGTGCTTCACTCGGGGGAAGAACCTGGACCATGAGATAGCCTTTGGTATAAGGCTCAGCTTATCGCTAAGCGAGCCGGGAGGTGATTGCTCCAGTATCTCTTTAAGTCTGCCTGCAAGATCATCCAGTTCCCGGCATCCCAGGGCGAGTGCTATCCGGTGCTTGCTGCCGAAGGCATTGGTGATCACCGGAAATGGTGACCCATCTACGTTTTCGAAGAGCAGAGCCTTCCCCCCGCCGGGGCTCTTTGATGCGCAGTCTGTTATCTCGGCGATCTCCAGAATGGGGGATACCCTGGTGCTGATCCGGAGCAGTTCTCCCTCGGCATCAAGTCTGGAGATGTATTCCCCCAGGTTTCTATAGTGCATGCGCTTCTTTCTCCAATATATAGAGGTGTGCAATGCCGAGAAAGAGCGATGTGGAGTGAACAACCCGGAGACATCTGTCCTTCATCATGCGCTCCAGTTCATTCGGGGGTGGGAACTCCAGCACGGAGTCCCTGAGATATTTGTACGCAGCAAAGTCTCGCGAGATGACCCCGCCGATGAGTGGGAGGACATGAGTGAAGTAGATCAGGTAGATACCCTTGAAGAAGACGTTTCGCGGTACAGAGAACTCCAGTACAGCCAGGCGTCCACCGACCTTCATGCCCCGGCATACTTCTTCAAAGAAGACAGCCGGATCCTCCATGTTCCTGACGCCAAAGGCCACCATCGCTTTGCTGAAGGCTTGACTCCGGAACGGAATGGCAAGGGCGTCTGCCTGCGCAGGTTGGTACCACCTCCCTCCCGAATGCGGTTGGGCCTTTGATATAGCCAGCTTGAGCATGTCGCGCGAAAGATCAATGCCCACGACCGAGCACTTGGTACGCTGTAAAGCAAGTGTAGCCAGATCGCCCGTGCCGGTGGCGATATCCAGGACGTATTCTCCATCCCGGATGTTCAGACGTCGGATGGCTGTTTTTCTCCATCGCCTGTCAATTCCAAAAGAGAGTATGGTATTAAGCCGGTCATATGTATGGGCGATCCTGCTGAACATCTGCCCTATGGTGCCAGGGTTTTTGTTCACGATTTACGTCTCCCACTCAGGTGTCTGTCTGGGGCCGATAATTCCCAGATGGTCGAGCACTCTGTCTACAACGAATGCTACCATGTCACCGATGGATTCCGGGTGATGGTAGAAGCCGGGAGATGCCGGCAGAATGGTGGCTCCTGCCTCGGCCGCCGCTACCATATTCTTCAGGTGGATCAGGTTGAGCGGCGTTTCACGGGGGACGAGGACAAGCGGCCGTTTCTCTTTGAGCGTCACGTCGGCGGCCCTTTCCAGCAGGTTTGAGGTGTATCCGCCGGCGATGGCAGAGAGGGTCTTCATGGAGCATGGAACAATCACCATGGCATTTGCGTGGAATGAACCGCTCGCCACCGGGGCAAACATATTGTTGATATCATGTACCACCACATCCGCCTGTGTTTCACCCTTCTCTTGCAGCCTGGCAACAACTGCTTGCAGGTCCGCATGCCCTATCTCAAGCTCATGCCTGAGCACCTTCATGCCCATGTCAGACGCAATGAGATGTAAATGAAGCGGCTGAGTCAGGAGCGTTTCTATCAGTCTGATGGCGTATGCTGCCCCCGATGCTCCTGTTATTCCCACGATTATCCGGCTGGTCATGGCAGGAATTCCCCCGAGAGTATGCCGATGAACACCAGGATGGATATGACGCTGTTAACATGGAAGAAGGCGATGTTGACCTTGGTCAGATCGCTAGGATTTACCAGCCTGTGCTCAATGATGAAGAGTACCGCGATAATGCCGACGAAGATCAGATATAGCGGGCTCAGCGAGAAGAGCCAGTAGAGCGACAGCAGTGAGAGGACGCTGAGACAGTGCAGGCATGTCGAGATGAGAAGGGCTTTCTTTATCCCAAGTGCGGATGGTAAGGAATAGAGACCTTCCCTGCAATCGAACTCTGCATCCTGGCAGGCATATAAAATGTCAAATCCGGCAATATAGGTCAACAGCGCCACACACAAGACTGCGATCTTTGCCGAGAGTGTCCCCGTCACGGCAACCCATACGGCCATGGGCACCATTCCAATGCAGAACCCCAGCACCAGATGGGTGAACGGGGTAAAACGCTTGGTAAACGAGTAGAGCAACAGGAGCAACAGGACCGGAAACGAGAGCCAAAGACAGAGTGTTGACAGCATGGCAGAAGAGATGATAAACAGCAGGGCGGATAAGGAGACGAAGACAGCCGATTCTTTTCGAGATATGACACCCGCGGGGATCTCTCGTTGGGTGGTGCGGGGATTCTTCGCATCTATCGAAGCGTCCGCCAGACGGTTGAAACCCATTGCAGCCGACCTGGCGCCTACCATAGCCATAATGATCCAGAACACCGTTCTGATGTCCAGCGGAGACACTCTGTGCACGAGTGCCACGCTGGCGAGAGCAAAAGGCAATGCAAATATGGTGTGGGCGAACTTGATCATGCGGGAGTAGGTGACTATCTTGGACAGGAGTCTCACGGAGATAGAACCTCTCTTTGCAGCAGGGGCAGCACCGAGTTGCAGAAGAATCGGCAGAAGGAATCCCGGTAAAGCAGGATATTCCTCTCTGTATCCCCTGGCTGAACGTGGTCTGATGTGTCACTGACAAACTTGAATACGCAGCACGGGATGCCAAAACACGAGCAGGCCTGAACGACGGAAGCGCCTTCCATGTCAACCAACCGGGCCTGCAGGGTGGCCACCCTGGTTCTCTCTGCGGGATCGATTACCGCCCTGTCCTGTGTAGCCAGAATGGCGGTTGAGAAACCTTTGAGGGACTGAGGAGTGTGCATCACTGGGTCGCCGGTTTTGAGGTGGGGCCTGTCAGGCTCGATAATCCTCGTGATGTGATAGCAGTCCCCAAGGCGGCATTGATTGTTCGTCGCACCGGCAGCGCCCAGGTTGCACATGCGCGCAGGGTGAAACGACTGAACAAGGTATGCGGATGCCATGGCGGCGTTGGCTTTCCCGACACCGGAAATGATCAACCGGAGATTTCCATTTCCGTAGATGGCAAAAGGTTTCCTCTCCAGTTCCTGAAGCGAGAGATCTCGGGTGAAGGGATCGGCTTCCAATAAGGTTGCCATGACAAGTCCGATCAAAGGACTTTGTGACATCGTGCCATCTCATCGAGAGTCTGCATTGCCCTCAACCCGGTCTCTCCCAGGGACAGGGTGAAATCATTTACATAGAGTTTGATATGCTCGTTAATCACCGTTTCATCGAGTTCCTGAGCATGCATCCTTACGAAGTCCCTTGACATGTCGGGGTGTGCCATTGCGAAGCTGATGGAAGCTCTCAGCATCGATTCGACAGCATCCTTGTGCGGCAGGGCGTCCTTTCGGATTGCTATGCATCCCAGTGGAGTAGGGAGGCCGGTTTCCGATTCCCACCACTCACCGAGGTCGACGATCTTCATGCAGCCGTAGCGGGGATAAACGAAACGCCCTTCATGGATGATGACACCGGCATCGTACCTTCCCGATGCTATTCCCGGAAGGATTGCATCGAATCTGGTTATCTCTACCCGGCTTATTCTCGGCCGCCACAGTCTGAGAAGCAGGTATGCCGTAGTGTGGGCTCCGGGGATGGCAATAGTGGCGCTATCCAGGGATTCCGGCTTTGACCTTGCTACCAGAATGGGACCGCAGCCAAAGCCGAGAGCGGCGCCTGCATCGAGCAGGGCGTATTGTTCCTTGAGCAACAGGTAGGCACAGAATGAGAGCTTGGTGACGGTGTGTTGCATGGAGAAGGCTGCTTCATTCAGCTTCTCAACATCGGAGATGTGAGGCACAAAGTTGAGTGGGCTGGTATCTATCAGCCGATGCAACAGAGCATGGAAGATGAAAGTATCGTTGGGACAGGGAGAAAAGGCGATATCCAACTGGCGGGCAGATACTCCCTTGGGGCATCCGGGAGTTCCACTTGAGACAGGCAGATAATTCACTGGAACACCTTCACTTCCTCGTAAGTGGAATCCCTCTGAACTGGGATCTTGCCTGCATCTTTGATCAGGTCAATCAGTTCGGTTGAGTTGGTCTGAGTCCCGATGCCGGTTGCCTTGACCACCAACTCTTCCGTGACTACACCGCCCATGTCGTTGGCCCCCATGGTCAGCGCAACCTGCGCCAGTTTGAGTCCTTCGGTAAGCCATCCGGCCTGAATATAAACTACATTATCCAGGAATATTCGTGCAATGGCAACAATTTTGAGGTATTCGATACCCGTCGCCGGTGGTATGGCGGACATCTGCGTATGTGCAGGTGAAAAGGACCAGGGAATGAAGGCGCGCAGTATGCCCGTCTGATCCTGAATATCCCGTATGACCGTGAGGTGGGCAATTCGCTCATCTGGAGTCTCGCCCATGCCATAGGTCATGGTTGCAGTTGATCGCAAACCATTTCGGTGAAGGGCATGCATGGCCTCGCACCATTCGTTCGTTGTGAGCTTTTTCGGGCTGACCTGATTTCGTATCCTATCCACCAGGAGATCCGATGCTCCCGGAACCGAGTCAAGGCCCGCGGCCTTCAGGGAACGCACCACCTCGTAGAGCGTCGAGCCGGCCAGACGAGCGACGTGCACAAGCTCTGCCGGTGAGAAGGAGTGCAGGTAGATGCCGGGGAAGCGGTTCTTGATGGTGCTGACCATGGCGATGTAGGTAGCCAGGGTGTAGCCTGGATGCAGGCCGCCTTGCAGCATGACCTGCGTGCCGCCTGTGGCCACGAGCTCTTCGACCTTGGCGCAAATCTCTTCCAGAGAGAGCTCGTATGGGTCGATAAGTCCGGCGCGCGCATGAAACGCGCAGAAGGCGCACCTGGCCTCGCAGACGTTAGTGAAGTTGATGATCCTGTCCACGATAAAGCCCACCTTCTCTGATGGATGGACAAGCCTTCTTCTGTAGTCTGCAGCAGCGGCCAGTTCGATGATATCCCAGGAGAAGAGCATCGCCGCTTCCCGTGGGGCTATGCGCTCTCCATCGTATATCTTTCCCTTCAGCTCTTTCGTGACGCCTTTGCTCATGGTTATCGTGGCTACAACGCTCTCTCGGTCTGGCGGATGCTTCCATCCAGGAACTGCACCGTCTCCACTTTCTTGATAAGATCCAGTTCACCGGCAAGGCTCAGGTAGAAAGTGAGCGCTTTTTTCATCTCGGATGTGAATGAGTACTGCAGCGTATTGAAGTAGGCGTCCATGTTGTACTGGATCTTTGGATATCTTTCCTTGGCCTTGATCAGGAGTTGCGCCCGTTTCTCTTTCAGGCATCCGATCGACCTGTGATAGGACCTCACGATCGATTCTATTTCATCGGCGAACTTGTTTACAATCGACGTCTGCACAGCAAAGACAGCAAAGACCACGGGATTCCCCGTCTTTCTCAGCCAGAGGTCACCAAGGTCGTAGGTGTAAGGGACAGGCTCGGTGCTTTGCGCCAGTGCCTCATTGCCTATGACAAGGGCTGCATCAAGGCCTGTACCGTTCAGGGACGGTTTCGGGTCTGTTGGCAGATAGACGGGTTCAACATGATAGAAGTGACTGAGGAGCATTTTCAGGAGCACTACAGATGTCTGCGAGGCGCTGGACAGGCCGACTCTTTTCTGGTTCAGATCTTCCAGGGGCACCTTGCTGATGAGGATCACCGAGTGTACGTATCCTATCGAACTGAGGCAGAAATCGGGGAGGAGAATGACATCTCCTTCAAGGTCTGCATAAGCTGCGGCGGAAATGGGGCTCATATGGAGCTCACCCTTTGTCATCATGCGGTTGAGATCACTGGGATAGCCTCGAAATATCTGCACGCCGGGGATCGGTTCGATCTCAAGCATATGGTAGTAAAAAGGATAGCAGTTCAAGTAGTCGATACACCCCAGTTTCATGAAATACTCCTTGGTTTGTAGTTGGCTGCTGCTCTCACAGGCTGAAGGCCGGCCTCCTGGATGAGACGCTTCAGATGCGACTCGCTGCAATAGTCCGGCGTGGATGCGCCTGCGGAATGCACTATCTTCTCGTAGTGATAGGTGGCGCCGATGTCGTCGGCACCGAAACGAAGGAGCACCTGTGCCATTTTGTCACCGAGGTACATCCACAATGCCTTCAGGTGGGGAACATTGTGCAGGAAAATGCGGCTTGTAGCATACAGGCGAATGTCTCCGAAGCCGGTGGTCTGGAATCGTCGAGCCGCGATGTGTGCGTTAGTGCTGTGATAGGGCAGCAGCACAAAGGTTTTGAAGCCACCGGTCTCGTTCTGGAGGGACCTGATTTGGGAGAGGTGATCAACGATATCTTCAGTTCGTTCGATATGATTATGGAGCAAGGTGGCATTAGTCTTGATCCCGCAGGCATGTGCCGTTCGCATCACCTCCAGCCATCGCTTTCCTGAAATCTTCTTTGGGGTAATAACACCCCGGATTGCAGGTGAGAACACCTCTGCGCCACCCCCCGGCATAGCCCCGAGGCCGGTGCGGATCAGTCTCTCGAAGACTTCTTCCAGCGGCAGGCCATTAGTGCGCGCGAAGTAATCGATCTCCACGGCAGTAAATGCAACGATGAATATGCCCGGGTTGATGGCCTTGATCCTCTGGAGCATCTGCTCGAAATAGCTGATCTTCAATCCCGGATGCAAGCCGCCCACGATATGAACCTCATCTATGCCGATTGAGACAGCCTCCCTCACCTTTGTCTCTATCTCGTCAAGCGAAAGGAGATAAGCACCCGATTCGCTCCCTGAACGCGAGAAGGCGCATATCGGGCAGCGCAGCTCACATATGTTAGTGTAATTCAGGTTGACGTTCACGCTATAGAAAGCAGCATTGCCATGCAGTCTCGTTCTCAGGTAATGGGCGATCGCCCCCAGTTCGAGAATACTGTTTGTGGTGAGCATGTAAAGTGCATCGGCCTCGTCCACCGGCATGTCCTGGACCACTTTCCTGGCAATGGCTCGAAGACCTGCATCTTGTATGCTATCGACGAAATAGTCCGTCATAGTGTTCTTGCGGTGAGAGGTTTTCGTGGGCTGTTTCCTGGTTGTGTACGGACAGTGCTGCTCCGCGCCGCAGCCAAAGAGTCCAGGCCCTGAATGGTCGAAGGATCACGCACCATCTAAAATTATGGCAAATCCGCGTCAATTAGTGAAATTCACCCTTTGTGACTTGGGGACAGTAAAGCCTGAGACTCGGAGTGGCC
>CAYYWI010000034.1:0-24131 GCA_964475375.1 uncultured Dehalococcoidia bacterium
CAAATGTTCAATTTGTTTTAGAAATGTTTGATCGATATTGTCTTCTATTATGTTTAATCCACAATCTGAATCTACCAGTCCCGCCAAAACTATAGGTCCTTCCATAATTGAAATTAAAGAAGAATCGGAAGGCATTTCTACGGCACGTAATTTTGGCTCAAAATTTAGTGAAATTGTTTCGTGATTCCATTTTCTTTTAAGAATAATATATCCATCAGTTATTTCATAATTTATCTGAGTGTCATTGAGTAATAATGTTGGTTTTGATTCCACAGTTCCCCCGGCCGTAGGGGGCGTCTCTCAAACTGTCATTGCGAGCCATTCTCAAAGCCGTGCGAAGAGAAGGCGCGGCAATCTCATACAACCTTGTCATCTCCCTGCAGCCGATTGCTTCGTCGCTTCGCTTCTCGCAATGACACCATAGAGCATCGGGGTGCAGCATAGTATGGTGGATCGAGCGAAGCGGATCCACCAGGTATTGCCTTGCAGAGGCGGTGGTGGATCCGTCCTCCTGAAGGGGGCTTGATCCACCCTGCAGTCTTCATCCCTCGGCTCCGGAAAATCTCGCCTTGATGCGTGAATACCTCACAGCGATCGAAAGGGCCTTGATCGCGGCATCACCGTCGGGGTATGTCGGCAGGCCGATGGCCTCGAAGTCGCGGTTCATCTCCTCCGCTATCGATAGACTCGGTCCGGCGACCCAAACCGCCATCGTCTTCTCGCTCCGCCGGACGATTTCGCCGAACACGTCCGATATCTTGCCACGGACGCCCCACGGACAGGCCATCGCCAGGCAATCCACGTTCTCATCATCCAGTATAGCCTCGATCATGGATGGAAAGCGCGAGGCTATGCCGCCGGGAACTTGATATGCAGGCAGCCCCGGTCCCAGATCGACGGGGTTACCGGCCAGCACCGGAGAGATGGCGGCAAGCTTCTCCAGAGTGGAGGGCGAGAAGCTGGCCAGAGTCAGACCGTGTGTTGCTGCCACGTCGATCCCCATCACGCCCGCCCCGCCGGATATGGTGACGATGGCCAGACGGTTGCCTCTGGGCAGCGGTTGAGTGGCGAACACCTTGGGGATGTCGATCAGCTCTCTGAAATTGTCTGCTCTGATGACGCCTGCCTGCCTGAAGGCGCTGTCATAAACCAGGTCCTCTCCTGCCAGCGAGCCGGTGTGTGACGCCAAAGCTCTCCGGCTCTCCCTGGTTCTGCCGGGCTTCAGAACGATCACCGGCTTTTCGGGCACGACCTCTCTCGCCTTCTTCAGAAATAGCTGGCCGTCCCGTATGACTTCGAGATGCATGGCGATCACCCTGGTATCCGGGTCGCCTGCCAGGTAATCGAGGAGGTCGATCTCGTTGAGGTCGCACTTGTTGCCGAAATCGCACATCTTGCTCATGCCGTAGCGGGTTTCCTCAAGCGGCATATTCTGCGGTCCGATCAAGCCGGTCTGAGCGCAGAGGGCGACGCCGCCGGTGAACATCTTCTCGTAGGTCGTTCTGTAGGGCGTCGTTATCAAGCCGATGGCCGGATTGGCCACGCCGATGGTGTTCGGTCCCAGGAGTCGCAGCCCGCCGGCCTCGGCGGTACGGTTGATCTCTTGCTGAAGCCTCTTGCCGTTCTCACTTCTCTCGCCGAAGCCGTCTGAGATGATGATGGCCACTCTGGCCTTGTTCTGGACGGAGTCCTCGATGATCTCGGGGACTGCCGAGGCTCCGGCCATGGTGATCACCAAGTCAACAGGCTCCGGGATGTCCTTGACTCTGGGATAGACCTTCAGGTTCAGGACCGTGTCGTATTGTGGATTGACGGGGTAGATCCTGCCTTTGTAGCCGAAGCGCAGCAGGTTGCCGGCGGTGACGTAACCGCCGAAGCGGCCCTCTCTGAGAGAGCCGACGACGGCTATGCTTTTGGGGTTGAGGAGTCTATCGACGGCATCTGGTGCATGATGCTGCATGGACTGTTTCATCTGCTTCTGACTGCCAAGGTAGATGAAGGAAGAGCAGCTCGCCTTGCTTCCTGTGGACTTGATGATTTCAGTTGAGTCTCTGCTTGCCGCAGCATGGCGGCAGACTCTGGACTAAAGGCCTTCCTTCTTAAACTTCGCTGCTTGAGTGGAATCAAGCTTCTGGATCAGCTTGGTCAGCTCGGCGACGTGTTCCTTCTCATCGTCGCGGATATGCTTGAGGACGCGAATGGCCTCTTCATTATCCAATGTGTCAATGTGCGCCTGGTACTGATTGATGGCGTTCAGCTCTCCAACGAGGTCTTCCCGCAGCATCTCCAGGTCTATCTCTCTCTCCTCGGCTTCACTCAGGCCGCCATTGCCGTAAGACATCTTTCCTGCTCCTTTCACTCCCACTCTATGGTGGCTGGCGGTTTGGACGAGATATCATATACCACCCTGTTGACGGCCGGCACTTCGTTCACAATTCGGTTGGATATCTGAGCCAGCACGTCATAGGGAACTTTCGCCCAGTCAGCCGTCATCGCATCTTCGCTGGTCACTGCTCTGATTGCTACCAGGTAGCCGTAGGTCCGGTAGTCGCCCATCACGCCCACGCTCTGAACGTTGGTCAGCACGGCGAAGCTTTGCCAAAGCTGGCGATAGAGATTGGCCTTCTTGATCTCATCCATGACAATCCAGTCGGCCGCCCGCAGTATCTCCAGGCGTTCCCTCGTTACTTCTCCGATGACGCGGACCGACAGGCCGGGGCCCGGGAAGGGTTGCCGGTACACGACATCCTCCGGCAATCCCAACGCAAGTCCGACTCTTCTCACTTCGTCCTTGAACAGGAATCGCAGCGGCTCGAGCAACTTGAGCGCCATCCTGGCCGGCAGGCCGCCTACATTGTGGTGGGACTTGATTCTGGCTGACGCCTTCAGATCGGGCGTGGTGCTCTCGATCACATCGGGGTAGAGGGTGCCCTGAGCCAGGAAGTCCACTTTGCCGATCTTGGCTGCTTCCTCTTCAAACACGCGGATGAACTCCTCGCCGACCACATGGCGCTTCTTCTCAGGATCGGTCACACCCTTCAGTTTGTCGAGGAACCTGTCCGTGGCATCGACATCGACCACATTCATCTTCAAGTTCCTCTTGAAGGCGTTGATAGTGCGCTCTGGTTCTTCGCGGCGCAGCAGGCCGTTGTTCACGAATATGCAGGTCAATTGATCGCCGACCGCCTGGTGAATCAGCGTGGCGGCCACCGCAGAGTCCACCCCGCCGGACAGGGCGCAGATGACCCGTCCCGATCCCACTTGGTCGTTGATCTTCTCGATGCTTTCGGCGATGAAGTTCTTGGCCGTCCAGTTGCCTTGGCAGCCGCAGATGTTGTAGAGGAAGTTCTTGATTATCGTCTTTCCATCCGGAGTATGAACAACCTCCGGATGAAACTGAAGGCCGAAGAAGCCCTGGTCGTTCCCCATGACGGCTACGGGGCAGTTGTCGGTATAGGCCAGCGATGCAAATCCAGGCGGCATCACGGTCACCTGGTCGCCGTGGCTCATCCACACCGGCATGGAGAAGGGGAGGTAGCTCAGGAGTGGTGAATCGGTATTTATGTGGAGGGTGGCATGTCCGTATTCCCGCTTGGACTGCCGGACTACTTTCCCGCCCAGTTGCTGTGCCATGACGTGCATGCCGTAGCATATTCCAAGGACGGGTATTCCGCTCTGGTATACATAGCTTGGCGCCAGTGGTGCCCCATTATCGTAGACGCTGGCTGGTCCACCGGACAGGATGAACCCTTTGGGATGCAGGCCGGCGATTTTCGACCAGGGGGTATCATAGGACACTATTTCGCAGTACACCTGGCATTCGCGCACCCGCCTGGCGATGAGCATGCTGTATTGTGAACCGAAATCGAAAATGACGACTGCATCGCGCTCAGCCCCCGGCGCTACACTCCTTACAGGCACCGGATGCTCACCCCGTTTCTTCTTGGCGATTTCCAGGTAGGTTGAAACCTCTACATCGTCACTGGTGGCTACCCTGTGATCGGTGGTGGCAATGTCAGTTGCCTTGGGGGTGTCCAAGGGGATTTTGGGAGATTCTGGTGCCGTCATTTCATAGATTATACTGGTACCGATTTAGCATCACAAGGCTTTGGTTTGCTGAGTTTTCGCTGCCAAGGGTATACTACACGCTTAATACATTTACTGTTCAACCGGCGGAGGTCTGACAATCCCGTGAGCGATACTGACAAGCCCGGCGCAGATGCTCAAAAGCCCGATACTCTGAGCTCCGGCGAAACGGTTTCCAAGTCGAGCCCCGATGGCTTTCACAACCTGGAACGGCGTCAGGTATTCATCACGCTGGGCGGTGTGATGCTGGCCATGTTCCTTAGCTCACTGGACCAGACCATTGTGGGTACCGCCTTGCCCCGCATCATTGCCGACCTCAAGGGCTTCGAGCACTACACGTGGGTGGCTACGGCCTACCTGTTGACCTCCACAGCCATGGTGCCCATCGTCGGGCGGCTGACGGACATGTACGGCCGAAAGTGGTTCTACATTGGCGGCATCACCATCTTCCTTCTCGGTTCGGCCCTCTGCGGCCTGAGCCAGAACATGACCCAACTCATCCTGTTCCGTGGTCTTCAAGGCATTGGTGCCGGTGTCATGATGACCAATGCGTTCATCGTGATTGGCGACCTTTTCCCTCCAAGCGAGCGTGGTAAGTACGTAGGATTGACCATGGCCGTTTTCGGCCTTTCCTCCATCATCGGCCCTCTCTTAGGGGGGTTCATCACCGATCACATTTCCTGGCACTGGATCTTCTACGTGAACCTTCCGCTGGGCATTCCGGTGATTGCTGCTTTCATCCGCTTCTTCCCCGATGTTCAGCCCATGCGAGTGAAACATCAAATCGACTATCTGGGAATAACTGCACTGGTGCTCGCCGTGGTCCCGCTCATAATGGGGCTCTCCTGGGGTGGGGTATATGACTGGAGATCTCCACACGTAATTGGATCGCTGGTTGCCTCGGCCGTGATGGTTGTTGCCTTCGTAGTCATAGAGTCACGCGCCAAGGAGCCCATCTTGCCTCTCTACATATTCCGCAGCCAGGTCGTCGTTATTTCGATATTTGCCCGCTTCTGCCTCGGTGTGGGTATGTTTGGAGTTATTATCTTCATCCCGCTCTTCTTCCAGTTTGTTCTGGGGCAGTCGGCTACAAACAGCGGCATTGTCCTTATGCCCACGATGCTGGGCATGGTTATAGGAAGCACTTTGTCAGGGCAAGCAGTTTCCCGCCTTGGAGGGCACTATCGCATCCAGGCAGTGATCGGGCTGGCCATCCTGGCGGTGGGGATGTACATGATGTCTCGTATGACTCCGGAGACAACCTACTCCAGGGCCGTGGTCAATACTGCAGTAACCGGTGTTGGATTGGGCATCGCTATGCCGCTGTTTGTCATCGCGGTACAGAACGCCGTGCCCTATCGTATCATGGGTGTGGCCACTTCTTCGATACAATTCTTCCAGTCCATCGGTCAGGCTGTCGGCTTGGCTGTTTTTGGTTCTGTCATGGCCAATCGTTTTGCGTCCAATGTAACAGGGAATGAGTTTGTCCTCAGTCTTCATCTCCCCGAAAACACGCTTTCCGCGCTGGCCAAGAACCCGGAGGCACTGGTCGACAAAGGAGCGATGGAGCAGCTTCAAGCGATGTTCAGTCAGTTCGGAGAAAATTGGCCCGCGCTGGCGCAGCAGTTTACAGTGGTGCTCAAGTCGGCTCTGGCGACGGCGATTACGGACGTGTTTGTTATTGGCACGGTGGTCATAGTGGTGGCCTTGATAGTTACCCTGTTTCTGAAGGAAGTGCCTCTGAGGCGCTCTCATGAACCTATGTTGCCGGAATGATCTGGACTGATATATCCTGGGCAAGGTGGTGAGGTGTGGCAATGAAGGCGGTGTGTTTTCAACCCCACAATGATGACTGTGCAATTTCCATTGGCGGTCTGTTGCAGAGGATGCTGAGGCGGGAGTGGGAGTTGACGTATGTGTACGTGACGGATGGCCGCCACGGAAGTGAGACAGTCTCCCCCGAGAAGCTCATTGATATAAGGAAAAGAGAGGCTGAGCAGGAGCGTGGCCTGCTGGGCATCAAACGCTTCTTCGAGCTTGGTGTGGAAGACGGGACGGTGGCCAGGTTGAATGGCGTCCAGCGGAAGTGGGTTAATGAACAGGTGGAGTCTATCCTGGTTGACAGTAAGGCCGACCTGATACTGGTGCCGAGCAGGGCTGACATGCATCCTGACCACCGAGCCACGCATGATCTTGTACTCACAATGCTGGAGAAGGTACAGCCTCGCCCTCTTGTAGTCAAGTACTTCGTGTGGCTGTTTCCCGATTTCTATCAGAAGCTGCCTGATGCGGCTGACCAGGTGTTGATGGTGGGAGTGGATCAAGAGATGCCGGGTAAGATGGCGGCGATCCGAGTGCACCAATCACAGGTCTCCCGGGGGAGTTTCGACTCAATGGTGCAGATGCTGAATGCTTATCTGGCCTATGCCTTCAGAGCACCGGCTGTCATCAGTTCACGCTATTTGGAAGTAATCGGTTTGTACCAATCTCACCTTCACCGCCGTGTAGCCGGCGAGCTTTCCATGGCCGCACAGCCTTGCGCTGATATCACAGCGGTGCTCCATGGCCGGATATCGGAAGATATCAGGGCCTGATCTGACTGCTGCTTCACGCAAAAACCTTGCTGTTTTTCCCCCTCTTCCGCCGTCATGACATGGATTATAATGCAATTGTAGTCGGAATAACCTTCGAGGAGGAAGTGGAGGAGAAGCTCCTGAATCCCCTTTGCTGAAGGGGACTGTTTGAGCGAGGAGGTATGATGTTCTGTCCAAGTTGCGGCAAGGAGATCACAGGTAACCCCATCTTTTGTACCAATTGCGGCGCTAGGCTGGTGCCGGATGAGAATGTTTCGCCAAAATCGAGATTGGTGGTCACGTTGCTCTGCATCCTTCCGGCATGGTTCTGCATTAATGGCGTCCACAGATTCTACCTGGGCAAGATCGGCACTGGAATCCTGATGCTCTTGACGCTTGGCGGCCTTTGGATCTGGACCATCGTAGACTTCGTGTTCGCCGTCTCGGGGAACATGAAGGACAGGGATGGCAGGCTGATCAGGAACTGGTGAGGCCATGAACAAGTTTGAGTTTATTGAGCACACCGCAGATACCGGCATAGTGGCCCACGGTGCTGACTTGAAGGAGGCTTTTGTCAATGCGGCCTATGGCATGTTCAGCCTCATGGCCGATCTGGATCAGGTCAGAGAAGAAACCGTCCGGCATGTAGAGGTGGAGGCGTTGGACAGAGAGGGACTGGTGGTGTCCTGGCTGAACGAGCTTCTTTACCTGTTTGATGTGGACATGATTATCTTCAAGAGGTTTGATCTGGTGGAGCTTACCGATACCAGGCTGAAAGCCGATGCCTTTGGTGAGAAGTTCGACGCATCGCGCCACGGCTTGAAGGGTGGGGTCAAGGCAGCCACGTACCATATGCTCAAAGTGGCGGAGGACAATGGTCGCTGGAGCATCCGTGTGATATTCGACGTGTAGGAGGAGGTGGAAGTATGGCGCGCTGGGAAGGACCGCTGAACAAAATAGACGATTACCGCTGGGAGATTCCCAGGGAGTACAAGCAGGGGATGAGAGTCCCCGGACTTATCTATGCCAGCGAGGATATGCTGGAAAGCATTCGGCAGGAACAGGCTGCGGAGCAGGTGGCGAATGTGGCTTTCCTGCCGGGGATTGTTGGGCATTCGCTGGCCATGCCTGACATCCACTGGGGCTATGGTTTTCCAATCGGAGGGGTAGCGGCCACGCGCATGGAGGACGGTGTCATTTCGCCTGGCGGTGTGGGATACGACATCAATTGCGGAGTGAGGCTCTTGCGCACCAATCTGCGCGAGCATGAAGTCAGACCCAGGATAGAGGATCTGCTCTCTCAGCTTTTCGTTAACGTTCCCTCCGGAGTCGGCTCGACGGGCAAGATCAAGGTGGGCAAGAAGGATATGGACGATATCCTTACCGACGGGGCTCGTTGGGCTGTCAAGAAGGGGTTTGGCACCGATGACGATCTGGAGGTCACCGAGGAGGGTGGCTGCCTGAAGGGTGCCGATCCCGACAAGGTGAGCATCAAGGCTAAGGAGCGCGGTTCACCTCAGTCCGGGACGCTCGGTTCCGGCAACCACTTCCTGGAAGTCGAAGTGGTGGGCGAGATATTCGATGAAGCCGCGGCCCGGACGATGGGCATCGAGGATGTTGGACAGGTGCTGCTTCTCATACACACCGGCAGTCGCGGCTTGGGTCACCAGGTTTGCGATGACTATATCAGGACGCTGCGGGAAGCCATGCAGCGATACCATATAGAAGTGCCTGACCGCGAGTTGGCCTGCGCTCCAGTGAAATCGGCAGAGGGTCGCAATTACCTGGCGGCCATGGCATGTGCTGCCAATTATGCCTGGGTCAATCGGCAATGCATTACGCATTGGTCCAGGGAATCCTTTACCAGGGTCTTCGGCAAGAGCCTGCGGCAGATCGGGTTGGAGATGGTCTACGATGTGGCCCACAACATCGCCAAGATCGAGAGCTACGAAATCGATGGAAAGAAGCTCAGCCTTTGTGTTCACCGCAAAGGAGCCACCCGCGCCTTCCCGGCCAATCACCCGAGCATCCCGGCCAGGTACAAGGACATCGGTCAGCCGGTGCTGATCCCCGGCGATATGGGGCGCTATTCGTTCGTGGCTGTGGGCACTGACAGGGCTATCGAGGAATCCTTCGGTTCAGTGTGCCATGGTGCTGGGAGGGCTATGAGTCGTCATGCTGCCAAGCGTGGCGTGAGGGATGCGGATGTGGCCAGAGACCTGGCGGCCAAGGGCGTAATCGCCAAATCTGCCAGCAGGGGTGGATTGGCGGAAGAAGCTTCGGAAGCCTACAAGGACGTGGCCGAAGTGGTGGAAGTCTGCCATCAGGCAGGGCTTTGCCGGAAGGTGGTCAAGACGTA
This sequence comes from uncultured Dehalococcoidia bacterium, assembly GCA_964475375.1. Lineage (GTDB taxonomy): Bacteria > Chloroflexota > Dehalococcoidia > UBA2247 > RBG-13-53-26 > JAFGCL01. The sequence goes on from CAYYWI010000034.1 coordinate 9,019, forward strand.
TCCCATCGGCGTCGTCAAAGGATAACCCCTCTCGTTTGTTGCCGGGTTGTTCTTCTCATCGGGGAATGCATGCCCTCTTGTAGAGGCAGGTTTGAAACCTGCCTCTACATGGCAACCGTAAGGGCACGGCGTGCCGTGCCCCAACAGAAGCGGACGGAGCGACCGGTGGTGTTTGTCCGGGTCATACCGCATCGTTCTGCGTATTCCGTGGGGTGTGATTCATCATGCCCTTGTTCAATCAAACGGATGTACACGCTCGCTACTTCTCATCAGGAATGCATGCCCTCTTGTAGAGGCAGGTTTGAAACCTGCCTCTACGTGGAAACCGTAAGGGCACGGCGTGCCGTGCCCCAACAGAAGCAGATGGAGCGAGCGGAGGTGTTTGTCCGGGTCATACCGCATCATTCTGCGTATTCCCCTGTGGTGTGATTCATCGTGCATTGGTGAGTCCAGACGGCAATACTACTACGAAAGAGTTGTAGTTCGTTGATCAGTCATGGGCAGGAGCTATGAGCAGAAACACATAGAGAGATGCTCTGGGATCAAAGCAACTCTGGATGGCTGCTGCCAGAGGGTTGGTCAGTGCCGGGTCTCCCCCCAATTGATATGGGGCTGCCGGCTTCTGATCCGGTTGCCTCTCCGGCGGCCCCAAGAAGAGCAAATATCAGTGACTAGCCTGTCGGCTTAGGACATGCTGCCCGGCCGATTGTTCGGGCGGACCTTGTTGTAGCAGTCGCTGCAGTAGACCGGCCTGTCTGACTTAGGCTCAAAAGGCACCTGTGCTTCCTTGCCGCATTGGGCACAGATCGCGGTAAACATCTGGCGCTTTGGCCTGCTGGGATCAGATCCGTAGCGCTCCGTCTTCCTGGACTGACGACAGGAAGGACAGCGCTTCGGGTCATTAGTATACCCTTTCGAGGCGTAGAACTCCTGCTCGGAAGCAGTAAAGGCGAAAGTAGTCCCACAATCCGCGCATTGAATCTGCTTGTCTACGTAGGCCATCTAGTTAGTCTCCTCTCTTCTGACATGTTCGCTTCTGTCTGGCTGGAATTGGTCGTCCAAAAGCTACATCCTAGCCTATCAACAGATACCTCGGCTGGCAATATACCGCAAAATAGAACCATTTGCAAGTGGTGGCCATTTGTATTGGCTGTGAGTGACTCGATGGAGTTGAAGTCAGACATTGTGTAAAGCCGTTCTGGTTTACGATTTCTGGACATCTATGGCATGTTCAATTTGGATCAGGTCGATGGGCTTACCAACAAGCCTGTTTGCTTATCGAGGTTTGCAGCATGGATAATGGGTTTGATAAACAGTGATTATGGAGTGGTCGCCGGTGACTCGCTCCAGGGACAGGGGTATTGCAATGAGGAGAATGGGCTTGGTGCTGCTTTCAGGCGGACTGGATTCTACTACTCTGGCTGCCTATGCCAAGGCCGAAGGCTATGAGCTGGCGGCTTTGAGTTTCTGCTATGGGCAGAGACATGACCGGGAACTGGAATCTGCCGAGCGAGTAGCGCGGCTTCTGAGCATACCGCACGAGGTTGTCGATATATCGTTCTTCAAGAGGCTGGCCTGGTATTCCGCGCTGACCGGTCCCGGCGATCTTGATGTGCCCAGGGACAGAAAAGTCCCGGAAGCGACCGCCGCAGATATACCGATAACCTACGTTCCTTTGCGCAACACAGTGTTCTTGACTCTCGCCGCGGCTCTTGTTGAAAGCAAAGCCTTGAGCCTCATCGAGAAAGAGAAGGTTGATCCTGGGGATTTCTCCGTCTCGGTCTTCATGGCGGCTAATGCGATAGACTATAGCGGCTACCCGGATTGCAGGCCGGAGTATTTCGAGGCGGTAACGCGAGCCCTTTTCGAGGGGAGCAAGCTGGGCAAGCAGTTCGGAGTCCGCATAAACGTAGAGACGCCTTTGCTGCGAATGACGAAAGCCCGGATTATAGAACTGGGCATGAGGCTGGGAGCGCCGCTTGAGTATACCTGGAGTTGCTATGAAGGCGGCGATGTGCCCTGTGGGTCGTGTGACAGTTGTCTCTTGAGGGCCAAAGGATTTGCAGAGGCAGGAGTCAAGGACCCGCTGCTGGAACGGCTCAGGCGGGAGGGGAAGATTGCTGAAGGTTAGCAGGCAGCCGGACGGACAGCCGGAGATATTCCATTCGATCCAGGGCGAGGGCGTTTACGCCGGCAAGCCGGCAGTTTTCATCAGACTGGCTCTCTGCAATCTTGCGTGCGCGTGGTGCGATACCAGGTACACCTGGGATTGGGGGCGCTACGATCAGCGAAAAGAGGTCATGACAATCTCCTTGGACGGTGCCGAGGAGGCGGTCCGGCGATACGGCTGCCGCAGCCTGGTGGTTACAGGGGGAGAACCTCTGCTCCAGCAAAGGCAGTTGGTACCTCTTCTGGAACGCCTTAAGGTTTCCGCCTTCTGGATCGAGGTTGAGACAAACGGAACGATCTTGCCCGGAGAGAAGCTTCAGACTCTTGTTGACCACTGGAGCGTGTCCCCGAAACTGGAGAACTCCGGGAATCCCGCGCCTGCACGAGAAAATCCTGAAGCATACCGGCTGTTTCGTGACTTGCCCTCAGCCCATTTCAAGTACGTCATAGAAAGGGCCGGTGATCTGGCGGAACTGCGGAGTCTGGTGGAAAAGTACAATCTGTCCCGCGAGAAGGTGGTTCTCATGCCGCAGGCTCAGGACCGGGATACCCTTATTGAGAAAAGCAGGTGGCTGATCGATATCTGCAAGAGCGAGGGTTATCTGTTCTCGACAAGACTCCAGGTGCTTGTTTGGGGAGATCGACGCGGAGTCTGAGGTGAGCCGGCCCTGGCTTGATGCTACGCCTGATTCTCGGGACTGTGTCCGAGAGCCAGCAGAAGATCACGAACGGCCACTTCATTTTCCAGCCTGTGACGCATGGGCAGGTCCGGGTTGACCGTGTAGATGTTGCCCCTGCCCTTCTTGGAGCGGCCAACGTACCCCTCAGATTCAAGCGTAGCGATTATCTTCTGAACGCCGCGCTCCGTTATCCCCACTGCCTCGGATATTTCGCGGATGGTGCTTCGTGGATGCTTCGCCAGATAGGAGAGCACGTGTCCATGATTGGTGAGGAAGGTCCATTCCTTCTTCTGCCTTCCAGAGCTTGTTGTCGCAGCTTTGGGTTCAGCGCTTTGATCAACGGAAGTTGGATTGTTGCTTCCGGATGGTGTCGATTTTGTTGACATGGCAGAACGCTCCAACTATAATTCTGAACCATATTATACACGAACTGCGGTTCATATGTTGCTGCATGGCACTGAGAATCCAAAGTCGCACAATTCGGGAAAGAGCATGACCGGGACTTTGTTGAAGGCCTAGATTCGGGGAGATGGATGAGACATCCAGTCGCCCTGGAGTACGGCTGATACTGTCAGGTAAGCCGGTTCAACAGGTCCGCTTAGAACCTCACCGTTTTTTCAATTATGCTTAAAGTTCTCGACGACGTGTGGGCTGGTTGACTGGGTGGCTGGGCTCGTTCCTCTGGTGTAAGGAGGATGGGCAACTCTCGGATTATCGTCAAACAGGCCTCGTGTGAGATAATGGATAGCTGAAACGCTGTTAAGGGTGTAGGTAGACGATGCAGATACAGATCACTGATACCACTCTCAGGGATGCACATCAGTCATTGATAGCGACCCGGATGCGCACCAGGGATATGCTGCCCATTGCTGAGAAACTTGATGCTGTGGGTTTCTTCTCGCTGGAAGTCTGGGGCGGCGCCACCTTCGACTCATGCATCCGGTATTTGAACGAGGACCCCTGGGATCGGCTGAAGGCTTTGCGGGCCAACGTGAAGCACACGCGTCTTCAGATGCTGCTGCGGGGACAGAATCTGGTCGGGTACCGGCACTACTCCGACGATGTGGTGCGCGAATTTATCCGTCTGGCCGTCAAGAATGGCGTGGATGTTTTCCGCATCTTCGATGCTCTTAATGACATCCGGAACATGGAGCTGGCCATCAAGGTGGCCAAGTCTCACGGAGCGCATGTCCAGGGCACCATCTGCTATACCACCAGTCCGGTGCACACCGTAGAGGACTTTGCCGCCATGGCCATGAAGCTGCAAGAGCTTGGCAGCGATTCCATCTGTATCAAAGACATGGCCGGTCTGATTGCTCCACGCGCGGCCAGTGAACTGGTGAAAGCCATAAAGAAGCGCGTCAGTGTTCCTGTTGACCTTCACTCCCACTGCTCCAGTGGTATGGCTCCTCTCAGCTACCATGCTGCGGCTCTGGCCGGAGTCGATATTCTGGACACGGCATTCTCGGCTTTCGGTTGGGGAAGCTCACAGCCGACCACAGAGAGTGTAGTGGCGGCCCTTCAAGGTACTCCCTATGACACCGGCTTGGATATCGGCAAGTTGTATGAGATCGGCGAGTATTTCGCGGCGCTTTTTGCGAAGTACAAGTCGCTGTTTACGGCGGAAGCGACCCGTCCTAATTTGAATGTGCTTCTGCACCAGATACCGGGTGGGATGATCTCCAGTCTGGTGAGTCAACTGAAGGAGCAGAATGCTCTGGACAGACTGGAAGATGTCTTGGAGGAAGTGCCCAAGGTGAGGGCTGATCTTGGCTATCCGCCTCTGGTGACTCCTACCAGCCAGATAGTGGGTATACAGGCGGTGCTGAACGTGCTGTCCGGTAACCGGTATGCAAAAGTGACTCAGGAAGTGAAGAACTACCTGCTGGGCTACTATGGCAGAGCGCCCGGCAAGATCAACGAGCAGGTGCGGAAGGATGTCATCGGCAATGAACGGCCGATCGACGTTCGTCCCGCCGAACTGATGCCGCCGGAGCTGGAGAAGCTGCGGGGTGAGGCACAGAAGCTGGGTATCATCAAGCGCGAGGAAGACCTGATCACCTATGCGCTCTACCCCCAGGTGGCTGTCAAGTTCCTGCGCGGCGAGGCCAGGGAAGAACCGCTGCCCAGCGGTGCCGAGGCTCACGCCGGAGGGCGCGTGCCCAACGTGTTGGACATACCATCCGAGTTTAACGTTGAAGTGGATGGGGAGTTGTTCACGGTGAAAATTACCCCCAAGATGGATGGTCGCAACTCTGTGGCGGTGGCGCAGCCTGAGCAACCTCAAAAGGCAGCTCGCGGTTCAATTATCTGCCCGATGCCCGGGATGATTGTGACCGTGAAAGTGAAAGTCGGGGACAAAGTGAACGGCAACGATGTAGTGGTGGTTCTGGAAGCCATGAAGATGCAGAGCGAGATACGTTCGCCGCACGGAGGGGTAGTGAAGCAGATCATGGCCCACGAGGGTGACCTCGTGAAGGGTGGCGCAGTTCTTATGGTGGTGGAACCAGATGGCAGGTAAGATCTTAATAGCCAATCGCGGCGAAATAGCCATCCGCATCATGAGGGCCTGCCGGGAGCTCGGCATCAAGTCTGTTGCAGTCTATTCTTCGGTGGACGAGGATGCCCTCTTCGCCAAGTATGCAGATGAGGCGTATTTGCTTGGCGGACCGACGCTGACGCAGAGCTACCTTAATGTACCTGGGATCATTGAGATAGCCAAGGCTTGCGGGGCCGATGCCATCCATCCGGGCTATGGGTTCCTTTCTGAGAACCCGCGCTTCGCTGCAGCCTGTGAAAAGGAAGGCATCAAGTTCATCGGGCCTTCGAGCCACATCATCGAGCTGATGGGCGACAAGGTGGCGGCCCGAGCCGAGATGCGGAAGGCCGGCGTCTTTGTCGTGCCCGGCGCTGAGAAGGATGTGAATACCTTTGAAGAGGCCAAATCAGTGGCTGACCAGATGGGCTATCCGATACTGATAAAGCCCTCGGGTGGCGGTGGCGGGATAGGGATGATCGTGGTGCAGAGCGAGGGGGAACTTCAGAAGGCACTGGACTCTTCGCATGCCATCGCCTCCAATGCTTTCGGTATACCGGACGTGTACATTGAGAAGTACCTGCCGCGAGCGCGTCACATAGAGGTCCAGATACTGGGTGACTCTTACGGCAATGTGATTCACCTGGGCGAGAGGGAATGCTCCATCCAGAGACGGCACCAGAAGCTGATCGAAGAGTCTCCTTCTCCGGCGCTGACACCCGAGTTGCGCCGTGAACTGACCGAGGCGGGAGTGAGAGCAGCCAAGTGGGTGAACTACTGCGGGGCCGGCACCATCGAGTTCATCTTCGCCGAGGGTATGTTCTATTTCCTGGAGGCAAACACCAGAATCCAGGTTGAGCATGCGGTTACCGAAATGGTGACCGGCATCGACATCGTCAAGGAGCAGATACTTGTGGGTCTTGGGCAACCTCTGAGCATCAGACAGAAGGATGTCCGCTCCAATGGATGGGCCATAGAATGCAGGATCAATGCCGAAGACCCCTTCAACAACTTCGCACCATCAGCAGCGAAACTGCGAGGATACCGTTCTCCGGGTGGAATAGGCGTCCGCGTGGACAGCGGCGTCCACACCGGCTATGCCATCCCGCCCCACTACGATTCCATGATCTCTAAGCTGATTGTCTGGGGCAGGGACCGTGATGAGGCTATCACGCGGATGAGACGGGCGCTGTATGAGTACATTGTTCTCGGCCCGCAGACCAATATCCCTTTCCATAAGGCGGTGATGGAGAACCCGCATTTCGTAGCCGGAGAGCTGGAGACCCGCTTCATCGAGCTGGAAACCGATCTGCTGGACGATATGAAGAGAATAGCCGAGCGCGAGAAGCCGCTGGTGGACAAGCTGTCCAAGGTGTTCGACGAGAGGCGTAAGGCGGCGGTCGGTGCGGCTGTGGCCGTGGTGACCCAGATGCTGCAGAACCAGGCTGAACAGCAGCGGTAGTATTCGATCTGTCCATCCCCCAATTTGACGGCATACGCTGGCTGCCGGTATCCTTTCTTTGATTTTTTAGCGTGCTCATTCAGAATGCAATAATCAAGGAGGTAGGCATAGTGGAATATAAGAACATCATCGTAGAGAAGCAGAACCACGTCGTTACCCTGACATTCAACCGCCCGGAGAAGATGAACACCATCTCGTTGGACATGCGGGATGAGATATTCTCCGCCCTGAACGAGATCAATGAGGACGATGACGCCCGCGTTATGATTCTCACAGGAGCGGGTGACCGTGCATTCTGCGCCGGTGTGGATGTGAGCGTGATGTCAGCCCGGATTGCCGGACAGGTGGACGATAACAGCCGGAAGAAGATCACCCTGCGTGCCGGCTTTCACATCCAGCGCGTCAGGGAGATGAGAGTTCCCACCATAGCTGCTGTGAATGGCGCGACCGCGGGCATGGGCCTTTCCTTCATCACCGCCTGCGATATCAGGATTGGCTCGGACAACTCAAAGTATAGTTGCGCGTGGATAAACCGCGGGTTGGTTCCTGACGGCGGAGCTACCCATCTACTGCCCCAGATCGTGGGGATCGAGAAGGCCCTGGAGCTCTTCTACACCGGAGAGGTCATCGATGCCAAGGAGGCGCTCCGCATAGGTCTGGTCAGCCGGCTGGTGCCACAGGCTGATCTGATGAAGACAGTCCGGGAACTGGCGGATCGCATTGCCGCCGGTCCGCCCATCGCCCAGGAGTTAGCCAAGCACGGCGTGTATAAGGGTCTGCTCTGGGACTTCAAGACGGCGCTGGACTTCGAGAACTATGCCATCAAGGTCTGCGCGGGAACCGAGGATTTCAAGGAAGGCGTCAAGGCCTTCGTCGAGAAGCGCAAGCCCGATTTCAAGGGACGCTAGTTCCGGGCGGTTATCCGGTGATCATGGAGCGGCAGGCTCAATACCTGCCGCTCTTTCTGTGCTGTTGGATTGTCTAAGGCAGCGGACATCAACTTCATTCTGTTTACACATCCGGGCCGGACTGGTCAGCCCATTCTCTGCCCCCTTGCGGTTTCGGTACATCATCAGGATGAGGCCGATAGCGATGGGTATCGACGTGGTGCCTACCGAGAGCTTGTTGGTGAAGTCGGCTACCCCCGGCACGAAATGCCCCAGGGTGACTCCGAGAGCCATGGCCAGGAATATCCAGAGGGTCAGGAAGCGATCGAGGAAAGAAAGCCTGCTGACCGGGCCCTTCGACTCGGTATTCTTCAAAGAAATGTCTCCCGTGCCGGCCAATCAGTGGTTGGCTTCGCACAGCTTTTCATGTCTTGCCGGCCAGCACCTCGTCGATAGCAGCCACCAGGGCGTCCCTGTCCTCAGCCCCCGCGAAGCGTTGGGGATACTCCGCATACCCCTTCCCGGTCTTGCCTTCTATGACCACTATGGTCGGGAAATCGCCGACGTTGAATCGCTCGGCGGCATCGTTCCACATCCCGGCGTCAATCCGTTCGACCCAAACGGACTGACCGTATCGCTCTGACAGTTCCATGACCAGTCGAAACTCATCCATGAAATCCGTTGCCTCACCTTGCCAGAAGAACAGCACTACGACGGAGCCATTCTCCACGCCGCTGTCAATGCTTTCCTGCCAGGGACTCTTCTCCTTGGGGATCTGTGAGAAAGTCACTGTCATGGCAATGGCGATCGCGACGGTGCCCAGCGCAAGAGGTGCGAGCTTGGGCAAATGAAACCTGTCCAGTTTCAGCAGATGCCCGACTCCTACTATCCCAGCCCTCTCTCTCTGATAGACCAGCAGTGCGGCTATGGCCAGCATGACGAAATCAACGATCAGGGAAGTGGTGTGGTTCATGTTGACCAGGTCGCCCAGGCAACCGCAGGCTTTCCCCACGTCTTTGAAGAAGCTCGTGATGTTGGCCACCACGAAAGTGAGCGTCATGAGGATGCAGATCACGGCGGCAAATGTGGGGAATATGCCCAATACCAGACACCAGCCGACGAAGAGTTCCGCCCAGGGGAGCACCGTCCCGAAGAAGTGGGCCAAGGCTTCCGGCATCATGTGGTAGTTCTGAACGGCGTCTATGAACAGGTCCGGATGCCGGAGCTTAGCGTAGCTGGAGATGATGAACAGGGTGCCAAGAGCAACCCGCAGGACGGTCAGTATGACTGTGGCCAAGGCAGCCCATCTGCCTTCTATCTTCATGATCTTGCCTCCTCGGGAGACTTCGCCCGCCGCTTCACGAGCGGCTTCGTTTCAGGACCCTCAGCCGCAGCCGCTGCGTTTTTGCATCCAGCGGGACTTGCCGGCTTCCGCCCGGTCATTCCCACTGCTTTCTGCCGATCGACGTGACTGGTAGTCACGGATCCTCCGGACGACCTCTTCGCTCTCAGGCAAACGGCCACTCTCTCTGTGATTGGAGTATATTACCAACTCATCGACGTGGACCTCGAACAGCCCGATGGTCCCCTTCCTGGTCTTGACATCAAGCCCGAATTCCTTCTTGATTGCAGCCGCCAGACTGGTGGCTGTATGAAGGAAGCCTCACTCGTCACAGTAGACAATCTCAATGCTCTTGAGTTCACACCCTTTGTCTGGTTTGCCCATTGCACCCCCCTCGTACACACGTTCGTTCGTGCTCTGGACGAGTGACCCCACTGAGTCATCAGTCCAAGTGCTAGTGGCCAATAATACCACGACTGCGGTGCAGACAAGTCTTTTTTGTGCACATTATGCTGCGCAGCCCCGGCCGGGCATTACCGATGCCGACTTTCCATGGGGTGACGGCGCAGCATGCTGCGCGTCTACCGAATGAAGACATGAACATTCGCTACCCCCGCTCGGTATCATCATGTTGTCGTACGATTCCGTAGCGGCAGGTTTCAAACCTGCCGCTACCACACAGCATGCACTATTAGAGATTGTCCAGGCCTTCAAGACGGTCTAAGTCTCGATGCATAAACGCATGGCTCCTGACTGTTGGCATTCCATCCTGCATCATTTCCCGCACGTCTGTTGGACGAGGAGATTATAATGCCGAATCATGTCCACGGCATTGTCGTGATCCAGGGTAGGGGCGAAGCGTCCGCTCTAATTCATGTACCCGAGGAATTGCCGAAAACGGATGCTTCGCTTCTACAACGCGGACGTCCGAAAAGAATCTGCGAAAAGGCTCGAAGAACATCAGGCAGGGCAAGTGCCGCCAACAACAAGGCGACTGCCCGTGAGATTGGTCTACTACGCGTCTGAATCAGACCGATGCGTTGGAGCGCGAGAAGTACCTCACCTCAGAGTGTGACGTGTCGGGAGAAAGATGGTAACATACAGCGAAATCTGTGGAGGATGAGAATGCCCGGCAGCACTGGAGGGATTTGGACATGACCGTCAGAGTGGTGACTGACAGTACCGCCGACATCCCGCCGGAAATACTCAAGGAGTTAGATATCGTGGTGGTCCCCATCTACGTGGTCTTCGGCGACAAGACCTACCGCGACCGGGTGGATATCGGCGAGGACGAGTTCTATCAGAAGTTGAGCTTGGATTCGGTTTTTCCGACTACCGCAGTGCCTTCACCCAAAGACTTCGCCGATGTCTATAACAAGCTGGCCAAAGAGACTGACGAGATCGTCTCAATTCACCTGACTTCGAAAGAGAGCGGCATCTACAACTCGGCGGTACTGGCCAGGGACATGGTGCAGGAGAAGTGCCGCATCGAGGTGATCGACTCCCAGACGATTTCGATGAGCTACGGGCTCCTGGCTATGGCTGCAGCCCGTGAGGCCAGGGCAGGTGCCGACCTGAGCCAGGTAGCGGAGATGGTGCGCCGCTCCGTCCGGCAGATGCACATCCTGTTTCTGGTAGATACCCTCAAGTATGTGGTGAGGGGTGGGCGTATCAGCCGGGCCAGGGGGATGCTGGGGTCGGTGCTGGGGGTGAAGCCGCTGCTGACCATGAAGGAAGGGCACCTTACGCTTTCCACGATTGCCCGCACGAGGGCCAGGGCCATTGAGCGGCTCTACGATTTCGCCGGGAACTACCCGCGCATCAAAGAGGCGGCTGTTCCTTATACCACAGTCCGCGATGAGGCGGAGGCGCTGGCTGGTCGCATCAGGACTGCTTTCCCGGCGGTGCCTGTTCATGTGGCCAGGGTGGGTCCGGCCCTGGGAACCCATGCAGGGCCGGGTGCTATGGGAGTAGTAGTGCGAGAGGGTTAGCATTGCAGTCTCCGTTTCCTGGTGCGTGCCCCGGAATTTTCCTGACTACCTTTGTTGATATTATCTGCTGGCGAAGCTGCAAGGTTGAATGTTTTGTGACGGGCGATCGGGCTTCTGAGACATGCAGGCAAACCGGGAGTTCTATCCTGATTTAATGAGTCGGAAGGAGTAGCTTTATGATTTGGCTGAGAAGAGTCCTGGCTATACCGCTTATTCTCATTTTCGTCATTCTCCTCGTTGTCGCTCTTGTCCTGACGGCGTTGAATGGCACCGTCGGCAGCGCCCGGTTCTACAACCGCCAGATGGTCAAGGCCGATGTCTACAACTGGGTATACGATAACCTGACACCGGCGGCGCTGGATCAGGTTGAAATTGAGAGTCCGACGGATTTCCCGATCGATACGCCCGGCCTGAAGAAAGAAATCGTGTTAGTAGCCAAGGAAGCCCTCCCACCGTTGTGGCTGCAGGAGACCTTTGAAGGTGCAAGCGTACAGATAGTTCCGTACGTTGTGGGTGACAAGGATACTTTCACTATCAATATCATGCTGCAAAGCCGGATCACACCGTTGGCCGATGGCATCAACAAGGTTGTAGATAATCACAGGCAGGAAATCTACGACTACGTGACGGAGGAATTGATTGTCCCGGCGATAACGGAAAGCCTGGGAACATATACCACTCTGTCATATGGCATCACCCTGGCTGATTCAGAGATAAGCGCTGCTATCAAAGCTGCCATGTCACAGAATTGGACCATCAGCCAATTCAAGGAGATGATTGACAGCATTGCCGACTACATGAAGGGGGAAACCAACGGCCTGACGCTGACCGTGGATCTGACCAGCGTCAAAGCTGCTGCCTCTGCCAGCCTCGTAACACTGGCCGATGAGAAGCTCGAGGCTTACTTCGACGGCCTTCCTACATGTACTCCGGCTGAGTTCAGCAACCAGTTGGCCAGTCTTCCTCCAAACACTCTGCCTTCCTGCCGACCTACAGGTTACACATATAGCCAGTTCAAAGCGGCTTTGGAGAACAAGGTTCACATGACCCTTGCTGAAGCTGTGAACCGGGCGGTCATGAACGGGGTGCCTGACTCCTGGCATTTCAACGATTCTGAAATGAGGCAGGCGCTGGGCGAGGATATGGCGAGTACGGTCGATAGCGCGCGCGATTTCATTGTGGTCGACCACGGCCAGATCACCGAGAAGAACTTCAATGATTCCAACGATACCAAGGAATTCGACACTGTCAAGATGTGGCTGTGGGCTCCCTGGCTCATAGCTATCCTGCTGCTGGTTGCCATCGGATTCCTTTGCGGACGGAACTGGAAGAGCCGTTTGCTGTGGGCTCTGAGTGTCCTGTTCGTGACATCGTTGATACTCGTGATAGCCTTGGCTGTGGCACGCACCTATGTGCCTGAGAGGATTGTCGATCGCCCGCAAGGGCAGGATGCTACCCAGGTTGGCATTGTTATGGCAGACAAGGTTGACCAGATCGCACATAACGTCATCAACACCTTCATCTGGGGGTTGGAGTTCAAGCTGATCCTGTTCATTGTACTCTCAGGATCGGCGATTGCCGGCGTCATTGTCTGGGCGATCATGGACAGGAGGCGACGTAAAGCGGCCGAGTGGGGATCGTTGGAGTCACCTATTCAGAATCAGTGAGGGTCGACTTATATAGGCCCGCTGGACTTCGACCTTTGTTTGCGGACCGGCAATACGTGAGTGAATTGTTCCTCCTCTGTTCTTGCCTTACGGATCAGGGATGGTCTTGCGTTGACCAAAGCTCTCTAAGAAGGTAATCGAAAGGCGGATAGGTTGGCTTAGAGGTTACCGGTGTTAAGCTTGTAGCAGTTAAGCCCACCCTGCTCAACCATAACGATTGTTCCCCGATGTTCCAGAAGCTGGAGATGTGCCAGGGTCTCTCTGACTGCCAGCACGCGATTCATGGCATCCATATCTGCCCACTTGCCCACCGTCCATTCCACCTGGCTGGCAACATCCCAGGGAGTGACGGTGCGATCAGATATCGCGGCGATGACCTCTCTCAGGCGGTGATCGTGGTGCTCCAGAAGCTCATCAACCCGCTGACTGAAGTGCCTGAAAGGCCTTTCGTGAGCCGGGAGGACCAGATCCACGTCCAGGAGCTTCACTTTTTGCAGAGCATCGATGTACTGGCCGAGCTGATTGTAGCTCGTGAGGTGGCTGGGTGAGATGTGGGGAGTGATCCCGACGAGGATGTGGTCTCCGGAGAAGAGCACCTTGTTCTCGCGATCATAGATGCAGACGTGCCCTGGGGTATGTCCGGGAGTAAGGATGGCCTGCAGTCGGCCGCTGTCTCCGACGGGGCTGATATCACCTTGCAGTAGCTTATCCGGACTGAGGCCTCTGGGAAACAGGTCCCTCCCGAAAGAGGCTGCCTGGAAGAAACCATCCAGCTCTACGGGCGGTACGCCCAGCGACTTGGCCCAGGGTATCATACCGTGTATGTTCCACTCTTCGGAAGAGCCGACGGTGGTCTGCAGGATGTTCCAGTCATCTTGATGCAGGATGACCTCGGCTCCGGAGGCTGCCCTGATTCTGTTGGCCAGCCCGCTGTGGTCAGGGTGGTAGTGAGTGAGCAGCAGCCATCGTATCTGCTTCAGGGATGTATTCAATAGATCGAGTTGATGACAGAGGTGGTCGAAGGATGTAGCATCATTGTAGCCGCTGTCTACCATCAGCCACCCGGCTTCCTCTTCCACCAGGTAGCACAGCGTTACCGATTCCTTGTCCTGTGACTTGAGTCCGAGCACAAAGGGGACCTCTATCAGGTAGGTCCCCGGTGCTACTTTATGTGGCTTTTCTTCCATCTTGGAGCGAAGTGCTTCTCACTGGTGCGATGCTATTCAGTATAGCACCAACGAATGCTTAGTATCTGCGTCCCTTCCCTCCGCCGAAACCACCACGACCCTTGCCGCCGAATCCGCGACTTCCTCCTCTTCCACCCCTGGGGGGCCCGCCGCCCCTGCCTCCCTCAGGCCTGGGGCGAGCTTCACTGATGTCAAGTGTTCGCTCCTGGATCACCTTGCCCTTCAGGCCGGCGAGGGCAGCCACAGCTTCGGACTTCGTCGGCATCTCCACGAAGCCAAAACCTCTGGGCTGTCCGCTGTAGCGGTCCTTGACGATGGCCACGGAGTCGACCTTCCCGAAAGCTTCAAATTCTCGCCGCAGGTCGTCTTCGGTGAGTTCGCGAGGTAGATTACCCACGTATATTTTCATCGATGTTCTCCTTTCAACTGATTGGGCACTCTCCGGGGTTGCCATCAAGTGCCTTAAAGAGATCAGGGGCTGGGACAATCCCAGCCCCTGAAGGTGATGCCGTTCAGGTTATCGCCGATTGCTCGGCTTGACTTTGTCGTAGCAACGGCTGCAATAGACTGGTCTACCTTCGCGGGGCTCAAAGGGGACTTGGGTCTCGGCGCCACAGTCGGCACACACTGCTGAGTACATCTGGCGGTTGGGTCTTGAACCACCGAAACCACCAGAGCTATTTCGCTGCGCTCTCTTTGACTGGCGGCAAGAGGGACAACGCTTAGGTTCATTGGTGTATCCCTTACTGGCGAAGAATTCTTGCTCTTCGGCACTGAAGGTAAAGCTCTTGCCACAATCGGAACATTGCAGCATTTTGTCTGCAGGGCTCATTTGGATGACCTCCTTTCTTCAAATACTAGTTGGCTAGAGTCGGGTCATCCAAAGCCTGCAAGCATCCGCACGGATGGTTGTCCAGAGGATTGGCACAACCTGTACTGTAACCATCACGCGTACTATACATTAAAGACCGACGATATGCAAGTAGCGCAATCCAACAATCCAATCGGCTTGACGTACGTTTTCGTGCCTGGTAGATTGTCTCATGTCAGATCGTTCCAAGAGGGGGCAAGGATTGCAGGCTGTATGTCCAGCATATTCATCGGGATACAGTTATTGAGGCAGTTCTGAGAGGTTTACAGCGTGTCAACTCATTTAAGAAGGTAACCCAACGGTGGCCTTTTGAATCATGAA
>CAYYWI010000035.1:0-23697 GCA_964475375.1 uncultured Dehalococcoidia bacterium
CTCATTGAGGTCAAGGGCCTGGACGCCGAAACGGGCACCATCTTGCTGACTCCCAACGAGCGTCGCGTGGCTGAAGACCGCCGGGACTGCTACTGGCTGTATGTCGTTACCAACTGCGGCGGGGAGCCGCAAATGCAGGACCCGATCAAGAATCCGGCTCGATTCCAGTGGCATGAAGTGACCAAAGTCCAGCACTACTGGCTGGAAGTGAACGCCATGACCAAGCCGATGCGGGTGAGGGAGGACAAGCCCAAGTCAAGGCATAGTGTTCCTGGCGCTCTGACATCTGAGAGCGCAGAGATTTCGCGGGAGAGGACGGTAGTGTGAACTATCGGGGGTCATACAGAAAGCTTCTTGGCAATTCGAAGTCGGCCATGGTGGCAGCGATCGAGGTCTACAACAAGCCGTCATTCCAGTACAGAGACGAGTGCGCCGTTATACTGCTGCTGAACGCTTGGGAACTTGTTCTCAAAGCGCTGCTTTCCAAGAGCAAGAGGTCGATATTCTACAGAAAGAAGCGCGGGCAGACATACCGAACATTGTCATGGCAGGATGCCTTTTTGCAGGCAAAGGATCTCTTCCCACCGGGTTTTCACGTACTTGCCGTCGAACGCAATCTCGAATTGGTGGGCACGTATCGGGACAATGCCGTACACTTCTACAACAACGCCGATGGCTTTGGCATCGTCACCTACGCGCTCGCGCAAACGTGCATCAAGAACTTCAGGGACTTGCTTGAGCAGTTTTTCGACCAGCGACTCGAGGACGAAATAAACTGGCAGTTGCTCCCTCTCGGTGTCCGACCGCCTATTGACCTGGTGTCCTATATGTCCGCCAAGGGGTGTGCGAAACAGACAGATGCAGTTAGGCAGTTCCTAGCCGAGCTATCCAAGGCAGCCGACGAAGTGAAGGCCGCCGGGGAGGACACTGGGAGACTGCTGACTGTGTTCAATGTGAAGCTGGAGTCAGTAAAAAAGATCGGCGACGTGGACGTGATCGTTGGCGTCCAGGCTGCAGATGGGACAGACGGCCCGCTGGCAATTATCAAGCGTCAAGACCCCAACATAAGCCATCCCCTCCGACAGAAAGAAATCGTCGAGCGAATTGCGACTCTCCACGGTAGAAAGTTCACACCACCGGTCTTCCAGGCCATAGTGTGGAGGTACAAGCTGAAAGACAATCCACAATATTGCTGGATGGCAAAGGAGGGCATCCTCATTAGATACTCGAACGATGTCGTGGCTTGGATCAGACAGCTAAGCTGCGAAGCTGTGGAAGCAGCAACCAACGAGTACCGTCAATACATCAGGAGCAGGGCCAAATCGAGAAAGGGAGAGACGGTATGATCCCCAGAGAATGCAAACGCCTGGCTGAAGTGGATTTCCCGATTGCTGTGGTGTCAAAGCACTCGGCGCGGGAGAAATACGCAGGCAAAGGTCATCCCAACACTCTGCATCTTTGGTGGGCGCGACGACCCCTCGCGGCATGCCGGGCCGTACTCATGGCTCTCCTGCTGCCGAATCCCTGCGACCAGAACTGTCCGCCTGAATTCAAGGCCAGGGCACGCAGGATTCTGCTGGAGATGAAGTCCCGCCCATCGGGATGGAACAGGCTTGTCCAGACCGATGAAGGTTTGCAGAAGGCTCTTCTAACCTTCATTGGTGACTTCTCTAATTGGGACAACTCGGCAAACCAGGAGCATCTCAAGACCGGCCGTGCTCTGGTAAAGGCGGCTCACCCGGAGGAAACGCCGCTAGTTGTAGACCCATTTGCAGGCGGCGGGAGCATTCCTCTGGAGGCCTTGCGACTGGGTTGCGAGGCGTTTGCTAGCGATTTGAACCCCGTGGCATGTCTGATACTGAAGGTGGTGTTGGAGGACATTCCCCGCCACGGTCCGGCGCTGGCTGACGAACTCAGCACCGTTGGGGCAGACATCAAGCAGCAGGTAGAGAAGGAACTGGCTCAGTTCTACCCCAAAGACCCGGATGGAGCGATCCCTATTGCCTACCTTTGGGCGCGAACGGTCAAGTGCGAGTCGCCCAATTGCGGGGCGGAGATTCCGCTAGTG
Organism: uncultured Dehalococcoidia bacterium; assembly: GCA_964475375.1. Lineage (GTDB taxonomy): Bacteria > Chloroflexota > Dehalococcoidia > UBA2247 > RBG-13-53-26 > JAFGCL01. Next base: position 2,069 of record CAYYWI010000035.1, read on the forward strand.
CGCTCCTTTTGGCTCAGCAAGAAAGCAGGGCGGAGGCTAGCGCTGCGGTACAACATAGTCGAGCCGAAGAACGGGGTACCACACGCGGAATTTGAGGTATTCGAGCCGGAGAGTGATGACGACGTACCAAGCGGCTCCGTGGTGCGAGCGAAGGCCAGATGTCTATGCTGCCGCAACAGAACGGTGTTGACGCCTGACCGCGTTCGAGCACAATTGACTGCACAGCGCGGGGGAGCGGACGCCATTTTCGATGATGTGGGAAGGCGCGTTGGAGGGGCACGACTCCTTGCGGTGGTCACACAGAGCCTCAGCGGGCGAGGCCGACAGTATCGCCTGCCCGGCGAACTTGACTACCAAGCAATCTGGAAGGCAACTCGCCACCTGCGCAAGATCGCGCGTGAGACCTTAGAGCATGACTTGAGCTTGGTTCCGGACGAACCAACGCCTGCCGGTGGCGGTTCCGGAGCAGGGCGCGCCTTCTCTGTACGTAAGTATGGCATCATGACTTTTGGAGACTTGTTCACGGCACGACAGAAGGTTGCGTTGATTGCCTTGCTGTCCGGTATGCGACGAGCCAAGACTGAAGGGCCGAGTGGTGCGCGCACGCTCGCTTGCGCCTTCAATCGAGTGGCGATGAGCGACATGTCCTGCACGAGGTGGAATGCATCGGCCGAGAAGATGCAACACACGTTTGGACGCCAGGCTCTGCCCATCGTTTGGGACTTCGCGGAGGTAGTGCCCATGGCCGATGCGCCGGGGAACTGGGATAGCGGTCATGAGCTAGTGCGCGAGGTGATCACAAGATGGCCGCCCGGAGGAACCATTGGCCAGACGCAACTTGCCGACGCCTGCGATTCTCCCCTTGCGGCTGAAAGCGTGAGTATCTGGTTTACTGATCCCCCATACTACGACGCGGTGCCATACGCTGACCTGTCTGACTTCTTCTTCGTATGGCTCAAGCGCGCAATTCCTCGGAGCCCACTCCTACGTGATCCTTTTGACGCCAGCAACGTCCTCACCCCAAAAGCCAGGGAAGCAGTGCAAGACGAAGTCAAAGTCGTAGACGGCAACCCCAAAGATCGTGCGTTCTTCGAGGAAACGATGGCAAAGGCATTCGCCGAAGGCCGCAGAGTATTGAGTGAAGACGGTGTTGGTAGTATCGTCTTCGCGCACAAGACCACCGAAGGCTGGGAGGCACTCCTGTCTGGGGTGATTCGAGGTGGGTGGACGATCACCGGATCATGGCCCATTGCGACCGAAATGGGAACACGGCTCCGAGCTCGTGAGTCCGCTGCTCTCGCCACTAGCGTCCATCTTGTTTGCCGTCCACGACCAAATGACGCTCCGGTTGGTGACTGGACTGACGTGCTTCGTGAACTCCCCAAGCGTGTTGGCGATTGGATGGAGCGTCTCCAAATGGAAGGCATACGTGGCGCTGACCTAGTCTTCGCGTGCATCGGCCCGGCACTAGAGATATACAGCCGGTATTCCAAAGTGGTGGATGCCGAAGAGAGGGTGATACCATTGGGTGGTGACCCGGAGGCGAAGGAACCGCATGAACGCGGGTATCTCGCCTATGTATGGGAAGTTGTTGGACGTTCAGCTCTCGAGCAGGTGCTAGGGACTGCCGAGGCCAAGGCAAGAAACGGTGCTGCCGGAGCCTTGGAAGAGGATGCACGGCTCACGGCGCTCTTCCTGTGGACGCTCCAGGCCACTGAAGGCATGACCGGAGACGACCAGGAGCCGCAACCTGTGGATGACGACGCCTCTGCGGATGAGGAGGATGAAGGAGACGAGCCGCAGAAGGCACGCAAGAAGGCCAAAGGTATGACCCTCATTTTCGATGTTGCTCGTCGCTTCGCGCAGCCGCTGGGTATCCACCTTGATGAATGGGAAGGCCGCATCATCGAAACAGAGAAGGGAGTGGTGCGCTTACTTCCAGTCAAGGAGCGCACCAAGCTGTTGTTCGGCGAAGAAGGGGCGCAGGCTATGGCCGATCGAGTCGAATCGAGCAGCGGACCGATCCAACTCTCCATGTTCGCCGAAGAAGCCGCAGTCCCGTCCATCAAGGGCAAGCGCCGCAGCGAAGGCAGTGGCAAAGAGGTCGCCGATGAACAGTTGAGGGGTCGGCGTGAGGCCACTACCCTGGACCGAGTACATGCTGCCATGCTGCTCCAGGGCAGCGGACGCTCCAATGCGCTCCGCGCCCTCATTAGATCAGAGCAGGAACGCGGGCCGGACTTCATCCGCCTGGCCAATGCACTGCATGCACTCTACCCCAAGGACAGCGAGGAGAAGCGGTTGCTGGGCGCCATGCTGCTCGCCGTGCCCAGATAGGCTGAGAACTGCATTATGGATATCTGGCAGATATCGCCGCCGGCGTCGATGGCAGATTCGATAGCTGACTTCTTCATCCTCCGTGGAGTGGCCTTGTTGTGGCCCGGCGATCACGGACGTTGGTCTTCTTCCCGGTACACCGACAACTTCGCCGTCTACGACTGGCTACGGTGGTTCGCGGAGGCGATGGCAGACGGGGACGCGATCCTGCTGAGAACCGGCCCGACGCAGATTCGAGCAGTGGGGTTAGTGGTAGGAGGATACAGCTACGAAGACCGGTTTGATGATGTTCACGGGTTTGACCTGCAGCATTGCCGGCGTGTGCGCTGGTGTCGCTTGCCCAAGGACTACGAATTCGGGGAACCCGTGTTCACGCGGGGACGTTTCTCTCGCGTCAAGAAGGGAGCGGTTCGCAACTACGTCCGCGACTTCATCGCGTCTCCTCCCACCGCCTGGCAGGATGTCGCTTTGCCTGAACTCCCACCGGAGGAACCGGCTTTGAAGGAAATCCCTGCATCGCTCGAGGGGTTGGTGGGGCAGGCACAAGACCTGTCCGGGTTGTTCAGGGACATGCAGAACTTTGGTGATGCTCCGATGGAGGATGAACTGGTGGCGCATTTCGTGGTGCCGCTGTTGCGGTGCCTGGGATGGCCTCCGGAGTGTATCGCGGTCAAGTGGCGGCGTGTTGATGTGGCTGTCTTCACATCACTGCCTCGAACACCGCAAAACTGTTCCCTGGTCATTGAGGCGAAGCGCCCAGGCGCAGACGTGGAAGATGCGCTGAAGCAGGCCAGTCAATACGTCGAAGCGCTTGGCGTGCCGCGCAACGTGGTGGTCACCGACGGGATTCGATACCGGATGTACTCCTGCGGTGACGGATTCGCACCGCTGGCCTATGCGAACTTGACGCGGTTGAAGCACTCCGCGGTCGAGCTGTTCCAGCGAATGAAGAAGCCCTGAAGGAGGATTGAACAATGGAGCTGTGGTACAAGGTAGCGACACCGCGAAAGGAGGTCCGCGAGGGCCGATCGTTCAATCCCGACGAGTTTGCTATTCACCTGGAACAGGTCATCGCCGGAACCGCACCGGAGGATTACTCCGATCCGGAGAAGTTCTTCAGTCGCACTTGCTTCACGCGGGCGCTACGCGAACACGGGGGGATGGTGCTTCGGCGTCTCTCCGGAGAGACAGCCAACACCGCACCGGTCATGACCCTTATCACTCAGTTTGGCGGAGGGAAGACCCACACGCTTGCCGCGTTGTACCACCTGGCCAACAACGGCAAGAAGGCCGCGGACTATCCCGGCGTTGCCGGCCTGATCTCCGAGGCTGGCCTCAGTGCTGTGCCCAAGGCCCGTGTGGCCGCTTTTGTTGGCAACGCCTGGGACCCGCAAGAAGGACGAGAGACACCGTGGATCGACATCGCGCGGCAGCTTGCTGGAGACAAGGGAGTGAAGGAGCTTGGGGCTGCGGCCAGGACCACACCGCCAGGAACCGAGGCACTGGACCGTGTGTTCAAGGCAGCAGGCGCGCCGGTGCTGCTTCTCTTTGACGAGGTGCTGAACTTCCTCAACCGGCATCGGGAGATGTCGGAACCTTTCTACGCGTTTCTTCAGAACCTGACGGTGGCTACAACCGGGACGACACATGGAGCCGCAGTCATAAGCTTGCCTCGCAGCCAGGTAGAGATGACGGATTGGGACATGCAGTGGCAGGACAAGATTGGCAAAGTTGTCCGTCGCGTGGCCAAAGACCTCATTGCCAACGACGAGACCGAAATCAGCGAGGTCGTCCGCCGCCGACTCTTCGAAGACATCGGAAATGAGAAGACGCGCAAGGCTGTGGCCAAGGCATATGCTGACTGGTGCTTCGAGCGTCGTGGACATCTCCCGCCGGAGTGGACGGCCGTGGACACGGCGACTACCGAGTCCAAGGCTAGAGAGTACTTGCGCAGCCGATTCGAGGCCTGCTACCCTTTCCACCCGGCTACGCTCTCAGTATTCCAGCGCAAATGGATGGCGCTCCCCCAGTACCAGCAGACACGCGGGACGCTCGCCATGCTCGCGCAATGGATTTCGTGGGCATACCAAACTGGATTCAAAGAAGCCCGCCAGGAAGCCCTGATTACACTCGGTTCTGCACCACTGGAGGTCCCGGACTTCCGCAGTGTGGTGCTTGGCCAACTCGGCGAATCCCGGCTCCTGGCCGCCATCGATGCAGACATCTCGGGTGAGCACTCTCATGCAAGGGCGCTTGATGCAGACACGAAAGGAAACCTTAAGAGTATCCATCGTCGTGCGGGGACAGCGATCCTCTTCGAATCCTCCGGCGGTCTGAAAGAGAAGGTGGCCCATCTCCCGGAGCTGCGATTCGCTCTTGGCGAACCCGGCGTAGACACGACCTCGGTGGACAATGCAGCCAATGCCTTGGAAGGCAAGTCGTATTTCGTCAGACGGGTGGGCTCAGATGGCTTCAGAATAGGTTACCAGCCGACGATGAAGAAGGTAGTGAATGACCGCCGCGCCTCGCTCGACGAGGACTCCGACATCAAGCCGGCCATGCGGACCTTCGTCAAGAAGGAGTTTGACCGCGGGGCAAGCATACCCATTATCCCGTTTCCCGAAGACGGAGCCGCCGTGCAGGACACACCGAAACTCACGCTGGTTATGGTCGGGCCGGACTGTGAATGGACAGGGTCCGGATCGCTACGAGACCAGATTGCGGAATGGACCAGGCAGAGAGGCAAGTCGCCAAGGCTTTACCCAGCATCGCTGGTATGGTGCCTCAAGAAGCCCGGCCGCGAGTTGCGGGATAAGGTCGAGTTGTGTCTGGCCTGGAGGCGGGTGGAGAGGGAGATCACGGAGGGGACGCTTGGCGGCGATTTCGACAAGGCGGACTTGGCCAAGATGCGCTCCGATGTTACCACTGCTCAAGAAGATGTAGAGGACGAGGTCTGGGGGAGCTATCGCTTCATAGTGATCGCCGACATGCAGGAAAAGGACGGTCTCAAAGCCATTGACCTCGGTGCTGGGCATTCGAGTGCACGTGAGACGCTCTGCGGGCGTGTCATCGCTGCCTTGAAGTCTCAAGCTCTCCTCAATGAATCCGTGGGTGCCGGTTATATCGAGCGCAACTGGCCGCCGGCATTCAAGGATTCAGGGGCTTGGCCTTTGGCAAGCCTCAGGCAGAGCCTGCTCAACGGGTCGCTTACCAGGCTTCTAGACCCCGACTCGACTCTGAAGGCCAAGATACCGGAGTTCGTGATGAAGGGGGACTTCGCCTTGGCCTCTGGCCAGAAAGCGGACGGGACGTATGACAGAGTGTGGTTTGAGGAACTCCTCCCGCCGGATGAGCTGACTTTTGAGGCCGGCGTGTTCTTGTTGACAAAGGCCAAGGCGCAAGCCTTGAAGAAAGGAGAGAAGGCGGAACCAGAGGGGTCAACCACCGAGACCAAACCCCAGCCCCAACCGCCGACCGGACCGACCCCCCAACCGCCTGTTGGACCTGGAGGCCCCCGACAAAGAAGGCTTCGCTTGGTTGGGACTGTACCGCCTGAGGTGTGGAATCGGGTGGGTACCAGGGTACTCGCGCGGCTGAGATCATCTGGATCCGAGCTCCGGATTGGCGTCGACTTCTCTCTGACAGTGGAGAGCGACCTCGCTGCGAGCTTACAGTCTGAGCTACGCCAGACTCTCCAGGACATTGGACTGGCCGACAAGATAGAGATAGAGGATGTGGAGAAGAGGGATTAGCAGGCGTGGGTAGTCGGCTAGAATTGAATGATCCCCAGGAAGCCAGACTCCACAACATAGTCGACATGGGCCTCGGATTCTCCGCCATGGTGCGTCTATTTGAGCGAGACTCTAAGAAGAGGATTCACGAGCAGGCACTTTGCTGCCTTCCTGCAATCTTCGCAGCCAACTCTGAAGCGGAGTTCCAGCGCATGCATTCTGCTTTCTGTCAATGGGGAACAACCAACATCACGTTGGCCGAGCGAGAGAGGGCCGGACGTATCGTGAAGAGCGCCGCATTCGCGAGCTACGGACAGATTGCCAAGACTCTGGACGTGGTGTTGAAAGTGGCTGTCTACTACTGTCACCTCCCGGACTGCAGCAAGTCGGAGCAATTGAGCCGCTGGCTCAACGCCGCAGTTGACACGAGGATGATGGCTTTCCTTGCGAAGAAAGGCTATCGAGACGAGATTCGACCGTGGCCAAAGGCAGTCGAGGAACTGAGGAGCAAGGCAGACTATGTGGTGCTTCAGGGAGTTGTCCGGAAGTACATCAAGGCGCATCATGCGGGCAGCATCACTCCAGTGCAGTTCGACGACGTCTACTGGGAGGCGCTGAACCCCTGAGATAGCCTGGGCAGCCTGAGGGTTCTTCTCAAATTGGGAAACCAAGTCTTCGATCGAACCTATCAAAGCCGCATCGTCGCTGATCTAGACCATTGTACAAACAACGACAAAAGAGACGCTTACGCGTACCCAGACCTGCAGGTAAAGGCTACTCCGGAGGGCGCAGACATCAAGGGTTTCCTCGACCCGAACGTACTCACCACTGGACGAACATGGGCATTATGATGTGGATGTAGTTGTCTGCTCCAAGCGGCCGGATGACTCCGGGGCTTGACGGCGTGGTCGCCTCCAGAGCCACTTCACCTTCATGAATGACACCTAGAACATCGGTCAAATACTTGCCGTTGAAGGCAATCTTGGCCGGCTCACCCTCAACCTTGGCATCGATCTCTCCTACGTTGTCCCCGACCTGTTCTGACCGCGCTGACACGCTCATCTTTCCGCCGGGCTCGCCTTCAGGCGCGACCTGGATCCGCACAATGCCGCTGCCATCCCTGGCAAATATGGCAGCCGTCTTGGTGGCTCTCAGGAACTCGGGCGTGCTTATCACGGCACGAGTGGTGTAACCCTGAGGAATGAGCTGCCTGTAGTTGGGGAAGGTACCCTGGATCAGCTGCGAGACGAGCTCCACGTCCTTCATGCGGAACAGCACCTGGTTCTTGTTCTGGCTTACGGCGATCTCTATCGCTTCCTTCTGCTCAGCCAGCAGGCGGTTGACTTCTGCCAGAGAGCGGCCGGGGATGATTATCTCCACTCTCTCCTTCGCTGCGGCCGTCAAGGGGGCTTTGTGCACAGCCAGCCGGAAGCCGTCGGCTGCCGCCAGAGTGAGGGTCTCGCCCTCGAACTCTGCGCACACACCGGTCAGGACGGGGCGGGTATCTTCAGAAGCGGTGGCGAAAACCACCTGGTTAATGGCCGTGCGAAGAGCATCCGGATCGATCTGGTAGACGGTCCCGCCGCTGATCTTGGGTATGGGAGGGAAGTCCTCGGCATCGATGCCGCTGATGCGCGCCTCGAACCGGGCACACTTCAACTCCAGTGTGCGGTCCGCCAGAGCAAGGTCGATCTTCTGGCTGGGCAGTGAGTTGACGAACTCGCTGAGAAGTCTGGCAGGTATCGTGATAGCGCCGCCCTCTTCAACCATGGCCCCGAGCCAGCAGCTGATGGCGATCTCCAGATTGGTGGCGGACAGCTTCAGGCGTGATTCCTCCGTTGTCAGCAGAACATTATTGGTCACGGGCAAGGTCGTTCTTCCGGCAACTGCTCTTCCGACAATGCCCAAGCACTTGCTCAGATTTTCCTGAAGACATGATAACCTCATGCAATACCCCCTTCCTCCAAGCACAAAACTGCGTGGTAAAGTATACACTGCCCGCCGATTCTTCCACAAGGTTCGGTTCATCCCCGTTCACAGATCCTGTCACGGGCCACTATGCTAATGAAAGAGCGCGCTCACCTGGAACTCCGTGGGAGCAAAGTATTGACAAGGGGTAAATCGTGGGATAAAATGGGCCTCCGTGGTGACCTGCGGTGACGTCACTACTCGAATGGAGGAGCCCATGCTCACGGAAAATGAAAGCAAGAACAGAGTGATCGAATTCGCCAAGGAACATGCGAATACATGGCTCAAACTGGATCTCCTATACTTCTGGAGCAAGTATCCATATGCCAAGTTCAGTGCAGGCATCATCGCCAGAGCTTTGGGCTGCAAACGGCGAGCAGATCTGGAGGAAGCCCTTGACACCTTTGTCAAGCACAACCTCGTCGAAAAGTACACGGATAAAGGGCTGCCCTTCTATTGCCTCACAGCCGACCCCGGCAAACGTGAATGTATTCTCAACCTGCCAGCATACCGCAACACCTTGCGACCGGCACTTTCAATGGGGTAGGCAAATGAAGATGTTCAAGCATCTCACGACTGTCTGGAAGCGCCTGTTGCCAGACGCACCGCTCTTACAGAGGTGGCCGCAGATCACCGCGAGCGGGCTGACCGAGATCAGGTTGCATTGCTCTCTGCACAGGCTCCTGGGACAGCAACTCCGCTGTGACACCTTCCGAGCACCCTCCGAGTGAGCACGGCCAAACATTCAGCGGGTCAAGTCGCCAGCAAGAGTTAATATGTTTCTAGGCACCTACGAATATAGAATTGACGAAAAGGGAAGAATATCGCTGCCCCCGCGGTTCAGGGATGAATTGCGCCAGGGTTTGGTCATGACGCAAGGGCTGGAAAGCTGTCTCACCGTATATTCGGCCGCTGAGTGGCAGAAGGTCTCAGAAAAGCTGGCAGCACAATCCGCAACCCGCAGCAAATCACGGCGAATAAGCCGGTTCACCTTCGCCACCGCCTTCATGGCGGATATCGACGCGCAAGGTCGAGTGGCGATACCGACACCGCTACGCAAATATGCAGGCATTGGCGATGTTGCCATAATCGCCGGAGTGAACAACTGCTTCGAGATCTGGAGCAAGGAAAACTGGGAGGCCGAAAGCAGCCTCATGGAGAATCAAGCTTGGCAGATCAGCGAAGGCATGGAGGATCGCTCCTGAAAGACCCCCAGGCCGCAGGGCCCCACACGCCAGTTCTTCTCCAAACTACAATTGAGCTCATGCAAGTGCGGCCTGGGGGCCGCTTTGTCGACTGCACCATAGGGACTGGCGGTCATGCAGAAGCCATCCTGCAGCAGTGTTTACCCGGCGGTTCGCTATTAGGCATAGATGCTGACCCGAAGGCCCTGGAGATCACGAGGCAAAGGCTTGAGCGCTACGGTCCGGCCGTCACCCTGGTCAATGACAACTTCAGGCATCTGGAAGACATCTGCCAGGCACATGGACTCTCTCAAGTGGATGGTGTCCTTCTTGACTTGGGCATCTCATCACTCCAGCTTGATGACAGCGACCGCGGATTCAGCTTCCGGTTCGATGCCCCGCTGGATATGCGCTTCAACCCGGCTCAAACCACGACTGCCGCCGAACTCCTCAACACCCTGGATGAGAACCAATTGGCATCCCTGCTCAGAGAGTACGGCGAGGAACGCCACAGCCGCCTCATTGCTCAGCGGATCATCAGTCACCGCCCCATCAGCACAACCCGCCAGCTCGTTGACATTATAGAGCACATCCCAGGGATGATCCCGGGCCGGATTCATCCGGCAACACGGACTTTCCAGGCGCTTCGAATAGCGGTTAATCTTGAGATCGAAAGCCTGACGGATGTTCTCGGTCAGGCAGTCCGCGTCCTTGGGAAGGGTGGAAGGATGGTTGTAATCAGTTACCATTCCCTGGAGGATCGCCTGGTCAAGCGCTTCATGCACGAGGAATCCAGAGGCTGCCTGTGCCCGCCGGATGTGCCGGTATGCCAATGCAATCACATTGCCAGACTGAGGCTGGTAAATCGAAAGGTGATAACCCCTTCAGAGGCAGAGCAGGAAGCTAACCCCCGCAGCCGAAGTGCAAAGCTGAGGGCGGCAGAACGTTTGCAGCAGGCGCTTGCATGACCGAGGCTAGCCGGCATCCTCAGGCATCATGCATTTCGGGCAATCTGTGGCATGGATTATGGCCACTACCACCGCCAGCCTCACCCACCAGTCAACGGCAGCATCGGAACCAATAGACTTGTCCCGGCTCTTCGTCCCGATTATGACAAAATCCGGACCCACTTCTTTCACTATGCCGACCGGGACATCTCTGGCTTCGCTATCGGTACGGGCAGTAATGGTCACCTCATGACCAATCAAGTCCATCAGCCTCTCATGCAACTGCATGTTACCTCCTCAAGCCACTTCCTGACGTTCGCGTTCTTCCGTGTCCCTTATCTGATGCTTGGAAAGCCAGCCAACTGCGGTTTGGCCACATTTTTACCACAAAAAACCTCCTTCTGCCAATCTGTGTCGAAGAACCTCACCAGGCAATCCGGCCCCACACTCTCCTTGACACCCTCTGCAGCCGTTGGCTATTCTGGAAACATCGGAGTGACACCTTATGAATCGTGACCCCGTTCTTTGTGAGAAAAAGGGACATGTGGGTTATGTAACCCTCAATCGTCCCGAAGCAAACAACGCTATCGACGTCGAGACAGCGGTGGCACTTGAGGAAGTTTGCCGCAAGATCAACCAGGACCAGGAGGTCAGTGTGGTCGTGCTGACAGCCTCGGGGCAGAAGGCCTTCTGCTCCGGTGAAGACCTCCAGCAGTTTTTCGACAGTCTGTCTGGCAATGATGCCTCACTGGATTCATTGAAGCAGTTCACGCTCCGCTACAACGTGGCAGAGGTGGTATCCGGTATCGAGTGCCCGGTCGTGGCCGCCATCAATGGCGACGCCTTCGGGGCCGGACTGGCTCTGGCTCTGGCCTGCGACCTGAGGATCGCCTCCGCCCAGGCATCCTTCGGGGTTGGCGACGCGGCTCGCAGCCTACTCCTGGCCAACGGCCTGACCCAGTTGCTGCCGCGTATTGTGGGCCGCGGAAAAGCAATGCAACTCCTGCTCACCGGCGAATCCATCCCGGCGAGCGAAGCGCTCAACATCGGCCTGCTCCATCGTGTGGTAGCCAGTGAGGATGTGCTTTCTGAAGCAGCCAAGATAGCAGAGGACATGGCCTCCAAGGCCCCCATTGCCTTGAGATATGCCAAGGAAGCCGTTAACAAAGGCATGGACCTGACGCTGGATCAGGCGCTGCGCCTGGAGTGCGATCTCTACATGGTGCTGCACACAACTCACGATCGCACCGAAGGCATCACGTCATTCCGCGATAAGAAAAAGCCAACCTTCAAGGGAGAATGAACAGGGGACTGCCGCATTGAAGCTGGATCTGCATACGCATTGCAGCGAGGCAACCTGGGCTTATACACCCACCAGGGATACTGTACGGAAGATCATAGATGCGGTGAAAGCCAAGGGGCTGGACGGCATCGGTATCACCGAGCACTACAACAAAGCGTATGGATTCAAAGTCAGGGAAATGGTCGAGCAATACTTCAACGGCGAGATACTGGTCATTCCCGGACAGGAGATCGACAAGGGCAATCTCCATGTGGTGATCCTCTATCTGCCCGGTGACCTTACTTTCAGGTTCGTGGGCCACCCCGGCTATCCCAAAGTGGAAGACTTCGGTTCTCTTATAGACGACACCATCCATGGTATAGAACTGCACAACCCAGGCCATGATGATGAGATGGACGAGGCGGCCATACGGACAGCCGCCAAAGAACACAACCTGCTGCTGCTGCAGAACAGCGACGCCCATTTCCTCAGCGATATCGGCAAGTACTACAACGAGATTACGATCGAAGAACTATGTGCGCGAGCGAGCTAGAGAGCGGCTTCCAGACAATCCTCTTCGAGAAGCGGGATTCGGTTGCCTACATTACGCTGAACCGGCCTCAGGTCCTCAACATCTACAATGTCAGGATGCGGGATGAGCTCTACGAAATCCTCGGCGCGGTGCGAGACGATCCCGACGTGAGAGTGGCCGTGCTCAAGGGTGCCGGCGATCGAGCCTTCTGCGCCGGAGCTGACCTCAGCGAATTTCTTACTGCGCCCCCGCCGGCCCGGACTCGCAAGGTGCGATGGGAGCGCGATGTCTGGGGTCTGTTTCTAAGCCTCTCCCAGCCAGTCATCGCAGCCCTGCACGGTTACGTCCTGGGATCAGGCATTGAAATGGCTTTGTGCTGTGATCTGAGGATTGCCTCAGAAGACGCCCGTTTCGGTCTGCCCGAAGTAACCCTCGGCATCATTCCTGCAGCCGGGGGTTCACAAACCCTGCCTCGAACCATTGGAAGGGCCAAGTCACTGGAAATGCTGCTCACCAACCGCTGGATCAATGCCCGAGAGGCTCTCTCCGCCGGCCTGGTCAATCAGGTTGTGCCTCGACAAGACCTGACAGCAACTGTCGAACGGATGGCGAACCAACTGGCGTCGAGACCACAGTTCACGGTGAGATGCATCAAGGAAGCCGTTTCCAGAGGAGCCAATCTGAGCCTTTCCGAAGGACTGGACCTGGAGAGGAGACTGGCGCAGCAGGTTCTTTCGAGCCCCGACGCTCTGCAGGCGATCAGGCCATAGACCGACGGGAGAGTCTTTTCCTTCCATGCGAGGCCCCACCTGTGGTACCATAGATCTTCATGAGCATAGGTGCAACTGCGAAGACCTTGCCTCTCACCGTATGGCAGTACATCAGAGTCACAAAACCCCGGGAGAGCAGCTTGCTCGTCTTCATTGGTTTATGCGCCATGATCGTGGCTGCTGATGGCCTTCCTCCGGCGGATCGTCTTCTTCTCACTATAGCGGCCATCACTCTGGGCAGCGGCGGTGTCAACGGCCTCACCAACTACCTGGACCGAAACATGGACGCCCGCATGCGCAGAACGAACTGCCGGCCCCTGCCCGCCAAGACTATCGATCCGCCCGAGAAAGCACTCGCGTTCTGCCTGGTGCTCACAGCGATCGGGCTTGGTCTGGCCTGGCTGCTGAATCCCTGGTGCTTCGTGGCTGGTCTGGCAGGAACGGTTGCCGCAGTGGTAATGAGAAAGACGGTGATCTGTCCATTTCTGGGCTCGATTTCGGGCTGCGCTCCTGTAGTCATCGCCTGGCTGGCTGTGACCCCGCATTTCGGGCTTGAGCTTGTGGTCCTCTGCCTGCTTGTGTGCATCTGGATACCCTTGCACGTCTGGAGCGTGATGCTGGCCAACCGGGAGGACTACATGCAGGGCGGGGTCAAGTACTTCCCCCTCAGCAGGGAGAGCCGACAATCCGTCAAAGTCCTGTTCCTGTTGTCCCTGCCGCTCGCCGCCGCATCGATCGTCCTTTACTTCACCGCAGAGTTGCACTGGCTTTATCTTGTCACAGCGGTTGTCCTGAGCCTCGTAATGATATACGCGAACATACGCCTCCTGTCTTCCGCGAACTCGCGGGACGCCTGGAAGGTATACAAGCTCTCCGCCTTCCCTTATCTTGGTTTCATATTCCTCGCCATGTGCCTTGATTCCTGGCTAATCTAGCCGGCCCCACAAGACGAATCCGCTAACAGAAACGGCCCTCAGATGAGGGCCGTTTGTCTACCAGTGCAGTCCGGGTTCTACTTCTTTGGTTCAGAACCTCTCCCCAGGAACGCACTGAACAGGTCAATGGGGATCGGGAACACCAGGAGGTTGGTTCGCTCAGTGGCAATCTCCTTCAGCGTTCCCAGGTAACGGAGCTGAAGAGCGGCCGGCTGCTGGGCAAGAACAGCCGCCGCCTGAGACAGCTTCTCGGCAGCCTGGTATTCGCCGTCGGCGTGGACGACCTTTGCTCTTCTGTCTCGCTCGGCTTCAGCCTGAGCCGCCATGGCCCGCTGCATGCCTTCGGGAAGAAGCACATCCTTGATCTCCACCGCACTCACTTTCACGCCCCAGGGATCTGTCTGCTCATCAACGATATGCTGGAGCCTGGCGTTGATCTTGTCACGGTGGGACAGGATCTCATCGAGCTCAGACTGGCCCAGCACACTCCGAAGAGTGGTCTGTGAGATGAGCGATGTAGCCCGGATATAGTCAGCCACCTTGAGCACGGCAGAATCGGCGTTGATGACCCTCAGGTACACCACCGCATCCACCTTAATGGTCACGTTGTCCCGAGTGATAACCTCTTGTGCCGGGACATCCATGGTCACAATCCGCGTATCTACTCTCCACATTCGGTCGATGAACGGGATTATCACCCTTAAGCCCGGCTCCCTGATGCCGACGAACTTCCCAAGCCTGAGAACAACGCCTCTCTGATACTGCGTCACCACCTTAAGGGCTGAAGACAAGATTATAATCACCAGGATAACAACTATGACGACGCCAATCCATATTCCTATCATCGCTTCCTACCTCCTACTTCGCTTTTCTGGTCACCCTGAGCTTCAGTCCGTCAACACCGGTGACTATCACTTCCTCTCCCGTTTCAGCTTTCTCACCCTCGATCCAGGCATTCCATATCTCGCCTTCGACAAAGACGGTGCCTCTTGGATCGAGCGCAGAACGCACCACCGCCGTTTGTCCAATGAGTCCTTCCCAGCCGGTGTTGACCGGCCGCCTTTGAGCCCGGATGATCGCTGCAAGCACAAGGGCAAACACGACCGCGATCAGGGCAATGACTATCCCCATCACCCACGGGTTCACCCGCAGTGATGTGCCGCCGAAGAGGAGAAGAGAACCAGCTACCAGGGACACCAAGCCTCCGGCAAAGAGCAAGCCAAAAGTCGGGGTGAACGCCTCAGCCACAAACAACGCAAAGGCCAGCACCATCAACAGCAGTCCGGCATAATTGGCTCCAAGTATGCCTAGAGAGTATACGCCCAGCAAAAGAGACACGCCACCGAGCACGCCGGGTAAGATCAGGCCGGGATGCAGCAACTCGATCAGCAGGCCAAGCATACCTATGCTCAACAGTATGTAGGCAATGGTCGGATCACTGATAGCCATCAGAAAGTGTTCCACAGAAGTCATATCAACGTAGTGCAGGCTGGACTCCGGGGCAATGATGAACGTTGACCCATTGGCCAGCACAATGCCAGCCTTCAGCCTTGTCAACAGATCCTCAACGTCCGTAGCGCCAGCGTCATCAATCAAAGGCGGATCGAGTCGCTCAACGTGGAGAATTCCCTGATTGAAGCTCGACAGATCCTCGGTGCCGCGCGCTTCACCAGGAGAGAACGAAGCCGCCTGTGTAACAGCGGCCATGGCCGCTTCCTGGTTCCGGCCATGTTCCTCGGCAATGCTCTTCATCCACTGGCTGGCCAGGTTCACCGCCTTGGCCGTCTCAGCCTCAGACAGTTCCTGGCCACCGCCGGAGATCGGCGTGGACGCTCCAATGACGCTCTCGGGTGCCATAGCAGCCACGTCCGCCGCCAGAGTTATGAAAGCCCCTGCCGAAGCTGCCCATGACCCCCTCGGCACGTAGACTATGATGGGGACCGTAGCTTCAGAGATGCGACGGACGATATCCTCGGTGGAAGAGAGAAGCCCGCCCGGCGTATCCAGTTCAATGAGACAGGCCTCTGCCCCATCCTTCTCGGCCTGAGTGATACCGCGGTCCAGATAGCGCACCAAAGCGGGATTCACCGTGCCATCGACTCTCAAGACATACACCGTCGGCGAGCTGTCCTGGCCGCAGACTGCCGTCGAGCCAACGAGGATCGCCAGGAGAATAAGAAGAGCAGTAACACAGGCAATACGAACGCAGTTCACAAAACCCCCGCTTACACGATGATTATAGGCCAGCCACATACATGGCACAAGAGAAACTCTTCTACGGCTCTGCCGCTTATTCCCAAGGGCGGATTCCCAGCACGAATCCAGCACTTTTCCTCATGACGTGTGTTATAATCAGGCTGTAATGGGAACGGACAAGACACTGGCGGTCAATCGCAAAGCCCGCCACGATTACCTGATAGACGAGACCCTGGAGGTTGGCATTGTGCTCACGGGCACCGAGATCAAGTCCCTGAGAGCAGGCAAGGCCAATATTGCACAGTCGTACGCCGCTATCCAGGGCGGGGAGTTGTGGCTGCTGAATGCCCACATCGCCCAGTACGATGCCGGCAACCGCTATAACCATGAGCCAACGCGGGCGCGCAAGCTGCTGGTTCATCGCAACGAGATCAGAGAGCTGGCCTTGAAGCTCAGCCAGAAGAGGTTCACGCTGGTACCTCTTCGCATGTATTTGAAAAAGAGCCTGGCCAAGGTCGAACTGGGATTAGGAAGAGGCAAGAGGATGTATGATAAGCGCGAGGCTTTGGCCGAGCGCCAGAGCGATCGCGAGATCGAGCGCTCCTTAAAAATGCGCCGTTTCACCTGAGCATGGGGACGAGTGGGTTCGACAGGGGAAGGCGCGACAAGATTGCAGGCTGAGGTGCCACTACCCTCATAAATCCAGTGGCAAAAAAGTAACTGGCGAAAAAGAGCCTGTTCTCGTAGCTGCCTAACAACGGCTACCGTCCACTCTGATCTCGCCTCGATGGGTCAGGGATGGGCGACGCAATGTCGAGGTGCGGCCATCCGACGTCGATCAGGACGGCCCAAGTAAAAATCGACTGGCCCGATTGAAGTTCCGCTGACTGAAGTCAGCCGGGTGAGATAAAAAGAGTCAGCTAAGCCTGTAGCAAGTCTTGAGCAAGTTCCTCTGGACGAGGAGTTCGACTCTCCTCCGTCTCCACCAGCCCACAAACGGGCTCCGGTTCAAAACTGGAGCCCGTCTTCATTTGTTCAACGTCTCCAGGCCTTGTTCCGGGGTATCTGTTTCAGCGAGTCGAAGAGTGGATAGAACGGCGCCTGGGGCTGTATCCCAACGATGGAGCGGGGTGCCTGCCACGTCAACCCCTTGGTGCCCCTAGGGGATGCTCGCTTCCAGCGCGCTACTTCCCTTTGGGGATGGTGAACGTCCGCTTTGCGCCGCGATACACATTGAATTTGGCGCTGCATTTTCTACACTGGTACCTCTCCACCTTGTAGCCGGCGTAGCTCCATGCGTTGAGAGCTCTGCCGGAGACAGCCTGGCCACACTTCGGGCAACCGATTTTGCTGGTCATAACGTCGCCTCCGTATCAGATGATTGGCTTTCGCGCCTAGCTGCAAACGAAGTCGAAACACACCAAATGCAGGTCTTCTTTGGTCAACCCAGCGATCGAGCTCTGGCCGGAGTCTACAGTAGAACTCGTGCCTTCCAGCTCCTTCAGCGCTGTCAGCAGTTTGCCGACATCACGGTTCTTCTGTAATTCCTCATAGCCTTGCCTTAGCTTCCTGACGTTGGAGTGAATCATGGGCTGATTAAGGAGCTTCATAACTTCTCTGACGTCGCTCCGCTGCACCCCAGGGCTATTTAAGTACCCACGCAAGGCGGTGATCACTGCCTGCTGGACATTGATCCAGCTCCGCGATCGCCTGAGCGCCAACACTGTTGATCAGTCTCTCTTTCATGGCAAGGTCTTTCGGCTGGTCGGCTGCGGACAAGCCCGCGTCAAAGTCGGGTTATTCTCGTCCTAGCTCCAGCGGGCGGGATTGGCCTGGGTGTATTCGCGGATGGCCATCAATTCGGCCTCGTTTCGGATTTACCCCGTGAGATAGTGCTGCATTCAGTTCCTGAGGGACCTCTTCCTCATCTCACTGGGTGAATGTGTTCGTAGTAGCCACGTTGCCAACCGAACCCTGTAGGGGCGTGATTAATCACGCCCTTGTCCACGGCCATCAGATTCGTCGCGCCATCATCTCTTCTTCGAACAAGACGCGTTACGGTCGCCTTGTATGCCCGAACGATCTGTCTCAACACAAAACGGTGATCTGTCAGACGGTCTTTCGGATCGGGCGCAATAAATTGCCCCTACCAGGATAATGCCATGAACGTGGTTGGGCATGATTGCGTATTCGTCTGTTCCAATTGATGGGAACCGGTCTGGCAACCCATCCCAGACCGACCGTGCGATTCCACCCGCGCCGGAGATCACGCTGATTCCGTCTTCAATGCGCCCCAACAGACATTCACGCTGGTATGTGCAGATCGTCACGAAATACGCCCCGGTTTGCGCGTAATTGTATCCGTTCAGGTGGATAGAACTTCGTTGTCAATTACGTATGGTATACGCAACCCGCTCACTCCATGCCGAGGGTGAAATGGATAGCAGCCTCGATTTCCTCGATCTTCTTGGCACTCAAGACGGTCAGACGACCGCGAAGGCAGTCTTTGGGAACGGTGGTAATAGTATCCAGGTTGGCCGCGCAATTCCGTGGCACGCCATCAGCCACCCCGAGAGAAACCTCGGAAGGAATATTGCGGATGCGCGTAGTGACCGGCGCTACAATGACGAGAGAGCGGACGCTGTAAGCTTCATTTCGTGACAGCAGCACTACCGGGCGCCGCCCGGCCGGCTTCTCCAACTCTGCCCACCAAATCTCGCCTCTTCTCAATCCCAGGGCTCCTGCGACAGAATACTGCCGGCAGCCTGGCGGGCAGCCTCAACTTCGTCTGGCGACTCCGGCAGCTTCTGATAAGCGCGGACATACTGTTCACTCAGGCCCTGTTCTCGTTCGCGGCGCAGGAGCGTCTCTACGGCCCGACGGAAGAACTCGCTGCGGCTCTCGCCGCTTTCTTCCCTTTCCCTCTCTACTGCATTGAGAACATCCTCCGGCAGACTGATGGCAATCTTGGTTGTCTTCGCTGGCTTGGGCATGGGTCACCTCTTCATACTGGTTTCATACCACAGTATGAACCACGGCATTTGGTCTGTCAATCCTCTTCTTTCGATTGGGTTTTTGTGCCCGCCTCAACGATGGATATTTCCTGTTCATGATCCAGGGACAATGAATGGGGGGTGTTCTCGTCCTCATCCCGGCGCGCTGGATTGGCCAGGATGTATTTGCGGATGGCGGTCAGTCCGGCGTCGTTTCGGATGACTCGTTCGTACCCGCGTTGCCACCCGAACCCTGTAGGGGCGTGATTCATCATGCCCTTGTCCACGGCCCTCAGATTCGTCGCGCCATTATCTCTTCTCCGGACAAGACGCGTTGCGGTCGCCTTGTATGCCCGAACGATCTGTCCCAACACAAAATGGTGATCTGTCAGGCGGTCTTTCGCATCGGGCGCAATGAATTGCGCCCCTACCAGGATAATGCCAATGGATATGGTTGGGCATGATTATGAATTCGTCCAATCCAACCAACGGGAAATGGTGCGGTATGTCATCCCAACAACGCCGGGTGATCTGGCCTGCGTCGTTCAAACGCACGACATTGGCATACGAGGGCGCGGTGGGTAGAGGCAACGCATGCGTTGCCTCTACGGGCTACGGGCGTTGCGTATACCACGTCACCAAACGTTCGCCTGCCCGCAACGATAGCCGAGCCACACCCCGGTATGGGAAGTGACCGACCCCGCCCGCAATAGCCCGGACCATCTGCCCGGTGCTGCCTGGGACTTCCCGACTGCCAGAAAGCGGATCACTTCAGCGGCACGGTGACAAAACCGAGTGTGCTGTACACCTGATCTGCTGGTTGGTCCGTGGCGCAAATACTCACTGCGAAAGTGCGATTCAGTTGATTGCTCAGATTGTCAATCATTTCAGTTTCTTCAAACCTTCCATTCCCGTTCTGGTTGGTGTAGAGCTTCCCAAGTACAAACGATGGTCCACCATCAACCTTCAGGAACACCCAGTAGTCCATGTCAGGGGCCCCTTTCTTCACGGACAATCTGACAATCAGATCTGCCGTGTCTGTAGCTGCATCGTACTTGGCAAACCTGAGGCTGAGATCAGCGCTGCCTGTTGCCCCGCCAATCGGCGTCAAGTCAGTTTTGGCCAGAGCCGCTGATGCGGGTGCTGCCAGGAGCACAACGAGCAACAGAGCCAATCCGGCACTACCAATAAGAAGCCTCTTCATGTCTTTCCTCCTACATTCATCAGTCTGTCACACAAACAATTCTAAGGTCCCATCGGATCAGCGAACAATACCGGAGCCATGCAAGACGGCTTATGCCGGCATACTTAATACGTATCAGGTAGCACTACATGGACATACTCAGAGCCCCTGATCTTGTTGTCCGGCCCTCTGATCCATCAATCATTGCATGTCATGCACACATGATTAGCGAGGAGACGCGCCTTCAAAACCCTTCGGCAAGATTCCCGGACGGTCCGCAGCGAAGATTGACGATAGCCAGGCTGGGATAGTATCGTAGGGGAGCGATATAGAAGAGCTGCAAAACAGTACATCGAGTTCGGCGGTCAAGGCGGAACGAATCTCAGGGGGGAGACGTTAGCAGAAACACCTGGGTTTCAGGTAGTGTGCCGTCATTGCCATTGGACCACTCCTACCAGAGGGCACCCCATGAGTTTCGGTCACCAGGCCGAAGAGCAGGCCAAGAGATCTGGAGGTGGATGATGTGCAAGACGAAGCAGTTTCCGAATCCTCGCTGGCTCCTGTCAGCCACTCTGCTGATGAGTCTCATGCTGGCGATGGTGCCCGTGTGCCTCACAGCCAAGACTACGCAGGCTGCCAGTCCCCCTGGGCTTGAGTGGGACAGAACATTCGGCGGCTCGAACTTGGATACTGGCCGCTGTGTGCAGCCGACGGCGGACGGGTATGTTGTGGCTGGCAGCACCAGTTCCTTCGGGGCCGGAGGTAGTGACGTTTGGCTGATCAAGACCGATGCCCTGGGAAACGAGCTGTGGGACTGGACCTTTGGCGGCTCAAACCCGGATGCCGGTCACTCTGTGCAGCCGACGGCGGACGGCGGATATGTTGTCTGTGGCAGCACTGAGTCCTTCGGGGCCGGAGGTAGCGATGTTTGGCTGATCAAGACCGATGCCTTGGGAAACAAGTTGTGGGACCGGACCTTCGGCGGCTCGAATGAAGATTGGGGCCAGTCCATGCAGCCGACGGCGGACGGCGGATACATTGTGGCGGGCGCAACCTGGTCCTACGGGGCTGGGAGTGACGATGTTTGGTTGATCAAGACCGATGCCCTGGGAAACAAGCTGTGGGATAAAACCTTCGGCGGCTCGGCCCACGATTACGGCTACTCGGTGCAGCAGACGGTGGACGGCGGATACCTTGTAGCGGGCGGCACTAATTCCTATGGAGCTGGAGGTAGTGACGTTTGGCTGATCAAGACCGATGCCTCGGGAAACAAGGTGTGGGACAGGACATTCGGCGGCTTAAACCCAGATATCGGCCACTCCGTCCAGCAGACCGCAGGCGGCGGATATGCTGTGGCCGGCATTACTGCGTCCTATGGGGCTGGATACGATGATGTCTGGCTGATTACGACCGATGCCTCGGGAAACAAGGTGTGGGACAGGACATTCGGCGGCTCGAATGAAGATTGGGGCGAGTCCGTGTGGCCGACGGCGGACGGGGGATATGTTGTGGCTGGCACCACAATGTCCTATGGGGCTGGAGGCACTGATGTCTGGCTGATCAAGACCGAC
>CAYYWI010000036.1:0-23587 GCA_964475375.1 uncultured Dehalococcoidia bacterium
GCCCACAACCAGCTTAATCTCACCGACGATGAACTCCGCTTCATCGCCAGGTACCCGGATCAGGTGCGGCAGATACTCACGGTAGCCCCTTGATGCAACTGGCGCGGAACAGCGATCGGGGTGTGGTAATAAGGCCAAAGAAGTCGCCAATTCTCCGGCACTCCTTTATAATGTCTTTGAGAATGCCGACGGCCTGTTGCTTCGAGATCATCATTGGCTGCAAGCCTCTGAGGGCTTGTCCCATGCAAAGTGGGATCTGGCGTGTCTGAAGGATTTCCGCGATGAGAATAGCTGACCAGGTCAAGCAAGCCAGCTTTCTGCGCAGAGAGAATCGCTTTGCCTGCCTGGTGAAGGTAGCCGGCGACATAGAGACTGCCTACCTGGCCAGCTCGGGAAGGCTGGAGACAGTTCTGACACCGGGCCGCACCGTATACATCGCTGAAAAGCAGTCGCAAAACCGGATAACAAAGTATGACCTCGTGGCCGCAGCCCTGGGCAAGACCTATGTGTCCGTGGACGACCGGGTTCCGGCGGAGCTGGTAAATGAAGCCTTGGTCCAAAAGGCTCTGCCGCAGTTTCAACAGTACTCTTCCATCAGGCGCGAAGTGCCTCGCGGCCGCACCCGGTTGGATTTCCTGCTGAGCAATCGCACGTCCCAATGTTTCCTGGAGATCAAGTCCGTCACCCTCGTCCGTAATGGGGTTGCTTCCTTCCCCGATGCTCCTACTGAGCGAGGCAGGCAGCATGTGGAAAGCCTGGTATGGGCCAAGAGGGAAGGATACGAGGCAGCCATAGTCTTTGTCGTTCAGCGTGAAGATGCCGAATGTCTCTCGCCAAACGATGAGGTCGATCCGGAGTTCGGCCAAGCCCTGCGTCTGGCCCATATCAAGGGCCTGGGCATCTACGCCTACAAGTGCCGGGTGAGACCTAATGAGATCGATCTGGCCGGACAGATACCGATAAAGCTCTGAGGAAAGGACTCCATGGTCCGGCCTGAGCACACCCAAGAGTCTGACGGAAGACCACTGCTGGAAATCTACCATCGCCTTTTCGATCAATACGGGCCCCAGCACTGGTGGCCGGCGGAGACTCCCCTCGAGATGATTGTCGGCGCCATCCTTACCCAGTCGGCCGCCTGGACCAATGTCGAGAAGGCCATCGGAAATCTGAAGTTCAACGGGACGCTGTCTATTGCCGGGCTGAGGGAGATTCCCCGCGAGGAACTGGCCCGACTGATCTATTCCTCAGGCTACTACAATGTCAAGGCCGGCAAGGTAAAGGCCTTTATCGATTGGCTGGCGCAGAGATATGGCGGCGATCTCGACAGGCTGTTCGCGCTGGATACCGCCTTACTTCGGCAGGAACTCCTGTCTGTTCATGGTGTGGGGGAGGAGACAGCCGACTCCGTCATCCTCTATGCTGCCCACAGACCCATCTTCGTCATCGACGCCTACACCCGCCGCATCCTCACCCGCCTGGGTCTGGCACCCGGCGAGAAGACCTACTCTGCCTTTCAGGCCCTCTTCATGGAGCAGCTTCCCTGCGACGAGTCTTTGTTTAACGAGTACCATGCCCTGCTGGTTCAGCACGGGAAGATGGTCTGTCGCAGGATTTCCCTTTGTGAGGACTGCTGCTTGAACTCTCTCTGCCCTGCCGCCAACTCGATGCAGGCCTGACATCGGGACCGAACAGGACTCAGGGGTTCTTTGACACCTATGTACTCCTCTGCTAAGATTTGTCAGCTCAATAATCATCTGATGTGCAAGAGTATGGCCAAGGATGTGAAGAGCGCTGACAATGTCTCCGAGCTGAAATGCCCAACCCCTTATGGGTATGGTATGAAGCCGGTGGGCTTCGGCCCCAAGGGTACGAGGGGAAACGCTCGTGCCTCCTGCTGGAAAGGAGAGCAATGACAGGTGACTTCTTATGACGGAGCGCCCCGGTTGGGAGTGGGCGCTCTTTTCTTCTGACTCTAGCAGTTGTTAGGGTGTAGCTAGTCGGCAAGCTCTCACGAGTTGTTGTGGTATGTTTATACCTACGACAATAGCGTTTGACAAAGTTAGCCTGGAGACCGGATTGACGATTAACCGTTCCTGTCGGCACAAAGTCGATTCTCAAGAAAGGATAGACGATGGCAAATTCTAAAGAATGGTCACGCCGAGATTTCCTGAAAGTTGCCGGGGGCTCCGCACTGGCAGTGAGCCTGCTCTATGTCAGCATTCCTCATCTGCAGGGAGAAGAAGGGGTCGCCAGGGCTGCCGGCCCTGGTGCTCCCACCGAGTGGCCGGTGGTATGGATCCAGACCGGCACGTGCACCGGATGCTCAGTTTCAGTCCTGAACTCGCTCAGTCCCCGCATCCAGAATGTCCTGGTGGACGAAGTGGTGCCCGGCAACCACCTGAGCCTGCGTTATCACGCTACGGTGATGGCCGATTCCGGCGATGGAGCAATTGAAGCCTTGAAAGCGACCGCCCTCGAACACAAAGGCGGGTTCATCCTGGTTGCGGAGGGAGCCCTCTCCACCAAGGACGGTGGTGTCTATTGTCAGTTCGGTGAAGAGAACGGCCAGGATGTCAGCGGGCTGGAGTGGACGAAGAGATTCAGCAGGGATGCGCTGGCGGTCATAGCCCTCGGAACCTGCGCAGTCGGTGGAGGCATACCCGCTGCCGGGCCGAATCCCACCGGCTGTGTGAGCGTGAAGAGGATGTTCGATGACGAGGGGATCGCCACTCCACTCATCAATGTTCCCGGCTGTCCGCCCCATCCGGATTGGTTTGTCGGCACTGTGGCCACCATCTTCATCGGCGGGCTGGCTGCAGTCAAGGTGGATGGCCAGGGACGGCCGATCGCTTTCTTCGGCGAATTGATTCATCACAACTGCCCGCGCTACAGCTACTTTGAGAGAGGGCAGTTCTCCACGGTGTTCTCTGAACCTTATTGTATGTACCAACTGGGGTGCAAGGGTCCTATCACTTATGCCGATTGCCCCAAGAGGCTTTGGAACAGCGGCACCAACTGGTGTGTCGGGGCCAACAGCCTTTGCCATGGCTGCGCCGAGCCGGGCTTTCCGGATTTCGCCGGTATGCCTGAGGTGTCCTCTTCGATCCGTAAAAAGCCCGAGAAATGGGAAGTGCTTCCTTTGAAAGAACAAGAAGCGCAGCAGGAAGGTACCAGCCCGGTTGTGGCCGGATTGGTGGGCGCTGCGGTGGCGGCGGCTGTGGTGGGAGGGGGCGCATACGCGATCAGCAAGGCCAAAGCCAAGGGCTCCTCAGAGGGTCAGGAAGAGAAGAAGGAGCAATAGCGGGCAGAAGGTCGGGGGTTGCAGAGTGATTGAGCCGGTACCAGAAAGCCGGGAGCGTAGAGAAAGAAAAGGAGCGATTGATGGCGACGAGATCGATTGTTATTGACCCGGTAACCCGTATTGAGGGGCACCTGAAGGTGGAGATGACATATGATGAATCCACGAAGACGGTCAGAGATGTCAAGAGCAGCGGCATGCTCTTCAGGGGCTTCGAGATCATCCTGAAGGGGCGCGATCCTTTCGATGCCCAGTTCCTCGTGCAACGAATCTGCGGGGTTTGACCGACGGCCCATGCGCTGGCTTCAGCGCTATGCCTTGACAGTGCCTTTGCCATCGATGATCAGATTCCGGACAACGGGCGCATCATCCGCAACCTGATCCAGGGTTCGAACTACATCCAGTCCCACATTCTTCACTTCTATCACCTGACGGCTCTGGACTACGTTGATGTCACGGCGGCCGCCGGATACACCGGCAATGACCCGGCTCTCGTCTCCGTTGCCAAGTTCATCGAGCGAGCCGGTACGGATACAGCCAAGCTGGGGCCGTTCTTCCCCCGGTACGAAGGCGACTACCGCCTTCCGGCTGATGTGAATCAGGCCGCCGTATCTCATTATGTGCACGCGTTGGATATGCGCCGTCTGGCCCACGAGATGTCCGCCATCTTCAGCGGCAGGATGCCGCACAGTGTGGCCATTGTTCCAGGCGGTGTAACCGAAGTGCCGACCACAGACAAGATCGCCAACTTCCTCTGGAAGCTGCAGACCCTGCGCCAGTTCATCGACAATGTCTACATCCCGGATGTGGTCGCTGTGGCGAAGACGTACTCTGATCCGGATCCAACCAAAGACTACTTCACTATTGGCAAGGGCTGCGGCAACCTCATGAGCTACGGGGTTTTCGATCTGGAGACCAGGGAGAAAGATCTCACCAAGCGCAAACGCCTTTTCCCTCAGGGCAGAGTCTCGGTCGCTGACCTGACGCAGAAGCCCATTGACTCTGCTCAGATCACGGAACATGTCAAGTACAGTTGGTACAAGAGCCCTTCGGACCTGTATCCCGGCAACGGCCAGACTGACCCGGACCACACCAAGGCGGATGCCTATAGCTGGGTGAAGGCGCCGCGCTATGACAACCAGCCACAGGAAGTGGGACCTCTGGCCCGCATGGTGGTGGCCTATGCAGCGGGTGATCCTGTGGTCAAGAAGGCGGTGGATGATGCTCTTGCGGCATGTGGAGCAGCAGGACATCCGGAAGTCCTCTTCAGCGTTCTCGGCAGACATGCCGCCCGCGCCCTGGAATGCAAGATCATAGCCGATGCCATGGCGGACTGGGTGCTGCAGTTGAAGCCGGGTGAACCCGTGTATCTGGAATACAGGCCGGAGTTGGAAAACAACGGAGAAGGCATGGGGCTGTGGGATGCGCCGCGTGGGGCACTTGGCCACTGGATCAACGTCAAGGACCACAAGATTGAGAACTACCAGTGTGTTGTGCCCAGTACCTGGAACATGTCGCCCAGAGATGACAATGGTGTCATGGGGCCATTGGAGCAGGCCATTGAGGGTACCAAGGTCGAGGACATAGACAATCCGGTTGAGATCGTGCGAATAATCCGTGCCTTTGACCCGTGCCTGGCCTGCGCCATTCACCTGGTCACACCCAAGGGTAACGAGATCAGGAAGTTTCGCATGGTGTAAAGGATGGGCTGGATGATGCCGGAAGCTGTGACGAGACAAGGCGAGGAGGCCACCCGCGCGCCCATTCTTGTGCTGGGAGTGGGCAACATCCTCCTTGGTGACGAGGGGGTAGGGGTGCGGGTTGCACAGGCTATGCAGCAGATGAAGCTGCCGGATAACGTAGAGGTGCTTGATGGTGGCACGGCATCCATGGCCCTCCTCGATAGCCTCAGCGATCGTGAGAAGGTCATCGTCATTGATGCCGTCGAAGGCAGACAAGAGCCGGGGACGATATACCGCTTCACGCCTGCCGACATCATTGTTCAGAAGGGAATCGTTACGTCGCTGCATCAGCTTGGTATCCTGGATGCCCTGACCCAGGTGGAATTCCTGGGGCGTGCTCCGGGTAACGTGGTGCTGTATGGCATAGAGCCCGAAGATACCCGGCTGCGCCTGGAGCTTACCCCTGAAGTGAGGGCGGCCATGCCGCGAGTGATCGAGCTGGTGATTGGCGAATTGCAGAATTGCGGGCCTCATGAGGGTTTGACCGATCATTATGAACATTGACCAGGCGTTCAAGCCCAACCATGCTGACGGCTGGCCCTGTTTGCTCATGGCTCGGGCCGCTGTCAGAAAGGAGATATCCGGTGGAACTGACCAGAAGATCCTTTGTCAGCTTACCAAGGACAAGTTTCGTCTCCCCTCAGAACGAGGATTCCCTGAACCAGCGCAGCTTCAGTGGTCGCGTAGAGGGCGGACACGGTGTCCTGGTCGATATCACCAAGTGCACCGGGTGCAGAGCCTGTGTGATAGCCTGCAAGCAGTGGAACCACTTGCTGATGTCCACCCAACCGGAAAAAGAAGCAGACCCGGACAATCCGCCGGGCCTGAACAGCAACAGTTTCACCACGATACGCACCATAGAGATCGCAGAACCAGAAGAAGAGACCCTCTATTGGAAGCAGCAGTGCATGCACTGCCTGGAGCCGGCTTGTGAGACCGCCTGCCTCGTGGGTGCTCTCAGGAGAAGCAAGGAGACGGGTGCGGTGAAGTACAACAGGGGGAAGTGCATCGGCTGCCGCTACTGCATGGTGGCTTGCCCCTTCGGCATTCCGACCTATCAATGGGAGAAGGTTTCGCCATGGATCAAGAAGTGCACCTTCTGTGCAGACAGGCAGGCTGACAATCTGCAACCAGCCTGCTGTGGAACATGCCCTTCAGGCGCACTGAAGTTCGGCAATCGGGCTGATATGCTTGCCGAGGCGTGGGAGCGCATTAACACTTCCCCTGCTGGAAAATACTATGAGCATGTCTATGGTGAAACAGAGGCAGGGGGCACAGCTTGGATGTATATTTCCCCCGTCCCATTCGAGGATCTGGATTTTGCCCCGATCACTGATGAACCGGTGCCCCGGAACGCCCACAAGGCCATGGGCACTCTGCCATACTATGCTCTTGGTGTGACAGGCCTTATGGCCGCCATCTACTTTGTGACCAAACGGCGTGAGAAGCTGGCATCCGAGAAGAAAGAGGGGAAAGGGGAGGCATGACGATATGGCTATGCAGAAGTCACGCAGACCACCAGTAGGCATCCTTTTCATGTAGTACCCCGGGCTTGCTTGTCACTGTAAGGAAGCCCACACAGTCTTTCAGGCCTGCTTCATGGACAACCTCCCCTGCATGGAGAGACCGCTCTCGCAGAGCGCCGGTTTGCACGAGTTGCTGTCTCAATCGCCTTTGCCCCACTCACCCTGAGTCAGCCTCGCGCTTCTGAAGATTCGTCTCTGGAAGGAGTTACACTCTCTTGCCTTATGCACCGCCTTTCGATAGGTCACTGATATCCCTGTGACCCGTGAGCAGCAAGCCACTGAACGGCGATTATTCCCCGAACTGGCCACCCCAGATGGACTTGATGACATTCTGCATATCTTGAGTCTTCCGGGAACTGATGGGATACTTGCTCGCGCTTATTTGTCCCCCAAAGCGGTCGACGATGACCGGCTGAATATGACAGTAACCCTTAAGGCCGATCTCGCCGTTGACTCGACCAACGCCGCTGTTCTTCACACCGCCGAACGGGGCCTCAGGTATACCGAAGGTGATGGTCATGTCGTTGATGTTCACGCTCCCGGAATGGATGCGTTTGGCGATCTCCAGGCCCTTCTCGATGTTTTTCGTCCACACATTAGCTCCCAGCCCGAAGACGCTGCTGTTCGCCATTCGGATAGCCTCGTCTTCATCCCGTACCTGCATAATGGGCATGATGGGGCCAAAGGTCTCCTCACTCATGACAAACATGCTGTGGTTTACATTGACGATGACTGTCGGCTCAAAGTAGAGGCCGACCAGATGCGGGTTTCGGCGGCCGCCGACGAGCACTTTTGCCCCCTTGGCCACCGCATCAGCAACGTGTTTCTCCACAATCGTCATTTGGCCGGGCGAGAACAGTGCTCCAACATCGAAATCACCGTCAATCCCCTGCCGTAGGCTGGACGTGCGCTCCACGACTTTCTGGATGAACTGGTCAGCAACCGAAGCCACCACGTAGACGCGCTCAGTGCCACAGCAATACTGACCGGCATTGGTGAAGCAGCCGGCAACCGCACCGCCAGCTGCACTATCCAGATCGGCATCGGCACACACTATCATCGGATCTTTGCCGCCAAGCTCGAGGGTGCACGGGATCAATCTCTCGGCACACGCTCTCGCGATCTCTTTCCCCACCGGGACGCTACCAGTGAAGCTGATCTTGTCCACACCTGATTCAAGAAGGGCTTGACCGGTCTCGCTGTCGCCAATAATGACTGTCATGATCCCGTCCGGCATACCAGCCTCATGGAAGAGGTCGCCGACCAGCTTACCTGACATTGGAGTGATGGAGGACGGCTTGAGCACCACTGCGTTGCCGGCCATCAGTGCCTGAATAGAAGGCACGATAGAAAGCACGAATGGGCCATTCCACGGGCTGATCACGCCCACCACACCGAGGGGCTTGTAAGTGATGTACAGGTCTTTCACCATCCCCAGCATGCCATGGATGTCCACCTTCTGTGTGGCCAGGAATCTGGCCGCGTTCTTGGTATAGTAGTCCAGCGCATCACAAGCCGGAAAGATATCGATATTCAAGACATCAACGCGAGGCTTGGGTCCTTCACTAACAATGACATCAATATACTCATCCTGACGGGCAAGCAGTATCTTGAGTGCCCTCAGCATGTATTCCCCCCGTTGCTCAAAGGGCAATGCTGCCCAGGCAGGCTGGGCCTGGCGGGCCTTCTGGACTGCGTCACGAACATCCTCCGCAGTCTGTATCTCTATCTGGCCGATCGGCTCCAGTGTGGCGGGACTGATAATAGAAAGACGGCGCCGGGCTCCGGGTTCCATTTTCAGCGGTTTGACGATAGCCATATATAGCCTCCTTCCTTTTTATTCGAGACTCGACATCATGGGTTGTGGCCGACTGTGCAGACAGGCTACGGTGTCGCTTATCCTGCCCTCAGTTGGAGGAAGGCGCATTCAATGGACTCACGCCAATCGGCTGAGCTGACTTGGCCCACCTGCTCGAAAGAGAGGAAGGCAGACCCAGCGCCGCTCACGGCATCCATTGCATGGCATGGCTTGCCTGTTGTCCTGGCTTCCCGCTACCAGCCGTTTCTCGCTTGCCGATCGACGACACCCGCGATACAAGCTGCAATAAGGCAGCATGCACAGCGGCGCATACAGTGATACAAACCTCTTGTAGCAGTCAAACCAGCGGCCAGGTCTATAGAGACTTGGCGGGCAACTGCCGCTTCAGAGCATGCCCAAGCTGTATCGATGAACGCAAGCCGGGAATCGAGGCTCGAGGAAGAGGACGTGTACGGTCACAGCAGGACAATCAGCCCAGGCTTGTGTACCGCAGGCCGAGCTGGACACCAGCACAGCTCTACAACTCGGGGATACTATAAGCCGGGTCTGTATGCCATGCAGCTACTAGCAGCAAAAAAGAAAGCGCCCACTTCCAGCCAGGGCGCTTTTTCAGAAGATATCACCTGACATCTCTCTCCTTTCCAAATGGGAGGCACAAGCGTTTCCACTCGCACCCTCGGGGCCGAAGCCCACCGTCTGGATGCCATACCCATAAGGGGTTGGGCATTCCAGATCGGAGACATCACCGGCAGATACCGCCACTCTGCCCTTCATCTCCCAGCTATCGCCGGTAGAGGAGCATCGTTGGCGCTGCCGTTGTGGTTCAGATTCTAACAAGAAGCGTGAAATGGTGTCAAAAGTCCTACGCTCGTTGACCAAGCGGTCTTTGATATCAGGCATAGGCTAACCGTATAATTGTAACTGGCCTCATTGCATTCTTTGAGAATAGACCCAAGAGAGGAAAGGAGAGAATATGGCGGGAATAGTTTCTTATGGAGCCTATATTCCCATGTACAGGCTCAGTCGGGCGATCCTGGGCCAGGTCTGGGGCGGAGGTGGAAAGGGAGAGAAAGCCATATGCAACTGCGACGAGGACAGCATCACCATGGCCGTCGAGGCCGGGACGGACTGTCTCAAGGGCACAGATAAGAAGTCCGTGGATGCTGTGTACTTCGCCAGCACCACAGCACCATTTAAAGAGAAGCAATCAGCCAGCTTTGTGGCGGCAGCTCTGGACCTCCGGGAAGATGTCATTGCCAGCGACTTCGGCAACTCCATGAGAGCCGGGACGCTGGCCCTTCGGGCGGCTCTGGATGCCGTGAAGGCAGGCTCAGCCAAAAAGGTTTTGGTCGTTGTTGCGGACTGCCGGCTGCCGGCACCCAACTCGGCCGGTGAGTCAGCCTTGGGAGACGGTGCGGCAGCTCTGCTTATCGGGGCCACTGATATCGCCGTCGAGGTTGAGGCCAGTGCCTACACCTCCAGCGAGTTCCTGGATATCTGGCGGCTGGAGACCGACCGGTTCCCGCGCCAGTGGGAAGAACGTTTCATTCTGGATGAAGGCTATGAGGCGCACATGAAGAAGGCCTTCGCCGCTTTCCTCAAGGCGCAAAAAGTGACGGCCAAGGACTTCACCAAGGCTGCTTTCTATGGTCCCAACGCCAGGAGCCATACGGCCATAGTGACTGCCCTCGGACTCGATCCCAAGACACAGGTGCAGGTCCCGCTGTTCGACAGCGTCGGCCACACCGGAGCTGCTCAGGCCCTCATGACCCTCGTGGGCGCTCTGGAGGACGCCAAGCCGGGCGACAAGATCCTCTTCGGCAACTGGGGAGACGGCACTGACATCAGTGCGCTGAAGGTGACACCGGCCATTGAGAAGATCAAGGACCGCAGAGCTATCAAAAGACACCTTGCCTCCAAGGTCATGCTGGAGAACTACGGGAAATACATTAGCTTCAGGGGCCTGATGGAGTTCGAGCAGACACCACAGACCAGAACCAGAACCGCCCTCACCGCCATGTGGCGGGACCGCAACTGGGTATACCGCTGCCACGGGCATCATTGCACCAAGTGCGGCAAGACCCAGTTCCCGCTGCAGAAGCGCTGCATGTACTGCCAGGCTGAGGAGAAGTACCTCGAGGAAGTGCCTCTGTCCGACCGGAAGGGCGTTCTCTTCACCTACAGCATGGACGAGAGAACCGCGGTCATTGATCCGCCCAACATTCTGGGTGCCATCAACCTGGATGGCGGAGTGCGCATATTCAGCCAGGTGACCGACCGGGACGTGAAGAACATCAAGGTGGGGATGCCGATGGAGATGACCTTCAGGAGAATCCACGATGCTCTGGGTGTGCACAACTACTTCTGGAAATGCCGGCCGGCCAGGGACTAGGGCGGAATTAGGAAAGGAGAGCGATGGCAGAGAGTATTAAAGACAAAGTCGCTATCGTGGGCATGGGCTGCACCAAATTTGGTGAGCGATGGAATGCCGACGCCAAAGATATGATCACTGAGGCCGTCGACGAGGCCTGTCTGGATGCCGGGGTAGAGCTCAAAGACATTCAGGCGATTTGGCAGGGAACCCAATGGGGGACCCAGCTTTCGGAAGGCGGCGTTGCCACCGGCACACTTGTTTCCAGTGCACTGCAGACCCAGTACATTCCGGTGACCCGCGTGGAGAATGCCTGCGGCACCGGCGCTGAATCCCTTCGGGGAGCTACTTTCGCTCTGGCAGCCAAGGGCTATGATCTGGTCATGGCTGTGGGCGTAGAGAAATGCAAGGACATGGGTTTCGGCGGACTGCCCTCCGTCTGGATCGGCCGCTGGGAGCCGGTATACGGCGCTTTCGGCACCGGCCCGGGGAGATATGCCATGGCCGCCGTGGCCTACTTCGCCAAGTACGGCCTGAGCAACGAGGAAGGCAAGAGGGTGCTGGCCGAGATCTCGGTGAAGAGCCATTTCTATGGAGCCAAGAACCCCAAGGCGCACTTGAGGAGAGAGGTCACTGTTGAGCAGGTCCTCAACGCTCCCATGATCGCCTGGCCTCTGGGCCTTTTCGACTGCTGCGGAGTAACTGACGGCGCTTCGGCGGCTATCCTTTGCCGCGCAGAGGATGCCAAGAAATACCGCAAAGACTACGTCAACATCAAGGCGTTCGGCATGTCGGCCAGCCCGGGGTGGGGCAAGGAGCGCATTGATTACGACTTCACCTACTGGGATGCCACGCAGGCTGCCGCCAAGGCTGCCTATGCGGAAGCCGGGATCAGGAACCCGCGCAAGGAATTGGACATGGTGGAACTGCATGACTGCTTCAGTATCGCCGAGCTTATCGCCAGCGAATCGATGCAGCTCTGCGAGACCGGCAAGTTCAAGGAACAGATGACGGCTACCAGGGCCTACTATCATGACGGCGAGATGCCGGTGAACATAAGCGGCGGACTGAAGTCCTTTGGTCACCCCATCGGCGCCAGCGGCTGCCGCGAGGTGTACGAGATATACAAACAGATCCAGAAGAAGGCCGATACACCGGCGCGTCAGGTCAAGGATGTGAGGCTGGGGTTAGCTCACAACCAGGGCGGACATCCAGGGAAGTTCATCTGCGGTGTCACGGTAATAGGTCAACCTTAGGAGTCTGACTGACGGGATTAGAATCAGGAGGGTCAGATAAGTGGCCGATGTCCAGCCTTTCTGCGGCTTGCGCTACAACGTCGAACTGATAAAGGATGTCACCGTGGTCATCAGCCCTCCGTATGACATAATCTCGGCTGAGGAACAAAAGGCCTATCACCAGCAGAGTCCTTACAACGTAATCAGGCTGGAGTACGGCGAGGAGTTTCCCACCGACTCCACCCGGGACAATAAATACACCAGGGCCGCAAACACACTCGAGAGCTGGCTCAAAGAAGGTATCCTTATCCGCGAGCCAGCTCCCGCTTTCTATGTCTTCCAGCATCGTTTTGCCCAGGAGAGCGGCATCAAAGAGCGCTGGGGCTTGACCGCCCGGGTGCGGATAACCAAACAGGGCAGCACGGGAGCCCGTCCTCACGAGAACGTGATAGAGGACCGCATCCTGGACCGTCTCAAACTGATGCGTTTGTGTCGTGCCAATTTCAGCCCCATTATGACCATGATTGACCACGGCAGAGACAACTTCACCAAACTCCTGATGGAATCAGCCAAGGCCGGGCCGGACGTCAGCGTGATGGACCACGACGGGGTCATCCACAACATGTGGGTCATCCGGGATGAGAAGAGTATCGCCAAGATTACCAATTGGTGCAGCAAGAAGGCCATCTACATTGCCGATGGCCACCACCGCTACGAAACAGCCGCGGCTTACGAGAGAGACCAGAAGGCGCTGGATCCATACTGGTCGGGTGATGAACCGTTCAACTTCGTCATGATGACTTTGATCGGGGCCAGCGATCCCGGACTCATCGCCCTTCCGACTCATCGACTGGTGAAGCTGACAGACAGTTCTCTCATCACTGACCTGAGAGAAAAGTTGAGCATGCTATTCAACATCGAGGAGATCGACCCTGTCGGTGCTACCCGGCCTGAGAGACTCAAAGCCTGGCTCGCCGCGCTATCCAAGCAGGGGAAGCGCCATGTTGCCTTCGGACTCTACGGTCTGGAACCGGATCGTTTCTGCCTGCTCCATCCCCGAAAGGAGTCTACCATACAGGGCCTGATGCCGCGCGAACGCAGCCGGGAATGGAAGAGCCTGGACGTTTCGATACTCCACTGGATTATCCTGCGGCAGATGCTGGGTATAGATAATCCTCATAAGGAGGCTGCTTCCCTTGAATACACCCGGGATGGCGTTGAGGCTCTGGAACGAGTGGATTCAGGAACCTGTCGACTGGCTTTCCTGATGAACCCCATCCCGATTTCGAGGGTCTTGTCCGTGGCGGACGCCGGTGAGAGGATGCCGCCAAAATCGACCTACTTCTATCCGAAGCTGCCTACCGGCCTGGTAATGTATCCGCTCTGGGATTGAGCACTAGAGGTCCCAGATACTCTGCAGTTGACGATAATCCACCACAGAGTGAATTGCGGTATTCTCAGCCTCGATGCCTGCCTCTTCGGCTGCGGCCACAGGGTTCAGGCCGCCGAGCAGAACAACGCCCACCCGATTTGGATCGACAGAAACCTCGCAGACCGGCTCGCCGGCATTTCCCATGACCATCAAGCACCCTAAGCGGGACTCCTTCAGCCTGGCGATCATGTCCTCTGCCAGAGGCCTGCACTGTGCGGGGAGCTCAGCGTAGTTCGCCAGCACTTTTCCTTCACCGTCCCTGGCTGCCTTGCCAACGGTGGTCATCTTGCCCCGGATAAAAACCTCGGATGGGTCCAGAGAGGTACCGCTGTAATAGATCAACTCTGCGAAACGAAGCGGCCGGCCACCTCTGATCTGCAATATACCGCCGAACTTGGAATCCAAAGGCACACCGGCCTTGAGGAGAGCTCCGGTGACCACGGCGCTGCACACTGTGGCCAGCCCGATCTTCCCCTTCGGGATGAGCCTGTCTCCGAGCTTCTCACCCTCTTGCGCCAGCGCCACAAGATCACCCACACCTATCCCAGCTTTGAACGCGCTTTTCATGGCTTTCACAGCCTTGGGGAAATCGTTCTTGTCAAAGATCGAAAGGTTCGCCGGCAAAGAACCGCTGCCGGTTCGCCAGTCGAAGGTGGTGCGGAAGGATACCAGATCGATGCGGTTTATGAAGAGGCCGACTTTGTCTACGACCAGGGCGTTTCTCAGTTCCTCCACTCCGGCCGGCGTGATCCGCCTGCCGTCCCTGCCCAGCGGCTGTGTCAGGCCCCGCTCATCCATGAGCTTGAGGTGATACCTGACCGCCCTTTCGCTGAGGTCGATGCCCTGTTTCTCAAGCCGGCGAGCTATCACTCTGGCACCAACAGCCTCAGGCGAATCATTCAGAATCCTGAGGATAGCATTGACTTTTCTCTCAACTTCAACGCCGCCCGCACCTACCATCACCACATCCCCCGATTCCCGGACTGCTGCACCTCGGAGTGCAGCAGTCCAAGCTTGTTGCCGAACTCCTCGAAAGCTACTTCAGTATCTCGTCAACCTCTTCAGCATCAATGTCCATGACCATGGGGATACCGCTGATTTTCGATGCCTCAGGGGTGAGCGCTGCAATGTCGCCACGAGTGAGATGCTGGACGCCGAATTTCCGGTTTCCTGCCATCAACTGCCGTAACCCCTGGGCCAGCCGCTCGAAGTAGGTGTAGAGACCGATGGCTGAAGTAGGAATCCTCTCGTAGTCCTTGCCGTATTCACGCTTCAAAGCCTCAGCCGTGACAAAGATGGATTCCCGCGTGCCGCCAAACCGCTCAAAGTAGACCGGAAGCTGCCGGCTCTTGATTGACTCACCGATGGTCTTGCCTACCATGGCCGCAGCCAATGGGCCTCTGGCCATGCCGATAGCATTGACGTACGGAGCGCCCAATGCCAGGCCCTTGAATATCTGGTCTTCCAGCACAAACCCGCCGGCCAGGATTATGGGCGGAACATACTGCCCCTTCCCGGCCAGGCGGTTGCAGTAGTCATACGTCATTGACCAGAGCTCAACGCCGGGCACGCCCCACTCATTCATCATGCGCCAAGGGCTCATGCCGGTGCCACCGCCGGCGCCGTCAACGGTCAGATAGTCAATCCTGGCCTCGGAGGAGAACTTGACCGCACGAGCCAGGTCCGCCGGTCGGTAGGCTCCAGTTTTCAGGGAGACATACCTGGCTCCGGCATCGCGCAACTGCTTCACCTGCTGCATGAAGCCTTCCTCGGTCACCATGCCGATACGGGAGTGTCTCTCAAATTCGGTGAAGACGCCCTTCTTGAACTCATCGATGACGAAGGGGTCCAGCGGATCGGGCAGCACGATGTAGCCGCGCTTCCTCAGGAGTTGGGCCTTCTCCAGGCTTCTGAGCTTCACCTCGCCGCCGATATCCTTTGCACCTTGCCCCCACTTCAGCTCCACGCCGGTAGCCCCGAGCTTCTGGATGGCATATTCCAGAACGCCCAGCCGGAAGTCCTCCACGTTGGCCTGCACAATGATGCCCCCGTAGCCGTTGCTCTGCCACTGCTTGTAAAGCTTGACCCGCCTCTCCATGTCGGGGGAGCTCTGGATGCAGCCCTTCACGATCTTGGAGTCCACGTCCATGGCGCAGACGTTCTCACCGATGGTCAGCGACACGCCGGACATGGCGGAGCCTATGGCCAGTCCATCCCAGTTCTGCGCTGCTACGTTGGTCGATCCCAGGCCGGGGATGACGAAGGGCAGGCGCAGTTTGATACCCTTGTCGCGACCCAGCCAGGACTCCAGGCTGACGCTCGGGAAGATGGCCTTGTCGGAATCCGCTTCGACGCCATGGGCGCCAGCGGCCGTTCCCATTATGTTGAAATGCGAGAGGTCAACAGGATAGGCCTTCTGCGACGCAGTGGTGATAATGCCGAAGGGCTGCGGGTAGATCACCTCAGCGCCGCGGTAAGCGCTCTTGCCGATCTCGCACATGCCGATGCAGCCATCGACGCAGGTAACGCACATGCCGCTGATGGGGCACCAGTCACCACCCGTCCTGTTCTTCGTCAGAGTAGAAGCTGTTGCGTTATACCTCGTGAGTGTCATTTGCTGTCTCCTTCCTCTTGTCCCGCCAAGCTATCTTCCCGTATCCCAGAGCTTCCTGGCTCTAGTAAACCGAATGCCCATGCGCTCCCACGCTCTCCGCGCACCCGACGCATATCCGGCATGTTTCCACCGGCGCCACATTCTGGCATCCGCCGCACAGCCCGTTCACCAGATTGTTCGCCGTGCAGGCCCGCTCGCATACCGGGCAGATCCATTCACAGCCGCCGCAGTTGCGGCACTCGGCCGGCGTGACTCCGAAGGCCGTGGATACCTTGCGTGATGTGCCCCGGCCCACAAATCCAATGCCGCCCGACCGCATCTGCTCCTTGCAGTAGCGGACACAGCGTCCGCAGAGGATGCAGCCCCTGTCCTTTATCGCGAAGCGGATCTTGTTGATGCCCATGTTGGAGGCCAAGTCCTGGAGCGTCTTTGATGTCGGGCAGGAGGAGAGCAGCAGCTCCACCACCACCTTGCGCGTCCTCTTCGCCTTCTCCGAATTCGTCAGCACTACCATCCCCGCTTCCACCGGCATGGCGCAGGACGCTTCCAGCGATGAGTTCCCCTTGCTCTTGACCACCTCGACCAGGCAGACGCGGCACTCGCCGTAGGAAGTGAGGCCCGGATAGTAGCAGAGCGTGGGGATAATAATGCCCATCTCCCTGGCTGCATCCAGGACACTCGTCCCTTCCGCCACCCTCACCTTTGTTCCGTCAATCGTCAATTCAACCATATCTCAACCTCTTCACGAGACTAGAACCGCATCGAACTTACAGAGGTCGCGGCAAAGCCCGCACTTGATGCACTTCTCCTGGTCGATAACGTGCAGCTTCTTCTCGCCGGTGATCGCGCCCTGCGGGCATTCCCTGGCGCAAACTCGACAGCCGGTGCACTTCGCCTCATCGATGGTGAGCTTGATGAGAGCTCTGCATACGCCGGCCGGGCAACGCTTGTCCAGGACGTGCGCCATGTACTCGTCGCGGAAGTACCTGATGGTGGACAGAACCGGGTTCGGTGCCGTGCCGCCCAAGCCGCAGAGGGATGCCTCTTTGATGACACTACCCAGCTCTTCGAGCAGCTCAATGTCCTCTTTCTTCCCTTTGCCCTCGGTCACAGCGTTGAGCAGGTCCAGCATCCTGTCCAGTCCCTCGCGGCAGGGAACGCATTTACCGCAGGATTCCTCCGTCAGGAACTTGACGAAGTACCTGGCCATATCGACCATGCACGTATCCTCGTCCATAACGATCATGCCCCCGGAACCCATCATCGAACCCGCTTCACTCAACTGGTCAAAATCCACGGGCAGGTCGAGCAGGCTCTCGGGAATACAGCCGCCCGACGGGCCGCCGGTCTGAACTGCCTTGAGCTTCTTTCCATTGGGTATGCCGCCGCCGATGTCATAGACCATCTCTCTCAAAGTGATGCCCATCGGCACTTCAACCAGCCCGGTGTTGTTGATCTTGCCCACCAGGGAGAATATCTTCGTGCCTTTGCTGCCGTTTGTGCCGATCTTGGAGTACCACTTTGAGCCGTTGTTGATGATGATCGGTACATTGGCCCAGGTTTCCACGTTGTTGAGGTCGGTGGGTCGGCCATAGAGCCCTTTGAGAGCGGTGTGGATGTGTTTCTGACGCGGCTCGCCTATGTGTCCCTCAAGGGAGGCCATGAGGGCCGTTGACTCACCGCAGATGAAGGCACCGCCGCCTCGGGAGATCTTTATGTCGAAATCGAAACCGGAGCCGAGGATGTCCTTACCCAGGAAGCCGTATTCTCTGGCCTGCTCCAGGGCTATCCCGAGGTTCTGTACTGCCAGGGGGTATTCGTTCCTGACATACACGTAGCCATTGTGCGAGCCCATGGTGTGCGCACCGATAATCATCCCCTCGATGACGCTGTGGGGGTTGCCCTCCAGGAGGCTGCGGTCCATGTAGGCACCGGGGTCGCCCTCGTCCGCATTGCAGATTACGTAGCGAATGCCGTCGCAGGAAAGTGCATTGCGCATCGCCTCCCACTTCCGGAAGGTGGGGAAGCCCGCACCACCGCGTCCACGCAGGCCTGACTTACTGATCTCGTCCAGCACTTTCTCGGGTTGCATACTGAAGAGCACCTTGGACAGTGCCGAGTAACCGCTCAGAGCGATGTAGTCATTGATGCTGTGAGGATCTGTGAACCGAATGGCTTCCGTCAGCAGCCTGTATTGCTTGCCGTAGAAAGGTATGTTCTGCTCACAGGTAATCTTCCGGCCGGTGGCCGGATCGGTGTAGAGCAGCCTGTCGATGATCTTGCCTTGGGCCACGGTCTCCAAGAGTATCTCAGGAATGTCCGCCGGAGCCACGTGCTGATATAGGATCCCCTGAGGATAGATAACGACAACCGGTTCTACTTCGCAGAATCCATGGCAGCCCGTCGTGCGGAAGTCAACCGTGTCCTTCAAGCCGTCCTTGTTCAACTCCGCGGTGATGGCTTGAGCCACGGCGGCCGCCCCGCGCGCCAAGCCACATGTCCCCACGCTGGTAACAACACAAGTGCGCTTTGGATCGCGCCGGCTGATGATCTTCTGGCGCAGCTGTTCCAGTTCTGCTGCAGACCTCAGTTTGTTCATACCCTAGTTCCTTTCAGCGCCTTTCTTGTATTGCTTAAATGTGCCCTTGACCTTCCCTGGCCGCATCTGTCCCTGATATTTGCCATCCACCACCAGGATGGGCCCAAGGGCGCATGCACCGAGGCAGTTCACGGTCTCCAGAGTGAATTTCATGTCCCTGGTGGTTTCACCTGCTTCAACATCAAGCTGCCTCTTCACTTCATCCAGGACAGCGGGAGCCCCGCGAACGTGGCAGGCCGTGCCCAGGCACACGTGGACCAGGTGCTCGCCGCGCGGTTTCAGACTGAATGCTTTGAAGAAGGTGGCCACGCCGTAGACCTGGATCACCGGCAGACGCAGCCTGACGGCCACGCGCCGGATCACATCCTCAGGGAGGTAGCAGTACTCTGCCTGCACATCCTGCAGGATGGAAATCAAGCTGTCGCGGTTGCACCCGTGTGCATCGACTATGGCATCTACTCTCTTAATATCTACTCCCATGACTTGCGCACCTTTCCTAGACCAATTCCTAGAGCCTGACTGGTATACCCTTCGAAGCCAGATACTTCTTTGCCTGAGGGATGCTGATCTCGCCGAAGTGGAAGACGGAGGCACAGAGTACTGCCGATGCTTTGCCGGTCGTCACGGCCGCATAGAGAGGCTCCAGTGGGCCCGCGCCTCCGGAAGCCGTCACGGGTATCTTCACCGCTTCGGCCACCGCCTTAGTCATCTCCAGGTCGTAGCCCTCTTTGGTCCCGTCAGCATCTCTGCTGGTCAGAAGGATCTCGCCTGCTCCGAGTTCCTCCACCTTCCTGGCCCATTCCACGATCTCCCCCCCGGTCTCTTCCGTGCCGCCGCTCACAACGAGCTCAAGCCGGGGATGCTTGCTTGTGGGAGAGTTCTTCTTCCCGTCAATGGCGACCACGATGCTTCCGCTGCCGAAATTGCGCATCGCATTGCTGACGAGGTCCGGGTTTCTATAGGCTGCGGTGTTGATGGAGATTTTGTTTACACCGATGTTGAAGAGCTCCTCCATGTCGGCAATATCGCGGACCCCGCCACCTACGATGAACGGCACGCTGATGGCTTTTCGCACACTCTTGACCCATTCCAGCCTGGTACCCCTCTTCTCCACAGTGGCGGCAATGTCAAGGAAGGCGATCTCATCGGCCCCTTCTCTGGCATAGGCGGTTGCCGCCTCCACCGGGTCACGGGCATCCCTCAGATTGACGAACTTGATCCCTTTGACTACCCTGCCCTCCTTCATATCCAGGCAGGGTATCACCTTCACTGTCCTCTTCACTTCTTTGCCCCTTCCCGAGAAAGTCCAGTATAATCAGCTACGTATCTTTGAGTTATTGTATTGGACGTAGGTAACCGTTTACCTACTATAGTGAAATCACAGGCGCATTGTCAAGTGGGCCGTTTGAGCTGTGCAGAAAAGAAGACGATGAGAGTGGGAGTGCTTGCCTTGCAGGGCGCGTTCATAGAGCACATCCATGTCCTCAGGAAGCTGGGTGCGGATGCCTGCCCTGTTCGTCTCCCGAGGGAACTGATTATGCTGGATGGCCTCGTAATCCCCGGCGGCGAAAGCACTACCATGAGCCGACTGATGGCCGACTACCGGCTGTTCCGGCCCCTCCAGGACCTGGCCAGGGATGGATTGCCGATCCTCGGCACTTGTGCCGGTATGATCCTGCTGGCCAAATCAGTTCCAGAATTCCCTCTCCAGACGCTGGGCATCATGGACATCGTGGTGCGACGGAATGCCTTCGGCAGCCAGGTAGACAGCTTCGAAGCCGATCTCGAGATGCCGGCATTGGGCGAACCGCCCTATCACGCCGTGTTCATCCGGGCCCCGATCATTGAAGCTGCCAATTCGACGGTGGAAGTACAGGCCACGTTGCCCGATGGCATGGTGGTGGCTGCCAGACAGGGACGGCTGCTGGCTGCGGCTTTCCATCCTGAGTTGACCACCGACCTGAGATTCCACCAGTACTTTCTGGACATCATCGCCTCAAAGTAGTCGTGGGGTTTTGGGCAGCCGTCTTCTTCTGGACCAGATGACGTCTACTCGCAGCGCGGCAAACCGGGAGTTGTTCGTTCTTACCATGCACAAACTCGCCCGTGTATGCAAATGGGGCATTTGATGAACCGGGTCGCAAAGGCTATAGTTTGGGCAGGAAACAGAAATGATTGGCAGCAAAGTCCTGGTTGTGGAAGACGATCGGAACCTGCTCGAAGTGCTGCGGTACAATCTGGCCAAGGAAGGGTTCGAGGTGCTGACGGCTTCCGACGGTGCTCAAGGCCTCGAAACAGCCCGGAGCAACAGTCCGGATCTGATCATCCTTGATGTGATGCTGCCCAAGCTGGACGGCTACGAGGTCTGCCGCATCCTGCGGAAAGAGACGAACGTGCCGATCCTGATGCTTACTGCCAGGATCGAAGAGACTGACAGGGTGGTCGGCCTTGAGGTCGGCGCTGACGATTACTTGACCAAGCCATTCAGCATGAGGGAATTGATGGCTCGCATCAGGGCCATGCTGCGCCGGGTCGACATGATGAGAAGTGAGGCTACGGCTGCAATGGAGCCGGCTTCGCCGCCCCTCAAGCTTGCCGATCTCGAGATTGACACGGCCCGGCACAGGGTTTCCCGTGGCGGCGCAAACATAGAGTTGAGCCGGATGGAGTTCTCTCTCCTTGAGTTCCTGGCTCGAAACCACGGACAGGTGTTCAGCCGGGACCATCTACTGGAGAGGGTCTGGGGCTATGACTACACCGGTGATACCCGGACCGTGGATGTCCACAT
The DNA here is from genome assembly GCA_964475375.1 of uncultured Dehalococcoidia bacterium. Lineage (GTDB taxonomy): Bacteria > Chloroflexota > Dehalococcoidia > UBA2247 > RBG-13-53-26 > JAFGCL01. The sequence goes on from CAYYWI010000036.1 coordinate 21,425, forward strand.
GAGTTGGCTGAGGCGCAAGATCGAGGCTGATCCCGCGCACCCCAGGCATCTGCTCACTGTCAGAGGTGTCGGCTACAAGTTCGAGGCATAGAGATGTTTCGCAGCATCAGATGGCGCATAGCGGCAGCCTTTGTCATACTGCTCGTTGCCTGCATAGGCGGGCTGAGCATCTACCTGTCCCGCTACTTCCGAGACTCCTATCTTGAGAATCTAAGAACACAATTGACCGACCAATCCAGGCTGGTGGCGGACAGCGCAGCACCGTACTTTGTCGTCAGTCAGATGAATGAGGTCAACGACCTGGCGCAGAGAGCGGGACAGCGGATCAGCGCCCGTGTGACGATTTTCGATGCAGACGGAAACGTGCTTGGTGACTCGGACCGCCCTCTGCCCCTGGAGAACCATCTAGACAGGCTGGAGGTTGCCCAGGCTCTTGCCGGCGAGGCAGGCACTAACGTTCGCCGGAGTGACACGCTGGGCTATGAAATGATGTATGTGGCTGTTCCCATAACCACCGGTGGTGAAATCACAGGTGCGGTCAGGGTGTCCATCCCATTGAGTCAGATCAACGGTTCCATGGCGCACATCAACCGGGTCATTATCGGAGGGGCTTTCATGGCCGCTGTGCTGGCTGTCCTCCTGGCGATTCTGATTACCAGGATTACCATCGATCCCATAAAGAAGCTGACGTTGGTCTCCAAAAGGATGGCCGAGGGTGATCTCAACCAGGAGGTGGTCACTACGTCGAAGGACGAGGTGGGCGAACTGGCTCGAGCCTTCAACCGGATGGCGGCTCAAGTGAAACAGACTATGGCTACGGTTACCGCCGAGCGGGATCGGATGGAAGTGATCTTCTCAACCATGGGTGACGGCGTCTTTGTGGTTGACGGGGATGGGAAGGTGAGCACGGTGAACAAGGCGGTGGAGGAGATATTCCAGGTATCCGGAGACGCAGCCAGAGGGCGTCACTTCATTGAGGTGGTGCGTGACTACGAGATTGACACCCTGCTGCAGCGCTGCCTGTCCACCAAAGAACAACAGAAGGGGTTGATCGGAACCAGCCCTAGGAAAAGACTCCTGGGAGTCATGGTCACTCCGTTTCAAGGGGATTCCGGCTGTGTGGTCCTGATCCAGGATCTCACCGAGATGCGGAGGCTGGAGACCGTGCGCCGGGACTTCATTGCCAACCTCTCCCACGAACTCCGTACACCGGTCACCTCGCTGAAAGCTCTGGCGGAGACTCTGGACGAAGGTGCTATAGAGCAGCCATCCGTGGCCAGGGATTTTGTCAGCAAGATCAACGTCGAGGTAGACAAACTGGCACAGATGGTCCAGGAGATGGGAGACCTCTTCCGGATCGAGAGCGGCGAATCCCCGCTCACGCGAAGCCCGGTGAGCATTGCCGATGTAGCAGGACGTGCTGTTGAGAGGTTGAAGGCCCAGGCTGATAGAGCCGGATTGGAGATCAAGCTTGAACTCGCCCCCGGATTGCCTCCGGTGTCAGTTGACGAGGTAAGAATAGAACAGGTCCTGGTCAATCTCATCCACAATGCCATCAAGTTCACGCCGTCCGGCGGGAGAATTGATATCGCGGCCAGGGCCAGCGGCAATCACGTGCTGGTCTCGGTCTCTGACACAGGTGTTGGCATTTCCGCGGATGATCTGCCAAGGGTGTTCGAGCGTTTTTACAAGGCTGACAAGGCTCGCACCGATAGAGGCACCGGCCTGGGACTGGCCATCGCCAAACACATAGTAGAAGCCCACGGCGGTCGCATCTGGGTGGAGAGTGTGGAGGGGCGGGGTGCCACCTTCAGCTTCAGCATTCCGCTGCCGCTATAGAGGGTATTCTCAGCATGAGGCTGAGACCCAGGGTCTAACCTCCCACATTTAACCTCCTCTTAACAAATCCTTATGCACCTCTTAAACCTTGCCCGCTAGAGTTAGTAACTGGATTGAGAGAATGCATGGAAGGAGGTGAAGAATGGAGAAACCAACACTGGCGCTGATTGCCCACGATGCCAAGAAGGCCGACATGGTCTACCTGGTGCAAGTTCACCGGGACGAGTTCTCGAAGCTCAACCTGGTGGCCACCGGGACAACCGGCAGATTCATCCAATAACCCGAAGGGCAGGGTTCCACGGGCTTGCCCGTGGGTGAATGTAG
>CAYYWI010000037.1:0-22562 GCA_964475375.1 uncultured Dehalococcoidia bacterium
CTACGGTGCTGCCTTCGGTGGGATTGCATTCAATCGTGACTGTGGGATCGAAAACTGCCGTTATGTCCTTCTCCCCGTCGACAGCAATCGTAAGAACCGGGTCACTGCCACTTACGTCCCCTGCCCAGTGGCTGAAGACGTATCCTTCACTCGGCAAAGCATGCACCTTGATCTCCTGGCTGGCCGGGTAGCCCTCCGGGGGCTCAGCGGGCTCAACCGAGACCGAACCACTGCCTTCGTATTGCGTGTTGGTCGTGACCTTCATGGGTGGGGATGCCACGAAGCTCGCCGTCAGAGTGCGGGGCGCATCCATGGTCACGGTCACCGCAGCACCGTTGACGTCCGATATGCCGGCCACGTCACCTGTCCATCCTGCGAAGACGTACCCCAGGGATGGCCGCGCGTTCAGGCTGACGACCGTATCAACCGGATACCCATCGGGGGTCAACGCAGGGGTCGCTTCCACTGTCCCACTATCAGGTGCATTCTGTATGGTGAGAGTTGGATTGAAGACGGCAGCTATGGACTTGTTGTCATCAACCAACAAGCTGGCAGTGGAATCGGTGCCGCTCAAATCCCCAGACCAGTGGCTGAAGACATAGCCCTCACTCGGGCTGGCAACTGCCGACACCGTCTGGTTCAACGAGTAGTCCGGCTGGCTGGGATCAAGAGTAACAGAACCACCATCGGTGGGACTCGCTGCCGCCGTGACCGCATACCGCTCCTCTGGAGTCGCAAAGTTGGCGGTGATGGTGCGGTTTGCTTCCATCACGAAAGTCACGGTAGGCTGACCGGGATCTGCGATGCCGCTGATGTCACCGGTCCAGTTCTGGAAAACGTAACCTGCCGAAGGTTCAGCAGTCAGAGTGACGGAATCTTCAACACGGTATAAGGATTGTACCGGTGATACCTCTGTGACCCCGCCCTCTGCAGGGTTGCTGACAACCGTCAGCGTCAGGCATGGTCAGCTGGCGCTGACCAAGGTTGGAACCGCCATGGAAAGCACAAGCCCAACGATTAGAATAAGGAATACTGGTAACCAGGGGAACTGAATCCTTGTGTGTAACCTCATTCCTCACCTCCTCCGCCACACGGCAACGTGCCGAACGACGAAACTCAGAATTTGACCAAAGAGGGCTGCATTGGGGATACGCCGCGGGCCGCACCTCCCACACCCCTCAAACAACTAAAATAAATCCTACCACAGTCCCTTTAGTCCGGTCCAGGCAAAATTGCACGCTATCTCTTGATTACAAGCACACGGAACAACTTGAGGGCAACCAGCAGCAGAAAAAGCAGTCCTGCGATGCCCAGCACAATCCACAGCCAAGAGATTTGGGTCTCCTTCACAAAATGGGCAGTCAGTGTCTTGGGAGAGTCCATCACGACGCTGGCCGGGTTCTCTGATCCGGAGATATCGCCGTCCCATGACTTGAACCTGTACCCTTTGCCGGCTATGGCTTCCACAGTTATCTCTGTGCCGAGAGGATAACCTGTGGACGCTTGAGGTGAGGTTACCTCTACGGTGCCGCCTTCGGCGGGATCGCATTCAATCACGACCTTGAGATCGAAGACTGCCGTTATGCTCTTCTCGCCGTCCACAGTCAGCTTAAGGATCGGGTTGCTGCCGCTCGCATCACCCGACCAGTAGCTGAAGACATAGCCCTCACTGGCCAAAGCATACGCCGTGATTTCCTTGCCGGCCAGGTAACCCTCGGAAGGCTGAGCAGGTTGAAGCGTGACCGAACCACCTTCGTACTGGACACCGGTCGTAACCTTGAACGGCGGTGATGCCACAAAATTGGCCGTGAGAGTGCGGGGCATGTCCATGGTCACGGTCACCGCGGACTTGCTGACATCCGGTATGCCGGCTACCTCACCGGTCCACTCCTTGAAGAGATATCCCAACGCTGGCCGCGCATTCAGGCTGACGACCGTTCCAAGCGCATACCCACCGGTGGTCGAAGGGCTGGCTTCCACTCTGCCGCCATCAGCAGGTGCCTCTCTTACTTCAAGCAGTGGGTTGAAGACAGCCATTATGGACTTGTTGTCATTGACCAACAAACTGGCCGGGGAACTGCTGCCGGTCAAGTCTCCGGACCAGTGGCTGAAGACATATCCCTCACTCGGGCAGGCGGTTGCCGAGACAGTCTGGTTCACCAGGTAGTCAGACTGGTTTGGGTCGAGAATAACAGAACCGCCGCTGGAAGGAATGCTGGCAACCGTGATCACATAGCGCACCGATGATACAGCAAAATTGGCAGTGATAGTACGGCTTCTATCCATAGTAAAGGTCACGGTTGCTTCTGTGCCACTGACATCGCCCGCCCAGTTCTCGAACTGGTACCCCTCACAGGGGACGGCAGTCAACGTAACCACGGTACCAGCGGCATAAGTGGACTGGCTGCATAGAGGTGGATCATATATGAAACTGCCACCACCATTGGGGTTGCTGACGACCGTCAGCCTATAGACCCCTCAAGCACAGGTTCTGGTTGGGACTTCCATGGGGAGTAAAAGCACCGCTGTTGCTATCAGTACAACAACCCACAGAAACCGAATCCTTCTGTCCAGCCTCATACCCTTCCTCACTCGGCCTCACCCAGCATCCTTCGGAACGCGAACCGACAAGCTTCTGACTAGGAAGGCTGCGCCGGCGATCCGCCATCGCCTGGGGTTTCTCCGCCCTTCCGCCCCTTCAACACCGTGAACTTCGCTATGACAATGGAAGCTGCGCCGAACACCAGCACTCCACCTACCCATCCCCAGGGAAATGAATGTGGCTTTTCAAACTTGGCGGTGATGGTCATATCTGACTCCACTACGAAGGTGGCATCCTCAACGCCCGAGAGATCGCCTTTCCATCCGCGGAACCTGTAGCCCTCAGCAGCCGTCGCTGCCAGGCTCAATTCCGTTCCGCCTGCGACTTGCACTGAGATCGTGGATTGAATATTATCGGCAACAAACGATAAGCCGCAAGGCGTGTCAATAGTAGCTGAGCCCCCCCAATACGGGCTGGTATCAAGGGTGACAGTATAGAGACCGCCGGGAGCCGCGAAGTTGGCGACTATTGCACGATTACTTGACATTTTGACGGTGACCGCGGACTGGGTTGTATCTGCAATCCCATCGACATCGCCGGTCCAGCCAACGAACTCGAAACCCTCCGAAGGACGAGCTTCCAGCATGACAAGACCGTCTCCCTCGTACATATCTAGATACCTTGGATCGGGGTCATTTCGATAGTCTGGCGTCAGGGTGATCTCACCAGCGCAGAGGGGATTGCTGACGACCGTCAGCCTCTTGCACCGTCAAGCGCAAGTCCGAGTCGGGACTGCCGGCGGCGCAATAAGCGCTGCCGACACTGCTAGAACGGCAACCAGCCAAAACGCTCTACTGATTCTCATGGCTTCATATCTTATCTGATTGCCCCAAGAAAAACCAATGGTCTTCTCGCCGTCCGGCCTCATATATCCTCTTGTGGGTGTCAGGTCCGAGACCTGACCCGGCAGCGGGTAGAGCGAAGCGAAACCCGCCAGCATTGCCTCTAATCACACCACCAACCCCCTTGCTATGAGCCATGAGCTGATAGCTCACAGTTCGTGGCTTGGGGCTTCCCCCTGCACGCCCCTATCCCGTCATTCCCGTGGAAACGGGATTCCAGGGTAGGGTGGGTTGAGCGAAGCGAAACCCACCAGCATTGCCTCGAATGGCATTCCCCAATTCCTCCTTTGGCAAAGGGGGACTGAGGGGGATTTGACAATACATTACATCCTCTGTCCCTTGATTAGCAGCACCCAGACCAGCCGGAAGACGATCAGCAGAAGAATCACGATAAGGATCACCAGCGGTATCACCCACCACTGAAATCCCGACGACCCATTGGAGATCCCAACGGCGAACATGGTTCCGCCAAGATCGCCCGGGCCCGGTTTGCTCTTCGCATCCAGCCTGGCCCACACAAAGCCACCGGCCTTGTCCACGTTGGTCTTGGAGCAGACCATCCACTTCTGGCCGTTCCACCAGAAGAGCTTCAGCGAACCCTCCTTGAGGCCCTCTATCTCAGCCGGGGTGTAGCTGACTCTGATCTCAACCTGGTCAATGCTATCTGAGCTGCTGAACAGCACATCAACCCATTTGCCAAGAGACTTCCCCTTGAAGTCGCCGGCCGGGTTTTCCGCGAAGCTGGCCACTGAGACCACGGGCGTTCCGTCACCCTGCTTTATCACCGTGGTTGATGTTTCACTCCGGGCATCAACAGTGAATTCGCCGGCGCTCGTGAACGCGGTCTTGACCCGCACCGGCGGCTTGGTCAGACAGGGATCGGACAGCACCATTGTCATATTGGCAGGACCGCTTTCACTACCCCACCAGTTCTCGATGGCGCTGGCCTCCGCGGTGCTGTTCTGGTTGTATACCTGCGGCCCGTTGGCTACCGCCGGCTCCATACCGGCATCGATGGTGATGCTGTTGAATCGCAGCACATTGCCCGACGCAGTGCCGGACAGAAAGACGGCGGAACCCAGCGGTGCCGTGTTCCCATGGAGCTTGTTCCCGCTGATGTAGTTCTGGGACCCATCTACATATATCCCGTTGTTGTTGAACTTACACTCGTTCTCCAGGAGGATGTTGTTCGTGCTGCCTTCGGACACGTAAATGCCATAGTAGGAATCTTGGACGACATTCCCCGAAATGGTGCATCCGCTGGACCCTTCGATGCTGATACCACTGCTTGGATCACCAGCACCCTGGATAGTGAAACCAGACAATTTGACGCCATCGGCAGTTATGGTGAACACATTCCTGTCAGCGAAGGGCGTCTGCACAATGGTTTTGGCTGGGCCATCTTTCGACTTGATAGTGAGCTGCTTGTATACCGTGACATTTTCGTCATATGTGTCAGCATGCACAACGATATTGAGGCCGGGCGAGGCTGCATCTACGGCCTCCTGAATCTTCGCATAAGGCTGGCCCGGTCCCACGTGCATCTCCTGGAGTATCGTCGCCCTGATCATGATGTCGCCGCCATCCTCCCATCCCTGCAGCTTTGTCGGGTGCTCTCCGATGAAGGAACGATGATAGTCATTCCAGTAGTCACGACCTAGGCTGGTTCCTGCCGTTAGACGCCGTACGAATACGAAGAAATCTCCCGTCGCCTCAGCCCCCGCCAATTGCACTGTCTGCCAACCGGTACTGCCCACAGAATAGACAATCTTGGGGACAAGGTCAGTCAAATGATCTGCAGCCTTAACGTATACCTCCACGTTTGCCCCTTTAACGCCCGGCTTGCAGTAGAATCGAATCGAAGGAATCGTCGCACGCATCAGCCCGGAAGGCAAGGAGAATCTGACCCCCTGGAAGTTACTGCACGGGTCGCAGAAGGTGCCAACATAGCCGGTACATGTGTCGTCATCATACGACAACTCCACCGTTTCACCACATGTATCTGCTCCCGTTTCAGCGCTGGCATGAATCTCCACTGCAGCCACTGATGACAGCAGGATCGCAGCCACAACACACACCAGGGCGAACCTGAATGAATGACTTCTCATCATGCTAACTCCTTTCTCTGGCCATCTGGACGCATGGTATCAATGATAACAGCCTACTCATGCGAAGCCTTGCGTTCTTTCGCCCCACCCCTGGTTTCAGTAGCACACCTCAGACATCAAGGAGACACGGAGGATATGCCTCCTGGCGGCACGGCATGCATTATAGGGACGACATTCATTCAGTGTCAAATTTGTCTTACCCACAATGTCGTGCTATAATGTCGCCCAACTATGAAGGCCAGGAGGCAACAATGAGACTCAAGCCGGGATGCGGTTGTCTTGTTCTCGTACTAGCTCTCATCAACCTGCTCATAGCCATCTCGGTCATCTATGGCATGGTTGCAGTGCATAACACCTCAGTGTATATGTCGCTGGGCATGCTGGTTATCTCTGGGGCGAATGTTACTGTCTGCTTCCTGATGGGAAGAGATGCACTGAGGCGCAAAGCGCCTGAGTTGTCAACGGCTGATGGAGAGGCAACGATTGCCACGGAAGAGGAAGGCGAGGAATCAGAGGTACATTAGGGCAAACTGACACTGCAAATTAATCTCCGTTCTGATTGGCAACTGGCCTTCATGTCACAACATGACTCCTATTGATGCCCTACTTCTCAAGCATCAGGATCACCACTTCTGGGTCTTTCACTTCGGGCGAGGGATAGACACGCGTAAGCTCGCCTCCGGACTCAAAATCGCCATAAAGGCTTTGGTTATAGAGAGAGTTCTTCAACTCCTTGGGCACTGAGCCGCCATTGCCGTATGCTTCACCGAGACCATATTCTGATATCGCTGAAAGTATAGCTACCTCACCCCGCGAGAATACCAGGTAGTCAGCTCCGTATTTGTCCATGATCCGGGCAGCCTCCGAAGGATCGCTTGTGCAGTAGGCCAGTCCCACATCTTCCAGCCTCTGCTGATCCCAACCATAGTAGCCATTATCGACCACGGGCTTGCGGTCAGCCATGTCCAGTATCCAGTATCCGCTGTCCCACCAGCTCATGACCACCGAATCCTGCGGAGTGTTTTCTTTCAGATGAGCAAGAGCTTCCTGCCACTCATTGTCAGCGGCGGTCATACGTCCCGTGCCAAGATGATATGCCCAGATCGTCGATCCAAGCAACGAGAGCAATAGAACCAGCATCGCCGCGCACATTCGTAATACGCGAGGAGATGGCAGTGTCAGTATTCCCATATCGGTAGCTATGTGAAGCGCAGACTTCCTGGCTCTCTCAAAACTGAAGAGGGAGGCCAGTCCAACTCCACAGATCACACTGATCGCTGGAGCAGCGTAGATGAACATTCGGTTGGCAAAAAGACCCAAAACGAAAAGAGAAGCAAACCAACCAAGGCACAAGACATCCCCTCTGCTATGCCTGGTGACCATGACATACAATCCAATTAAGATGGGGATAATGAGAAAACCGTAACTAAAGAGGTCCTCCGCCGTCATGGGCTGCAACTCTGAAACACCGGTTGCACCAGAGACCATGTCTCTGACCAATGTAGCCGCCATAGCATACATACTTGGAATACCAGGCTTGACGGCTCCCACCACCAAGCTCACCCCCAATATCAGCACCGGAGGACGCCAGCTTGACCTCCTGACGGCTGCAATGGCACCGGTCATATAATCCTTTGCCGATGCTGTGGCAGGTCTTCCCTCTGTTGGGGTTTGTATCAAATGCAGGAGAACATCAACCGCCACCTCGACAATCACAAACCCGGTCAGGATGGCCAAGAGAAGAATTGCCCCCAGCCAGAGCCATTCCAGCACCAGCAGGCCCTCGATCGCCAGGACGGCCAAGGCACCTGCTGCCCAACCAACGTCCCTCCCCGCTATCGAGAAGCTCCATTCCCTGGAAAAATAGAAGACGAAGACGCCTGTCATGAGCAGCAGGATACTGAGACCGTCGCGATCCAGATAGCCAGCGGCCTGGACGAAGCAGGCGTAGCTCAAAGCAGCCCAGCCAAAGGCAGACCAGAGCCCCACTCGCCGGTTGTACATCCTTGAAGCCGCCAGATATACGACTACCACGCTAACAACGCCAAGGATAGGCGGGATGAGCTTGCCGGCCAATATCAAGGCGTCCTCGGGTGCCATACTGGAGACGAAGCTGATTGCCTTGGCCAGCCAGACCAAAGGATAGGTCAGCCCGCTGTGCCATGTCATGGGTATGGAATCACCAGAAAGAAGTCTCTCTGCCTGCCAGTGAAAGAAGTGCGAGTCGGCGCTCAGGATGTAGTAGTGGTCGGGATCAAGCAGGTGAACACAGCGCATAAAGACAGCGTATGCTGCAACAACTCCCAGGCACAGAAGAACCAAGTACTTATCTTTTAGATTTGAGAGAATCACACGCATAACGATATTTCTATCAGTTGATTGTCAGCAATTCTAGGCAATCCCATGCCACATGTCAAAGACCCCCTTTTTTGTTGGTGTTCTACGATTATGACGGTGGTTAAGCTTTCAGCGAAAATGTCACCGTATGAAGGAGACAGTGACGTTGACCAGAGAGGAACAGAAGAGACTAATGGTGCTTAGTGCGGTGGGGTAGGGGCGTGTGGGGGCGAGGGAGGCAGCAGTGGGGCTGGGGCTTTCGGGGTCTGGAGGCTTTTGGAACGTTACAGGGAGGATATGGAGCGTCTGAGGAGAGACGAGGCTCTGCCACAGATGCTGGGCTATGCTATACCGGCGCCGGAGACAGCCCGACAGTGGTTGGACCGGTTCCATGATGAAGAGTTGATGAAAGGGAAGCCGAGGCAGGGAAGCTTCCTGCCTGCGGAGGCGGGTCCACTGGCAGGACTGGGGGAAGTGAATCGTCACGTGGTGCGGGCGTATGTGCAGAACGTGAAGGTGGAGAAGCGGGTCACTCTGGACATGGATGCTCACCTGGTGGAAACCGACAAAGCTGAGGCCCAATACTGCTATGACGGATACAAGGCCTTTCAGCCGATAGAGGTGTGCTGGGCCGAGACGGGTCTGGTGTTAGCTGATGAGTTCCGAGAGGGGAATGTGCCTGCCTCTGAGGGCAACCGGCGGCTGGTGGATGAGGCATATCAGGCTCTTCCGCCCGGTGACTGGGAGGTATACATCAGATCGGACTCGGCGGCTTATGAACAGGATAACCTGGATCACTGGGATAGAGAGGGATGGAAGTTTGCCGTCAGTGCCGACATGAGTCCCCAGCTCAAAGAGACGGTAGGATCAATACCGCCGCAGTCCTGGCAGATGATGGAGGAGAAGGGGGGAGTGATAAGGGAATGGGCTGAGGTAGCTTATGTACCATCAAGAAAGATTGAGAAGAAGGACTCCCGGCCCTACCGTTATGTGGCGGTAAGGCTGAGGAGATTACAGGGGGAACTATTCAGCGATGGTGGCTCGGTGCGTTACTTCGCCATAGTCAGTAACATCTGGGAGATGGGAGGCCAGGCGCTGTTAGCATGGCACCGGGGCAAAGCCGGAACTATCGAGCATGTGCATCATGTTCTCAAGAGCGGGTTAGGTGCAGGAGTGTACCCCAGTGGGAAACACGGGGCCAACGCTGCCTGGTTGAGGCTGCAGGTGATAACCCATAACCTGCTGGAGTTGCTGAAGGCAGCCGTCTTGCCGAAGGAGTATGCCAAAGCTGAGCCTGAGCGTCTGAGGTTTGCCGTGTTCACCGGACTGGGTCAGGTAGTCTGTCATGCCCGGCGGGTGATCCTGAAGGTACTGGAACAGATATGGGCCACGCTGCTTCGGGCAGCTCATGAGAGGGCTATGGCGCTGAGTCCGCCAGCCTGCTGAAGACAATCAGCAACATCAACCATGAGGAGGTGGAGGCTAACGGATAACCTTTGCTCTAAAAGGAGGCCCAGACCCCACTAATAAGACATAACTGGCCGGAAACCGCCTTCACCTGTTGAACCATCTGACTGGATAGCGGTAACAAATCCCAAGAAATCCGGCCAAAACCACCTCACATCCTTCTCCCTCAATGAATCCACGGATTCGGGTCTTCCAAGACGGGCTCGCTGATGCACCCATCTCGCTTGCCAAACAGCGATGGCAATTGTACTCTTGAAGATGGATAGGGATAGTCATGGGAATTTGGGACTACATCTTGATCATCGGCAGCATTCTGGTGCTTATATTCACGTTGGTATGCGATGTCCTGCTCATACGTGAATGGATAAAGAAGCGCAGGGATAAGCAGCAACCTCCACAAGACCCTGGCAAACAGGCGTAGGCTGCCATGCCAGCAGAGACCTGCCACCGTACTTCACATCAGTCAGAGTAACCGAGAACATTAGCCTCTGTGTTCAACCTGCTGTCTCCCCATCGTCCTGGAACACCACAATTCCACCGACTGGGGTTGACATAACCTCATGCGCTCAAATTGACTTTCCAAATACCCTCTGATATAGTTTGGTCCTAAATAACCCCACGTTCAATAAAGATATGCCAACTCGTCAATTCAGAGATATGCGTCGCTGTTATGGCTTTGAAGAAGTTGCCATTGTGCCAGGCGACGTCACGGTCAATCCTGAACAGACTTCGGTCGATCTTAATCTCGGAAAGCTGACCTTTACTGTTCCTGTCCTGGCGGCTGCCATGGATGCCGTGGTTGACCCCAAGTTCGCCATCGCCTTCAGCAAACTCGGCGGCCTGGCTGTGCTGAACCTGGAAGGTGTTCAGGCCCGCTATGATAGGCCCGATGAGATTCTGGGGGAGATTACCCGGGTTCCCATCAACCAGGCTACCCCCTTGCTTCAGAAAGTCTACTCCCAACCTATAAAGGAGAAACTGGTTGGTGAGCGTATTCAGGAAATCAAGCGAAATGGCGGTATATGCGCCGTTTCCGTTACTCCGGCCAACACAAAGAAGCTGACCCCTGTTATTGTGGAAGCGGGCGCTGATGTGCTGGTAGTTCAGTCCACCGTTACCACTGCCCGTCACGTGTCCAAGAGCCTGAAGGGTCTCATCTTCTCGGAGCTATGTCAGTCCGTGCCCATCCCGGTAGTAGTGGGGAACGCCGTCAGCTACGGCGCGGCGCTGGAACTGATGAGGACCGGCATCGCCGGCCTCCTGGTTGGCATCGGCCCGGGGGCAACCTGCACTACGCGACAGGTTCTGGGCATAGGCGTACCACAGGTGACGGCTACGATGGATTGCGCCGCCGCCAGGGATGATTACTACAAGGAAAGTGGAAGGTATGTGGCCGTGATCACCGATGGCGGCATACATGCTGGAAGCGACATGTGCAAGGCCTTTGTTGCCGGAGCTGATGCAGTGATGCTGGGCGCTATACTGGCTCAAGCGGACGAAGCACCGGGCCATGGGTATCATTGGGGTATGGCCAGCCCGCACCCGGCACTGCCCCGGGGTAGGCGCATCAAGGTTGATACTCGTGCTCCGTTGGAGCAGATTCTCTTTGGTCCCACCACCGTCAGCGATGGAACCCAGAACCTCGTTGGCGCTCTGCGCACCGCCATGGGCGTCTGTGGCGCTGCCTCCATAGCCCAGATGCATGATGTGGAAATGGTCATTGCACCATCCATAAGGACAGAGGGCAAATCTTGGCAATTTCAACAGGCCTGCTCTCAATAGCTGACCTCACTCCAGACGAAATCCAGCATCTGATCAAGGATGCTGCTTTCCTCAAAAGCGGGTGGAAGGTTGGTAATCGATTGAAGGGGAAAACCATCGCCCTTGTCTTCGAGAAGCCCTCCCTCCGCACCCGCGTCAGTTTCGAAGTAGCCATGTGGCAACTGGGCGGGCACGCCATCTACCTGTCGCCGGACGAGATCGGGCTGGGAAGGCGGGAGAGCATCTCTGATGTGGCTCGTACGCTGAGCCGCTTTGTGAACGGCATTGTAGCCCGCACCTTCGCCCATGAGACTGTGGAGCTGCTGGCGAAATACGGGACCGTGCCGGTGATTAACGCCCTGACGGACCATGAGCATCCCTGCCAGGCACTTGGCGACCTGTTGACCATTCAAGAGAAGAAGGGCGTACTCAAAGGCCTGCATCTGGTCTATGTCGGCGACGGCAATAACGTGGCCAGGAGTCTGCTCCTGGCTGCTTCAGCAGTCGGGATGGACTTCTCCATTGCCTCACCTTCGGGCTACAAGATGGACCAACCCGCTCTTCGACAGGCAAAGAGATTCGCCGCTGAGAGCGGGGCCAAGGTTGCTTCGGTGACCGAACCTCACCGTGCTGTCAAAGACGCCGATGTGGTCTATACTGATGTGTGGACCAGCATGGGCCAGGAATCTGAGGCGGAAATCCGCCGCCGGGCTTTTGCCTCATATCAAGTTAATGCTGCATTACTTGCATCTGCCAAGAAAGGGGCTCTGTTCATGCATCCTCTGCCGGCACATCACGGGGAGGAGGTTGCGGAGGGGCTTCTTGATCATCCCCAGTCCGTGGTCTTCGACCAGGCGGAGAACCGGCTCCACATCCAGAAGGCAATCCTTGCCAGGGCGCTGGGCGGGAAACCTGTCTAGGAGGGCATCATGCCCAAACCTGTAGTGGCCATCATCGGCAGGCCCAATGTGGGCAAATCCACCCTGTTCAATCGCCTTCTCGGCAGGAGACGAGCTATTGTCGAGGACCTGCCCGGGACAACTGTGGACCGGATTCACACTGACATCTCCTGGGAAGGGCATGATTTCACTCTGATCGACTGCGGCGGCCTGGAGGCGCGGCCCGGGCCAGCCATCAGGCGGAAGGTCAAAGATCAGGTAGAAAAAGCCATCGCCGAAGCTGACCTGCTGCTCTTCCTGGTGGATGCCAGAGATGGAGTGCTGCCTGCGGACCAGGAGACCGCCGAAATCCTGCGCCGGACAAAGAAGCCGATGATGCTGGTAGTAAACAAAGTGGATACACCCAAGCAGGAAGCTGAGGTGCCCCAATTCCATGAGCTGGCCATGGGCGATCCGATCCCGGTCAGCGCCTATCACGGCAAGGGAATCGATGAACTGATGCAGAAGGTCGTTGAGAGTCTGCCGGCTCCGACACCCTCAATTGCTGAGCCGGAGTCGATGAAGATTGCCATCGTAGGGCGGCCCAATGTCGGCAAGTCGCTGCTGCTGAATACACTACTCGGTGAAGAGCGTGTGGTTGTGGACGAGATTCCAGGCACCACGCGAGATACCATCGATACACTGCTGGAATACAAGGGCGAAAGGGTGACACTGATCGATACTGCGGGAATCAGGCGTCGTGGACGGATTGAGCAGGGCATTGAGCGTTACAGCTTCACCCGCAGTGCCGATGCCATTGAGCGTGCAGATATTGCCCTGCTGGTTATTGATGCGGTTGAGGGGGTAACGGCTCAAGATATACACATTCTGGGTTACATTCATAAATCCTTCAAAGGAGCTGTTCTCCTGGTCAACAAATGGGACTTGGTCGAAGTGGAAGACACCTCGTTGTGGACGGAGGTGGTGAAGCGCCGGACCAGGTTCATGCCTTATATCGAAACGCTATTCATCTCGGCCAAGACGGGGCAGGGTGTGGAGAGAATTCTGCCGCTGGCAAGGCGGATCTACGGAGAGAGGCTGCGGTTGCTGGATGACTCACTACTCCAAACCATTGTGGCTGACTCTGAGGCAGCTCATCAGTCACCGAGGAAAGGGCGAAGGCGTCTGAAGGTGTACAGGGCAACGCAGACAGGGGTGAATCCACCTACCTTTGTCTTCTCAGTCAATGATGTCAAACTCGTTCACTTCTCCTATCAGCGCTTCTTGGAGAACAAGATCCGCCAGTTTTGCGGGTTCAAAGGTACGCCGCTGCGCCTTCTGTTCAAGGGCAAGGGCGACAAGAAACCCGAAGAACCATAACCTCTTCCGAGTCATATCAGTCCGGCCAACTGTCCGGACGTAGTGGGGGGATTCGGTCGGAATCTAGGCCATGCTAGCGCTCAAGTATGTAGCTGTTGCCTTGATTGGCTACCTGCTGGGTGCCATCCCTTTCGGCATCATGGTCACGAGGGTGGCCAGGGGGATAGACGTCCGGACGTTCGGCAGCGGCAAGACGGGCACCACCAATGTATTGCGAATCGCTGGAGGCCGGGCCGGGGCTGTGACCATGATCCTCGACCTGACCAAGGCTTCCGCGGCTGTTCTGATTGCCTGGGCAGTGGTGCCCACCCACACCGCTCAAGTGGTAGCCGCACTGGCGGCAATCATCGGTCACATCTGGTCGGTTTATATCAAGTTCCAGGGCGGTCGGGGTGTAGCCACCTATGTCGGCAGCCTGCTGGCCATGAACTGGCTGGTCGGGTTGATCACAGCCGTGCTCATTCTGGGCACCGCCCGGTTGACCCGCTACATGTCGTTGGGATCGATAGTTGGCATAGTCGTCTCGTTCCTGGCCATGCTGGGACTAATGATCACAGGATGGCGGCCGGCAGTCCCCTTCTTGATGCCGGTTCCTGCAGTGCAAGTCGTCTTCTGTGGCGTGGCCGCGCTCATCATCTTGTTCCAGCACCGTGACAACGTGCAGCGCCTGCTCAGCGGGACCGAGCGCAAACTGGGCGATAAAGGATGCGTCCACTAGGCAGGGTTAGCAGCAAGCCGATGACTATTGTGGTTTGGAAACTGGTATCAATTGGTGATTAGTGCTATGCTCCAACGTTGAGTTGATGAGGGAAATGGGATCGTTCTCTATGCATTGTTATCAGAGGTGGTATCCGTCTGCGAGTTCGTAGGCCGGGGGCCGAGGGTCGAATCCCTTCGCTGGCTCCGTCTTTATACTTGGCGACAGAGGAAGTTATCCATGAAGGGACGAGGAAGGAAAGCAAGAGTGACCAGAAGCCTCTCGAAGGCGGGCAGAGAAGCCACTGGCACGGTCATGGCAGCGCTTGGCCTCGTGCCCGGAGTGGGAACGGTGCTGGGGATCCTCGATACCAGCAAAAGAGCTGTTAAGACTGCGAGAGCAACCACTAAACTGGGGAGAGCCTTGAAAGCCAAGGTCAAACCTCGGCGCCGAAGATCCAGGCGACGCTAGAGACGAGGTCTGACTTCGCTGTCTAAAGGTTGTCCCTGGACTTCCTGGATATGTAGAAAGTACCAATTGCCTTGGCAACGATCCGGTCGCCGCATTCAATGCGCGATTCCAGCACCGCCAGATTTCTGGTTCTACTGATCAACTTT
Source organism: uncultured Dehalococcoidia bacterium (assembly GCA_964475375.1). Lineage (GTDB taxonomy): Bacteria > Chloroflexota > Dehalococcoidia > UBA2247 > RBG-13-53-26 > JAFGCL01. The sequence continues at coordinate 14,690 of CAYYWI010000037.1, forward strand.
GCCTCAGCAGTAAGGGTCCCCGATGAAACGGCCGCCACATAGTTGATCTTCATTTCCACAGTGGTGAGCCTCTCGTCTTCACGCAGATGATCAAAAAGGGCATAGCCCATGCTGACATCGGCCAGAGTGCTGATTGCACCACCATGCACGGTGCCATATACATTGAGAACCTTTTCGTCTATTGCAAGCGTACATTGAGTCTCCACGCCCTCTGGAAAAGTCAGCCCTACCAATCTGGCGAATGGACTGATCTTATCCGGGCGACGTCCTCTTGTTACCATGGCTGATTCCCCTCCCGCGTTTCAATATGACCGAAAAATAGGCAAAACACAAGGTTCTGAGCGCAGGACTGAGGGAGTGAGAGTTCGGGGGGGACCGGTGTTATGTGCTGAAGCGCCTGCAGATGCTGTCGGCAGCCTTGTAGGCTGCCCAGCGGACGCCGGAGTTGGCATCCTTGAAGGCTGTGGTCAGGGGTCCGATTGCCTGCAGGTCGCCGATTTCTCCCAGTGCCCGTGCCGCCGCCCAACGGACGCTGGAGTTCTCATCGTTGAGCATCTCAACGAGATTCACGATGGTGCTGTCATCTCCGATCCTGCTAAGCCCATCCACAGCCGATTGGCGGACGCTGGCATTCTCATCTTTCAGCTTCTCCACCAGTGCAGGGATAACGGCGGTCTCTTTCATCTTGCCCAAAGCCTCAGCAGCGCATCGACGTGTATCCGGATTCTCGTGACTGAGAGCCTTGATGAGCGGATCGACTGCCGGTTTGCCAATGGAAACCACAGCCGTGACCGCAGCCTGGCGAACATCTGAGTATCCATCATTGAGAGCATCAATAACCGCATCCACAGCTCTGGCATGACCTATCTTACCCAACGCCTCCACAGAAGCCTGGCGCACAGTCCAGTCATCGTCGTTAACTGCAATTATCAGATGACCGATGGCTCTGGAGTCGCCTATCTTGCCCAGCGCTTCCGCTGCAGTCTTGCGCACCCCGGGGTCTTCGTCCCGGAGGGCCTTAATGATCGGCTTGACTGCGGTTGGATTGCCCAGCTTGCCCAGTGCTCTGATAGCTGCCCAGCGGACGTCTGAGTTCTTGTCTCTCAGTGCATCGATCAGCGGCGCTATAGCAGGCGGCCCGATTTTGACCAGCGCTTCACTGGCTGCGCGGCGTGCTTCCCATCGACTGGCGCCGAGAGCCCGCACTAATCTGTCAATCTCTTGCAAGACACTGTCTCCTCTGGAATCGGAACTTCAGCAGACCAGGGACAACGCAGGACCTGCTGCCAACACACACTTAGGCCCATTATAGCAGTTCGCTGTGGCTCAAATCTAAGCGGGCACAAGCGCTTCGCCTGCCTGCAGCGTTTTTGTAGAAACCGCAGCCGTGTCGTGATCGTGCGGCCTGTGATAGAATTGCTGACAACTATGGTACCGGGAGGGTCTGCTTCACCGAGGTCCCTGTGTACGTGAGACAGAGGCCGGCGGCCCCCTCATTGAGGCTTTCTCCCACTGCTGTGGCCTGCTTCCGCCAGTGCCCCCGGCAGTACAAGTTTCGTTATGTTGACCGTCTGGGCGACCAGTACGGAGGGCCAAGGCCATATTTCACTATGGGAAATCATGTGCACGATACGTTAAAGGAATTCCTGTCGGCCGTGCCGGTGGAACAGCGCACCTTGGAGACCATGGTGAATCTGCTCAGAAAGAACTGGCGCCGCTATCGGATGGGATTCAGGAGTCAGGAAGACGAACGGCGCTGGGCAGAAAAGGCTCTGAAGCAGGTAAGTTTATTCTTTGCCGGCCAGGATGTCCGGATCAGGCCTTACCTGGTCGAAGCAAGGTTCGAAACCGAAATCACCCCCGGCCTTCTGTTAGAGGCCAGGATTGACCGCGTTGACCTGCAGGCGGATGGAACCCTTCACATTGTTGACTACAAGACGGGAAATATTCCGGAGACCAGCGACTGGACGCAGCTTTACCTGAATGCGCTGGTACTGTCCCGGAAGATACCTTATACAATATCCAAGGCCTCTTTCATTTACCTTTCTTCAGGCTCGGTGGATACCGCCATGATCGGTGAGGCTGTTCTGGACCAAGCCAAATGGGAGCTGCTGCTCACGGCACGAAGCATAGGTGGTGAGAAGAGATTCAGTCCGCAACCGGGCGTGTTCTGTCGCCGCTGCGACTTCAAGCCCATCTGTCCGGCGCGAGTGAAGAAGGGAAACAAGGAAGCCCCTGAGCCTCAACGGGGAGATGCTGAGTGCGGTTGTGACATCCAGAAGCAGCTAGCCTTCTAAATTCGAAAACAGCAGCAAACCTGCCGGGCATGAACTTGGTTGGCTGGACTATCCATGAGACGGAGGTCACATACCAGACATTCCAAGAAGGGTATATTTTTACCAGGTTCTAGACAAGAAGGAAGGAGGATGTCAGGCAAGATGAAGGTAGTAACATTGTGCAGCTCAGGTTCGTGCTGTCCCGTTGTTAAGATCGGGGAGAAGCAGGTGGAGATTGGGGAGAGGGGTAATCTCTGCATACTCACCATGGAGCAATGGGAAACCCTGAAGCAGAAGATACTTAGAAAAGAGGCTTAGACTCAGCAGGTTCCTAAGGGCTGGAAAAAGGAAAGGGGCTGGAATTAATTCCAGCCCCTTCTTGTGTTCCGATCAGTCTCTACCGACTGCCTGCCGGTCTGATTCTATTGTAGCAATCGCTGCAATAGACTGGCCTGTCGCCTCTCGGCTGGAACGGCACCTGGGTTTCCTTGCCGCACTGAGCGCAAATGGTAGGAAACATCTGGCGCCTGGGCCTCATTCCACCGCTGTCGCCGGAATTTTCGCGGGATGCTCTCCTTGCCTCTCGGCAGGTGAGGCACCTTTTGGGCTCATTAGTATAGCCCCTGGATGCGAACATTTCCTGCTCTCTCACGGTGAAAGTGAAAGACGACCCACAATCGGAGCATGTTAGGGTCTTGTCCGCTGTGCCTATGGATGACCTCCTTTCCTTGACTAGAGTAGCTGGCTCAACCTGGGTCACCCACAGCCTTTGGACATGACTTAGTCGCAGCTTTGGTAACCTAGACTTAGAACCACCCGCAGCGAATTATACCGCGATGCTGCAGGTTTTGCCAAGCCAACATCTAATTTCTGACCGGCTGGAGTTCAGGTTAGTTGCATCTCAATCACGATCCAACGGCTTGAGCGTCAACAGTTTCCTGGCAATCGCCGGGTGCTTTACGATGAACAGCAACTCCTCTTCGACAAGCGGTTTTTGACACTCCACGTTGGCGTATCTGACCAACTCCAACACCTCCCGCGCTTCGACCTCGTTGGTGAAGGACACAGATATTTTGCCCATAACGTGGGTGAAACCCGAGATGCCGCCGTATTCCCCGGTACATATCTCCCTGCCGGTTTCCACCAACTCCGACTCGCCTCTCCCCAGCTCGTAGTAGTCATAAAGCTCGTAGTTGTTGGCATCCTTGAGCACTCCATCGGCATGGATGCCCGAAGCATGGGCGAAAGCGTTGGCGCCAACGCCGGGCTGGTTGATAGGAATGGGAACTCCAAAGGCATAGCTGGCGAACTTGGCTATCCTCCACGCCTTGGACAGATCGACAGGGTCGGCAAGTTCATATTTGTCCGCGAAGCCCTTGGACTTGGTGATAGCCAGAATCACCGCCACCAGGTCGGCATTACCCGCCCTTTCGCCTATGCCATTGACGGTGGTGTTGATGTAAGCATCCTGTCCGCCGTCGATGGCTCCCTTTGCACCGGCAATGGAATTGGCCACCGACATTCCCAGGTCACCGTGGCAATGCAGCTCGATATCCATGCCCGTGTTCTGGGCCAGCGCCTTGACCGTATCGTAAATGGTGAAGGGGTTGTCATAGCCCAAGGTGTCGCAATATCTCAGGCGGATGGCCCCGTGTTCTTTGGCTGCCAGACCGAACCTGATCAGGTAGTCCAGGTCAGTTCGTGAAGCATCCTCAGCGTTGACTCCAATGGACACGGCCTTATGAGCTTTGGCAGCTTCAACCGCCGCCACCATCGTGGCTAATACGTCATCTCTTGTCTTCTTGCCCAGGAACTTGCCCTGGATCATCTGGTCTGATGTGGAGATGGAGAGATTGATATGTTTGAGGTCCGGGACCAGCTTGAACGACAGCTCAACATCGGCGGCCACGGCCCTGAGCCATCCAGCCAGCCGGATCGGTTGCATGACTCCCATCTCGGCCAATTCGAGATTGGCCTGGAGATAGTTCCTCTCGTGACGGGTAGTGGGGAAACCGAATTCAGTCTGGAAGACCCCCATGTCGTTGAGATAGAGGTTCAACATGGTCTTCTCAAGCTTGGACAGGCCGAGCTTTGCCGTCTGCACGCCATCACGGTTAGTCACGTCGATTATGTGTATCTTGCCCATCGCTTCCTCCTGAGTTGTTGGCGACTACCAGGTTGACACCTGATGTTTCGGGGAGAAAAAAGGTCCATCGCGCAGAATCAAGGATGTTCCCGGGGACATAGTGGCCAGGCTCACCTGAGGCGCCGGATTCTCTCAATGACTGCATCGGCTACCTGGGATGTGCCTGCGGCTGGTTCTGACTCGTTCTGTTTGAGGTCATAGGTGACGTTCTTGCCCTCAGCAATGACTCCGGCTATCGCCCTCTCCAACACATCGGCTCTCTCTTTTTCGCCCAGGTATTCCAGCATCAACACAGCGGAGAGCATCATTGCCATGGGGTTGACCTTGTTTTGTCCGGCATACTTTGGTGCGCTTCCATGCACCGCTTCAAACACGGCGATGCCGTCTCCGAAATTGGCTCCGGGAGCTATGCCCAATCCTCCGATCAAGCCGGCGCACAGGTCAGACAGCAGGTCGCCATAGAGGTTGGGTGCTACCACAACATCGAACTGCTGGGGCTTTCTCACCAGTTGCATGTTCATGTTGTCGGCCAGCCTGTCCTCAAATGCAATGTCAGAGTAGTGCCTGGCCTCTTCCCGGGCCACCGAAAGGAAAAGCCCATCCGAGAACTTCAGAATGTTGGCTTTGTGCACGGCGGTGACTTTCTTCCGGCGATGGGCCCTGGCATAGTCGAAGGCAAAACGAACAATTCTTCTGCTGGCTGTCTCCGATATCGCCTTGATGCTGAGACCGGAGTCCTGCCTGACAGATTCGCCCTTGGTCTGGTATATGGTCTCTATCGCTCTTGCCGCTTCAGGCGTACCCTCCTGAAACTCGATGCCGGCGTACAGGTCCTCGGTGTTCTCTCTGACTACAACGATGTCCACATCGGTGAACGGCGAAGGGACTCCCGGGTAGGTCTTGCATGGCCTAACGCAAGCGTAGAGGTCGAGGGCCTTCCGCAGAGCGACGTTGGCACTTCTGAAGCCCGAGCCAACCGGCGTGGTGACGGGGCCCTTGAGGGCCACTTTGTTCCTTCTGACGGATGCCAAGGCCGATTCCGGCAGCGGCGTTCCCATGGTGTCTTGAGTCGCCTGGCCCATCTGAACAACGTCCCAGTGGATTTCGATGCCGGTGGCCTCAAGCACGCGTGTGGTAGCAGTAGTAACCTCTGGTCCTGTGCCGTCGCCGGGGATGAGCGTGATGTTGTAGTTCATGTCGATGCCGTCTTTACAGCCTGAATTCTCCGTACTTCTCGATGTACGGGAGGAGACCGCCTTCGTTCAGGATATCCAGCATCGTCTTGGGTATCTTGCCGGAGGTCAGCGATTGACCGTTGGTGACATCCCTGATGGTGCCGTTCTCCAGATCTATTTCCAGTTGATCCCCGTCGGCGATCACATCAGTGTCACATATCAATACAGGCAGTCCGAGGTTTATGGCGTTCCTGAAGAAGATACGGGCTACGGACTTGGCCAGGATGGCGTTCACTCCGGCCATCTTGATAACCAGGGGCGCATGCTCACGACTTGATCCCAGCCCGAAGTTGCTGCCCGCTACTATGAAGTCGCCGGGCTTGACTCTGCCGGCAAAAGCCGGATCGGCGTCTTCCATGACGTGCTTGGCCAGTTCGGGTAGTTTGCTTCTCAGATGGGCAAACCTGCCCGGTATGATGTGGTCGGTGGAGATGTCGTCGCCGAACTTGAACGCTCTACCGGTAAGCACTACAGCACCTCTCTGGGATCGGTTATTTGACCCTTGATCGCGGTAGCGGCCGCAGTAGCCGGACTGGCGAGATAGATGAAGGCATCGGGGTTGCCCATTCGTCCTTCGAAGTTTCGATTGGCTGTGGACAGGCAGCTCTCGTCGTCGCCGAGGATTCCCTGGTGCAGACCAAGGCAAGGCCCGCACCCAGGCGGCAGGATGATGGCTCCGGCGTCGATCATAGTCTGAATGTATCCTGCCCTTATGGACGCCTGCAGAACCTCACGCGAGGCCGGCGCGACAATCAGCCTGGTTCGGGGGTGGCGCTTCCTGCCGCTCAGCATCTTGGCGACCACTGCCATGTCTTCAAGCCGGCCATTGGTGCACGTTCCAATGAACACCTGCTGAACCTTGACTCCGCTGAGGTCTATGACCGGAGAGACGTTGTCTACGCTATGAGGCTTGGCCACCATGGGTTGAATATGGCCGAGCTTGATCTCGATAGTTCGCTCGTAGACGGCATCGTCGTCTGCACAGATCTTGCGGTAGTCCCTTGATCTTCCCTGGCTCGCCAGATAGTAGCGCGTGGCCTCATCTGCCGGAAACAGTCCCGCCTTTGCCCCGGCTTCCACCGCCATGTTGGATACGGTGAGGCGCTCGGACATGCCCAAGGCAAATACTCCTTCGCCGCCGAATTCGAGAGCTTTGTATGTAGCGCCGTCGGCTCCGAGGAGTCCGATAAGGTGGAGGATGAGATCTTTGGCATAGACGCCGGGTGAGAAGGTGCCGGAAAGAGATATATGAGTGCTCTCCGGGACGCGCAGCCATGTCCTGCCCAGGGCCATGGCCACGGCGATATCTGATGATCCCATGCCGCAGGCGAATGCTCCCAGAGCTCCGGCTGTGGTGGTGTGAGAATCAGCACCGACCACCAGGTCTCCCGGCTTGGCCAGAGATTCAGCGACAATCTGATGGCAGACGCCGTCGCCGGCGTCAGAGATCAGAGCGCCTGTCTGCTGTGCGAAATCACGCAACAAAGCCTGATCATCCGAAAGCGCGCTGTTAGGACTCGGGGCGGCATGATCCAGAAACACGGCTGTTCGCGCATTCTTGGCAGTGCGCTCAAACTTGGCAGCCCGGAACTGCCTGGCGGTCAATGGGCCGGTCGTGTCCTGGACAAATGCCAGGTCCACATTAGCGATTATGATATTGCCGGCCTTTGCGCTGTCTTTTGTTTTGGTGCTCAGTATCTTCTCAGCTAACGTCTTGCCCATAATCCTCTTCAGTAATGACTGGAATACAGCGACTGACTTCCTTACTCCCGATAACATGCTTGGATGATGTGCGGAGAGGTTGCAGCTAGTCGCGGATTCCTAACGAGGTGCTCTCATACGGTATCAGGTGTCATTTTCATTATAGACAACGACGGAGATATCGTGCAACCAACATGGCTTGGAAGCTGTGCCGCACATGGCGCGCAGAGGCGGGATGGAATGACCCATTGATCCCGGCTGAGCAGGCTTTGTAGTCAACCCGGCGAGTTTTGGCGTAGAATTAAGCACAACTGTAAATTTAAGGAGGTTGAGGGAATGCCCGCACTCATTTACGAAAAGAAGGGAAGGGTGGCTCATATAATCCTGAACCGTCCGGAGGCTCGCAACGCCATGAATGCCGAGGTCTGGGACGGTCTGGTCAAATCCTGGATCGACTTCAGGGACGACCCCCAGGTCTGGATAGCCATCGTCAGTGCTGCCGGTGACAAGGCCTT